>PMZQ01000116.1:0-3475 GCA_003170155.1 Actinomycetota bacterium | reverse complement strand
GTGTAGTCGCCCTCGACACCGAGCGTGCGGGCACGCTCGAAGCCGGCGCGGGAATGGCGGGAAGAGACGCCGGGGATGCCCGGGAAGTAGCGGTCGAGGTTGCCGTGGATGACAGAGAAGCGGCGGCCACGCAGACCCTCGAGAGGCAGCTGGGGCGGAATCCAGGGCGCCAAGCCGACGACCTTCTCGACCGACGGCTCGGAGGCGGCCTCGATCGCCACGGCTCCGCCCATCGAGAAGCCGAGTAGGAATATCCGCTCGCCGCCGACCGCCTCGATCGCGGCGCGGGCGTCCTCGACGCACAAGGGAAGGCGGCGCCAGGACTTGACGCGGTAGCGAAGCTCGGCGAAGCGAACCTCGGGCAGACGTGGGATCAGCTTCGCCACTAGCCACTCGACGCTGGCGCTCCAGGTGCCTTCGACCTCAGCGCTCTGACCGCCGTTCATGCAAACCACCGCCAGCAGTCCGTCGCCGCCCGAGATCCGTAGCTCTGCGCCAGTCGAGAGTTCCACGCTCGCGAACGCTACATCGGTCGTGGGCTCGGCGAGAACGGTGTCACGTTCCGCCGCCCCGACCGAAAGCGTAAAGCGGAATGAAGAATTGCCGGATGGGCCCATGACGGCACTTCTTTACTCCGCCCGCCACCGAGCCACCCGCCCGCGGGGTCGTCACAAAGTACCGTCCCGGCGGGCCAATAAGCGCTCCTCGATGTGCCGATTTCGTGCAAATTCCGCTCACAGCACGCGATCACGAAAGCAGAGCGGCTCGAGCCGGACATGAAAAGGGGGAACACGGCAACACCACGAGGGATGAGCGGCTCAAAGCTTCCAGTTCTCGGAGCAACCGGAAAATCCGGCCGCCCGGTCGTCGAGCAGGCGCTCGAGGCCGGGCACACCGTCACGACCAAGGGTTCGATCGACCGGGTCGACGCGGCCGACTGCCTGCTCGCGGTCCTAGACGATCGCGCTACCGTGCGACAGGCGTTCCTGGTCGCCGGGCGCTAGGAGGCCCGGACCCGTCGCGCCGCAATGCGTCGAACGAGGACATTTCAGAGACTCCCGATATCCGATGTCACGAGCGCCCTCATCTCCCACACCTCCTGACCTGCCCGGCGAGCTCGATCGCCTGCAGAAGGTTCCCGTCGAGCTACGGAGGCTCGAGCTGGAGGGCAGACTCCTGGACGGTCTCGATCTGAGCGAGCGGGAAGCGACGGGACTACGGCTGGTCGAGAGCCGCCTCGAACGGACGGAGCTGACGGGCGCGAGATTGCAGAGAGCGAGCCTTTGTGATGTTGCGGTCGCCGGTGGCAGCTGGGCGAACGTCGCCGCCGATTCAATAACGCTGAAGCGCGCCGAGTTTCGCGGTGTGCGGCTCACCGGGGCGACACTGGGTGACGCATCGCTCGAGGACGTCGTCTTCGCCGATTGTCGCGTCGACCTCGCTAGCTTCCGCTTTGCCAAGCTCCTGCGCGTCGGCTTCGAGAGTTGCCGGCTCGAAGAGGCCGACTTTTACGCGGCCAGCCTAACCTCGGTCGTCTTTAGCAATTGCGATCTCACCGGAGTCGGGTTGGCGGGAGTGACCTTCGTCGAGAGTGAGCTCCGCGGCTGCAAGCTCGCCGAGGTCGGTAACCCCGAGCGTCTGCGCGGCGTGAGAATGCCGTGGCCCGATGTGGTGCTGGCGGCCGACGTTCTAGCGCTGGCGATCGGCATCGAGATCGTCGAGTGATCCCACGGCGGTGGCCGGGTTGCAAGAAATGTTCTCGTGAGAGATACTCGCGCCGACCGATGGACGACAGGAAACTGGCTTACTCGCAAGGGCTTTCGAACGTCCCGCTCCGGGCCGAGACGATCGGGCAGATGTGGGCGAGCGTCGTCGCCGCCCACGGCGACCGCGACGCGATCGTCTCCCGGCACCAGGGAATCCGCTGGACCTACGCGGAGATCGACGAGCAGGTCGAACGCTGCGCCCGCGCCCTGATCGCCGATGGCGTACAGAAGGGCGATCGGGTCGGCATCTGGGCACCGAACGTGGCCGAGTGGGTGGTCATCCAATTCGCCACGGCACGCATCGGCGCGATCATGGTCAACATCAATCCGTCCTACCGAGCGCACGAGCTGGAGTTCGTGCTGCGCCAGTCGGGCTGCACCATGCTGATCCTGGCGCCGGGGTTCCGCAACGCTGACTACCGGGCGCTCCTCAAGGCGGCCGAGGCGCCCGCTCTGACCCGCTCGGTGGTGCTCGGCGAGGGCTGGGAGGCCTTCCTGGAGCGGGCGAACGAAGTCTCCCCCGAGGCGCTGGCCGAACGCGAGAACGAGCTCGATTACGACGACGCGATCAACATCCAGTACACCTCGGGCACGACCGGCTTCCCCAAAGGCGCCACGCTCACCCACCACAACATCCTGAATAACGGCTTCTTCATCGGAGAGACGCTCGCCTACACGCCCGCCGACCGCGTCTGCCTGCCGGTGCCCTTCTACCACTGCTTCGGCATGGTGCTCGGCAACATGGCGATCGTCACGCACGGCGCCTGCATCGTCATTCCCGGAGAGGGCTTCATCTCGAAAGAGGTGCTGGAGACGGTCGAGGCCGAGCGCTGCAGCGCGCTTTACGGCGTGCCCACGATGTTCATCACCGAGCTGGCCTCGTCCGAGTTCGAGAAGACGGATTTCTCCTCGCTTCGCACCGGCATCATGGCCGGCTCGCCCTGCCCGGTCGAGACGATGAAGCGCGTCCAGTCGGACATGCACATGCCCGAGGTGACGATCTGCTACGGCATGACCGAGACCTCGCCGGTCTCGACTCAGACCCGCCTCGACGACCCGCTCGAGAAGCGCGTCGGAACGGTGGGGCCCGTTCACCCGCACGTCGAGGTGAAGATCGTCGATCCGGAGACGGGGCGAACGCTGCGCCGCGGCGAGACAGGCGAGCTCTGCGCGCGCGGCTATCTGGTCATGCTCGGCTACTGGGAGGACGAGGAGGCGACCCGCGACGTGATCGACGCGGCACGCTGGATGCACACCGGCGACCTGGCCACTATGGACGACGACGGCTACGTCAACATCGTCGGCCGGATCAAGGACATGATCATCTGCGGCGGCGAGAACATCTATCCGCGCGAGATCGAGGAGTTCCTCTACTCGCATCCGGCGATCGTGGACGTGCAGGTGATCGGGATCCCCGATCCGAAATTCGGTGAGGCTGTCTGCGCCTGGATCATCAAGCGCCAGGGCGCCGAGCTCAACGGGAAGGGCGTCAAGGACTTCTGCCGCGGTCAGATCGCCCGCTTCAAGGTCCCGCGCTACGTTCGCTTCGTCGACAGCTTCCCGATGACCATCAGCGGCAAGATTCAGAAGTACAAGATGCGCGAGACCGAGATCGAAGAACGCGGCCTGTCCGAGCTCGAAACGGCGTAACGCCGCTATTCGCAGGGCGGAATCGGCGGCAGCGACTTCAGCGGTAGGAAGACGACGTC
>PMZQ01000091.1 GCA_003170155.1 Actinomycetota bacterium | reverse complement strand
CTCAGGGATGTGCCCGACTATGATAATTGCCTCTCGCGCTCTCGGGGCGCCGCTGGCGGTGCGACGTCGGAGGAGACAGTGCAGATCGCGCGGCCCGGATCGCGGAGCGCGGTCTCCGGCCTCGACCGCCGCGACCGACATGGCGGGCGCGGCTCACCTCGCGCTGTCCCCAACAGGTGAGACACACGCGACAGAGTCGCTGTGGCTCAGTTCTTCTTTCGCCGCCGAAAGTCGTCATGCCCTCCGAAGGAGGGCGGACTTTCGGCGGAAAGAGATGGGCGGTGCCGGTCTCGAACCAGCGACCTCCTGCTTGTAAGGCAGGCGCTCTCCCAGCTGAGCTAACCGCCCGCGCCGCAAGTGTTCCACATCTGCCCTCGCAGTTAGTCGGTCAGGGTATCGAGTCCCTGACGGCGAGAGCTAGGGATCTCGAAGTCGACGATTCCGACCACGGGGAAAGGCACAACGTTGAGCCAGTGGAGAGCAAGGGCGTACGCATGCATTTCGCGGGCGGAGCAGGGCCCGCTTATCGTTCGTGGAAGATCAAAGTTCGTCGTCGGTGCTTGAACTCGAGCCGGAGCGGGTAAGGACGAAAGAGCGAATTGGTCGGTGAGATCGTTAGAACCATGGTCCTGAAGCTGTTTCCACACTCCTGGCTACTGATCGAGAGCGATCAGACGAGGATTCACGTCGACCCCTCGTATCTCGATCGTTTCTTCGAGAATCATCCGGAGAGGATCGAGTTCTCGCGCGGGCCCGACGGCGTTGACGGTCTTCCTGAGCCGATGGAGAAGGCCGATCTGATCCTGATCACGCACGGCGACTTCGATCACATGAATCCGGCGACGATCGAGCGGCTCCGCGACGAGCACACGCGAGTACTCGCGCCGCCACCGTGCACAAGCAGCCTCGGCGGCTACGCCGACCCGGTTTCGGAGGGGGACGAGCTCACTGTCGCGGGCGTCGGCATCGAGGTTGTGCCCGCTTACAACACCCCCGAGGGCCTTTCTACGAACAAGCACCATCTTCGCGGCGAGAGCGTCGGTTACGTCATCAGCTGCGGCGGGAAGCGCGTCTACCATGCTGGTGACACCGATCTCATCCCGGAGATGAGCGAGCTCGGCGATCTGGACATAGCCTTCCTCCCGATCGGCGGGATGTACACGATGGACATCGACGAGGCGGTCGAGGCAGCTCTTCGGATCGAGCCGGGGCTCGCCGTGCCGATGCACACCCGTCAGCAAGCCGACCCACATGAGTTCGTGCGCAAGCTCGAGCGTCACGGCGCCGGCATCCGTGCGATCGCTCCCGCGATAGGGGAGCCGATTGTGATCCCCGAGCGAGCGAACTCGGGTGCTAAAGGCGAGGCTGGGAGTGGACTTGACTAAACGACGAGCCGGCCGGCGGACGTGTCCGTCTCGATCTGCCGCCTCCCTCGATATCGGCCGCCGAAGCACATTCCAGGCCTTCCGCCGGAAGCGAAGCAATGCTCTTTGAGCTTTCACCGGCTTACGCCCGCGCACTCACGGATCACGTCGCCGAGGGAAGCGAGCGAACTCTGGCTCACGCCCAGGAGCTGGGCCAGGAGGCTCTCGAAACGGGACTGGACTCCTCGGCCGTCGCCGTCGCGCATCTCGAGAGCCTGCGTGCTTCCGGGCTGCTCGAGGATAGAGAGGCAGACACAAAGGCCAGCGCGCGCAGGCAGGAATTCCTGCTTGCCGCTCTGGAGCCGTTCTCGATCGTGCGTCACCGCTACGAGCACGCAAACGAGGAGCTGGCGTGCGCCAACGAGACCCTGCTCGAGCGAACGCTCGAGCTCGAAGCCGTCAACACCGAACTCGAGGCCTTCAACTTCTCGGTCTCTCACGATCTGCGCACCTCGCTTCAGGCGATTCTCGGCTTCTCGCAGACTCTCCTCGCCCGGCACCGCCAAGAGCTCGGCCCGGAGGCCGCCCGCTTTCTCGATCTGATCCTCGAGAGCACTCGCGGGATGGGGGAGCTAATCGAGGATCTTCTCGGCTTCTCTCAGGCCAATCGGGCGCCGCTCGAGTACGAGCCGGTGGATATCGCAGCGCTCGCCCGGAGCGCGATCAGCGAGCTCGAGCCACAACTCGAGGAGCGGAAGCTCGAGGTGGTCTACGGAGATCTTCCCGTCGTCCGTGGTGACCGGATTCTGCTCAAACGCGTACTGGTGAATCTCCTCTCTAACGCGATCAAGTTCACGCGCGGGAGGCAAGAGGCGCGGGTCGAGATCGGCTCCTTCCAGCAGGACGGCGAGCGGGTCATCTTCGTGCGCGACAACGGCGTCGGCTTCGACATGGAGCTGTCTGCCCGGCTCTATCGCGTCTTCGAGCGCTTGCACCGAGGCGACGAGTTCGAGGGAACCGGAATCGGGCTGGCGCTGGTCGAACGCATCGTCGTTCGTCACGGCGGCAGGATCTGGGCGGAATCCGTCTCCGGAGAGGGCGCCACCTTCTACCTAACGCTCGAACCTGCGGAGGTTGTCTCGGCGACGCCCGTGCGGGCCGTGGATTCCGTCGACCCGAGGTAGTCGTCAGACCGAGAGAACGCGCAGCGTTGCTCGGATCACGGCCAGGCGCGGAAGCGCCGGCAGGAAGGCGAGGTAGCGCGGGCGCCATTCGCTCGGCTCGAAGCGAGCCTCATAGCGCGCCATCGCGCCAAAGCCGTAACGATGATCCACACGGCGGATCGTGCGCGCCAGCACCCGTCCGATCCAACGCGCCCGAGGGTCGAGCTGCTCGTGGACGCCGCGCATCGGAGCCAGGGCGAAAGCCGCACCGGCGGCGCCGTCCGAGGCCAGATGCGTTAACGCCTCGGCGATCATCAGCTCGGTCGCGCCGTTGACCGATTCGGGCGCGCGGAAGGAGTCCTCCAGGTACCAGGCGTCGCTGGCCGGTATGTAGGCGCAGGAGAGAGCGGCCTCGGCGCGACCGCCTCGGCGCGCGACGTAGATGCGTTTGAAGGCCGCTTGCTCAAGCGGCGAGGTGCGCATAAAGGAGCTCGACTCGCGCTTCTTCAGCGCGGCTCGCCAGCGTTCGAGCACGTCCAGAACCTCGGCTTCGACCGCGAGATCGCGTCTCTCGCCCGGTCTGTATTCGGTGACCTCCACGCCAAATCGGCGCGCATGGTTCACGGCCCAGCGGAATTTCTTCCCCCGGTCGCCGCGCGGCGGCTGCCAACGGGCGAGGTCGAACCACGGCTCCTCGCCGATCTTCAATGCCGAGAAGCCGACGTCGATCGCCACTCTCGCGGTCTGCTCGGAAACGGCGACAAGGCAGACAGATCTCCGCTCGGCGCGCATCTTCTGCGCGAAGCCTTCGAGTAGAGCGGGAAGTTCCCGCTCCGGGCAGAGAGGGTCGGTCCAGACGACGGCGGCGCGCGCCGATTCGAGGTAGCAGACGATTCCGTTGGCGAGCGAGAACATTCGCCACGGCGCTTCGTAGCGCAGCAGGAAGGAGAGCGGGGCGACACCGAAGGCGGTGAGCTTCTCGAGCAAGACGCAGTCGCCACCGGCAGTCGTCGGGGCTGCGAGGGCGGATCCCTTACCGTTCAGCGCTCCCTTTCTCGACCGCGAGCCGAGGCCATTACCGGGCGCGGTTTCCACTTCCCGATCGTCCACGAATGCTCTTTTCAACACTGGCTTCTCCGGGGAATTGTTAGGGAGTCTCTCAGACGAAGACGGACGAACCCGCTCGGGCGTTCGGGCTCAACGCCGGCGGCTACAACGCCCGCGGCAGCAACACCCGCGGCGACGGCGTCCGCGCAGGAGCAAGGCGGCCGCGATCAGTCCGAGCGCCGAGAGTGCGCGACCGAGATCGATCGACGACTTCCACTCGACCGAGTCGCCGCAGATGACGAAGACGCCCACCGGCCTTGCTCGTAAGCCGAAACCGCCGCCCGCGTTCTGCTCGCGATCGCCTCCTCCGCCTCCGCCGCCCTGGACTTGTGCGACCGGGACGATCGTCACCTCGCCGCGCTCGATCGGCTCGCCGAAAACGCGGCTAACCGTCATCGCATCGCGTGCGCCTTTGAACATCGCGTCGATGTCGGGCATGGTCTCCTCTTCTCTGGACGCTTGTCTGCTTGCTTCTCGTTACCTGTAACTATTCATTCCAACCGGGCGCTGGTGATGGGAGACGCCTAACCGCGCCGTGGCACCAGGCTCAGTTCGGCTTCACCCGACTCGATCAGGTTGAGGATCGCCTCGGCGACCTTCTCGGGCGGGTCGGCGGGCGGGATGCCCGGGGGCGGACCGGCCATCGAGTGCTCATCGGCGCCGATGGCGTTTCGTTCCAGATCGGTCGCGGTGATGTAGGGGTAGATCACCGAGACGGCGATACCGTCAGGCGCCAGCTCCTCGCGCGCGACCAGAGAAAGGTGGTTGAGCGCGGCTTTGCTGGAGGAGTAGCCGGCGGAGCCGGTGAGGATCATCTTCGTCGTTCCCGAGCTGACGTTGACGATCGCGCCCTCACCCTGGCGGCGCATGTGCGGGATCACGGCCCGCATCGCCTCGAGCGCCCCGATCAGGTTCAGCTCGAGAATCGACCGGTAGTCGTCGGGGTCGATCTCCTCGACGGGGGCGTTGAAGTCTTGGCCGGCGTTGTTGACCAGGCAGTCGATGCGGCCGAAGTGCTCGACGGTGCGCTCGACCAGGGCGCGGATGTCGCCGGCCTCGCGCAGGTCGGATCTGACGGCGAGGGAGCCGGGGATCTCGGCCTCGGCCGCGCGCAGAGCCTCTTCGTTTCGCGCTGCGAGAACGACTTTTGCGCCCCTCGAGCCGAGCAGTCGCGCGGTGGCGAGCCCGATTCCGCCGCTCGCACCGGTGACGATGACGACCTTCCCGTCGATCCGCATGATCTCTCCTCTTCCTTGCTCGATCGGATTCCTGATATCCGGCCAAACGGAGGTTAGTCGCGCAGATAACGATCGAGCGCGGACCGATGGGATTCGCTCAGCTTGGCGTCCCGCGATTTCGGCTCGAGACGAACGTCAGCGGGAGTGCAGCGCAGGTGCCGGCGCATGCCCACACCGACGCCGATGGCACCGTTCATCCGGCTTACCATTGCGACCGCACGTACATCTGGACCGTGACCAGGCGCGGCTAGCGCCGCTTTTCCGACCAGCCACCGGTACTAGCTGAGCTCCGCTCGCCAGCAGCCAGGCGAGCGCGGGTGCCACGAGCACCGCGAACGTTGCCCGCAAACCAATACCTGTAACTTGCAGTATCTGTAAAATGCAGATAGATGACCGTCTCGAAGAACGATTTCGCTGTGAACGACCGGCAGGCCGATGAGCTCGCTCGCCACTGGCTCGAGCTCGGGCACAGAATCATGAGCCGGAAGCTCTCTTCGTCGCTGCACCCGGAATTGGCGGGCAAGCTCTCTGGTGGACAGCTGCACGCGCTGATCCTGCTTTCGGAGTGCGGTGAGCCGCGGATCAACGAGCTCGCCGCCGTGCTCAGCCTCGACGAGAGCACTGTCACGCGCCTGGTCGACAAGCTGGAAGCGGTCGGGGCGGCCGAGCGGCGGCGTTCGACCAGCGACCGGCGCTCGACGACCGTTGCGATCACCAAAAACGGGCGCGAGATCGTTGCGCTTGCGCATGAGCACCAGCGCGCCTTCCTGGCCGAGGTGCTAACCGCGCTCGATCCCGCCGAGCGGGCCGAGTTCGTGCGCCTGACGGCGAAGGCGGCCGAGGCGCTACGTCTGCGCAGCGCGGAGGTCGTGGGCAGGTGAACGAGCAGTTCCATTTCACCCATCGCCAGATCCTGATCGTCTATAGCGGGCTGATGCTTGGCATGCTCCTGGCCGCGCTCGACCAGACGATCGTCTCGACCGCGATGCCGACCATCGTCGGCGACCTCGGTGGGCTCAACCACTACACGTGGGTGGCCATCTCCTACATCTTGGCCTCGACCATCTCCTTGCCGCTCTACGGCAAGCTCGGAGACCTGTACGGGCGCAAGAAGCTCTTCCAGTTCGCGATCGTGCTCTTTCTGATCGGCTCCGCTCTTTGCGGGCTCTCGCAGAACTTCCTCGAGCTGAACATCTTCCGCGCCCTGCAGGGGCTCGGCTCGGGCGGATTGATGGTCGGCTCGATGGCGATCATCGGCGACATCGTTCCACCGCGCGAACGCGGTCGCTATCAGGGTTACATCGGCGGGGTGTTCGCCGTCTCGAGCATCGCCGGGCCGCTGATCGGAGGCTTTATCGTCGACCACCTTTCCTGGCGCTGGGTCTTCTACGTGAACCTGCCCGTGGGAGCGGTCGCGCTGGTTGTCGTCGGCGCCGTACTGCATCTGCCCAGGCGGCGCATCCAGCACCAGATCGATGTCCTCGGCTTCGTGCTGCTTGCGCTCGGAACCGGTGCGCTGACGGTCGCCCTGATGCTCGGAGGGACGGACTTCGCGTGGGGGTCGGGAATGATCGTCGGACTGTTCGTTGCCGGAGCGGTCATGACCGTGCTCTTCGTCTTGCAAGAACGTCGCGCGGCCGAGCCGATGATTCCGCTCTACCTGTTCCGGAACGTGGTCTTCGACGCCTCGAGCGCGGCGGGTTTCGTCGTCGGCCTGGCCATGTTCGGCTCGATCATCTACCTGCCGATGTTCCTGCAGTTCGTGCACGGCGTCTCGGCTACGAGTTCGGGACTGCGATTGCTGCCGCTAATGGTGACGATGCTGACGATGTCGATCTTCTCCGGTCGCACGATCTCGCGGGTGGGACGTTACAAGGCCTTCCCGGTCATCGGCATGGCCATCATGACCGTCGGCATGTACCTGCTCTCGACTCTCGACGCGAGCAGCAGCTATCTCAGGCTGGCGCTGTTTGTCGCGGTGCTCGGCGTCGGCCTCGGCATGGTCATGCAGGTGCTCGTGCTGGCCGTTCAGAACGCGGTCGATTACAAGGACCTGGGTGTGGCGACCTCCTCGTCCGCTTTCTTCCGCTCGATCGGCAGCGTCTTCGGGCTGGCGATCTTCGGCGCGATCTTCACCGACCGCTTCACGCACTGGCTGCCGCGATTCCTACCCAAGGGCGCGCATGTCCAGATCACCGGCTCGAGCTTTCAGACGTTGACGCCGGCGAAGTTGAGGGCTCTCCCGCCGGTCGTGCACCACGGACTGGTCGAGGCCTTCGCGCACTCCATTCATTCCGTCTTTCTCTGGGGAGTCCCATTCGCGATCGCCGGTTTCCTGATCACACTCTTCCTGCGTGAGATCCCGCTGCGTGAGCGCGCTGAGCCCGCCGGGACCGGCGCCGCCGAAGAAACGGGCATGATGGTCGAAGGAGAACCGCTCGAGGAATCGCGACCGAGCGTCGCTTCTTAACCGCCCCTGACGGCCGAGCCGAGGTCGCTTCGAGCGACACGGTTCTTTCCGTCCCGGATCTCGAGCACGAGCGCGCCCGCTGGGTCGCCGAGCGTACCTTCGCCTGGCTGCAGCAGCTCAAACGACTACTCGTCCGCTACGACCGAGGCCGCGAAATTCACCGCGCGTTCCTAGCCATCGGCCGCTGCCTCGTCTGCCACCGGCTACTGGAGACCTCATTTCGATTCGGACTCTTGGCCGCATAGGCTCTAGAGTTCGGTCGTGCCATCTCGCCGGCGTCAACACGGACTCGAGCGGGTGCTCGGCTCGCCCGCTCTCTCCTCGACGGCCTACGGAGACGTCGGCTCCTCGATCTACTACGCGCTCGGCGTCACCGCGGCGCTCGCGCTGGGACTGACGCCGCTCGTCTTCATCATCGCCGGCATTTTCTTTCTGACGACCTCGCTGACCTACGCCGAGGGCACCGTTCGCTACCCGGAGGCCGGCGGCTCCTCGAGTTTCGCGCGCCACGCCTTCAACGAGGTGGCGAGCTTCCTGGCGGCCTGGGGCCAGATGCTCAACTACGTGGTCACGATCTCGATCTCGGCCTACTTCGTTCCTCATTACCTGTCGGTGTTCTGGGGGCCGCTGCGCACGCCACCCTGGGACATCGTCTTCGGCGCAGCTCTGGTGCTAACGCTCGTCTGGCTGAACGTCCTCGGCCTGCGTGAAGCCGTCAAGCTGAACATCATTTTGGCCGTCCTCGATTTCTCGACTCAGGTTCTGCTCGTAGCGCTCGGCAGTGTGCTCATCTTCAGGCCGCACATCCTGATCTCGAACGTTCACCTCGGCGTTGCGCCGCACTGGTCAGGCTTTCTGCTCGCGGTTCCAATCGCGATGATCGCCTACACCGGTCTGGAAACGATCTCCAACCTGGCCGAGGAAACACGCGATCCGCCACGCGACGTCCCGCGTGCCTACAACATGCTGCGCATCGCGGTCTTCGCGATCTATCTGACTCTGCCGGCGATCGCTCTAATGGCGCTGCCGGTCACGTT
>PMZQ01000113.1 GCA_003170155.1 Actinomycetota bacterium | reverse complement strand
CCGAGAACGCGAGAGGCGATTCGGTCTTCTAGAGGTTCCTCTTGTCCGGCGGCTTCTTCCAGCCAGGCGGGGCTGGCCTCCGGGATCACCTGGCGCCGCTGAGCGCACTTCGCTCTCCAGGGCCGTGCTGAAGCACTGTCCCTTCCGGCGAAGCACACTCAGCGGCGCCCCGAGGACGCCTTGGGCACCGATTCGAATCCATTTGGCTCCACCGCCGAGCAGATCCCCAGGCGCCGGCCAACCTTCGCCTTCGCCTCGCGTCTTAACGAAGAAGCGGCGAGAACGGCTGCTGGGCCGAGGGGAAGTAGGGCGTGCAACGCAAAGTCACGCTCCGGGGCCCGGCGCCTTCTCGCTCGCGTGCCGCTCTTCCTAACGGGATCGGCCCCAGGGCGAGCGGTTGTCTCCGCTAGGCTGCTCGGGCGAGCGCGGCGATCGCCGCGAGAGATCCGGCAGCGGCGCCGCGAACCGCGAGCCAACAGCACCAGATGAAGCTCTTCCTTCCGCTTGCCGCCTGCTACCTCGGCCTCGTGATCCTCGCCAACTGGCTGGCGAGCACCTACGTCGTCGGCGTCCCGCTTACCCCGTATACCGCCCCGGCGGGGGTGTTCTGCATCGGCGCGGTGCTGGTACTGCGCGACTGGATACAGCAGCTCCGCGGCCTTGTCTGGACGATGCCACTCGTCTATACGGCCGGGTTGATCTCGTGGGCCGCCGGCGACCTCGCCGGCTGGACTGCTCTGGAGAAGATCGCGATCGCCAGTGTGGTTGCCTTCACCGTCTCGGAGACCGTCGAGGCGGTTGTCTTCACGCCGATCCGGAATCGGAATCTGAGCGCAGGCGTAGCCCTGTCGGGGACGATCGGAAACGCGGTCGACTCCTACCTCTTCCTGACGATCGCATTTGGCTCGACAGCCTTCTTCTGGGGCCAGTTCTGGGGCAAGAGCGAGATGATCGCTATCGGCACAGCGCTGACGGTGATGCGCCGGAAAATCGCACCAGTTGCGTTGACCGGCTAGCCAGAGTCGTATCCTCTCTGTATGGCTGAGCTTCATGGCTGGTACTTCTGTCCGCGCTGCCGCGCGGAGCTAGTGGTCGAGCGCGAGCAGGCCCACTGCTCGGTCTGTGGCTCGCAGTACTACGCTCATTCGGCGCCGACCGTGGGAGCGCTGTGCGAAGACGACGAGGGTCGCCTGATGCTCGTGCGCCGGGCGGTCGAGCCGCAGAAGGGCAAGTGGGATACGCCCGGCGGCTTTCTCGAGGAGGGAGAGCGGCCGCTTGACGGTCTCCGGCGCGAGCTCCTCGAGGAAACGGGCCTCGAGGTCGAGCCGGGCGAGTTCATCGGCGCGGTTACCGATCTCTATGGCGACGGCCCAGGCGCCCAGTCGATACTCAGCCTGAACTGGACGGCACGTGTTCTGGGAGGGACGCCTGCGCCGGCCGACGACATCTCCGAGATCGGCTGGTTTGCCGCCGACGAGCTCCCCGAGCCGGAGGAGATCGGCTTCCCCAGCGTTGTCGAGATCCTCGCGCTCTGGCGCGCGCGCCGCAATCCTTAGTTCTCGGGTTCAGCGCCTATCTTCGCGGTCGGCTTGCGCGTGGCGGGTCGTTCCGTGCCACTCGATTTCGAGCGCGCGGGCGATGACCCGGGCCGCGCCTTCTCCATCGCCGTTCGCGGTCAGCAGTGCCGCCCAGCCGTGACAGGCCTGTACGGCCTCGCGCCACTCACCGGGACTGGCGGAGATTCTCTCCACTGCCTGCTTGTAGTTGACGAGCGCCTCGTCGGTCTCGCCGCAGGCGGCTCGGGCGCGCGCGAGAGCGTGCCAGCCGCTGGCGAGAAAGTCGGGATCGGCTTCGAGCAGGCCAACCGACTCGCGGGCGCGCGCGAGCGCCTCGTCGCCGCGGCCGAGCGCGGCGAGAGCCTTCGCCTGCTCGGCCCGGATCAGGCCACGGTCGATCGCGTTGATGCCGGCGCCGAAAAGTTCTTCGGCGAGCGCGACGTGCTCGAGTGCTCGCTCGGGCTGGTCGTCGAGATTGAAGACCTGCGCGCATAGCTGCTGTGCTCGGGCGCGGTGGACGTTGTCCTCGCTCGACTCCAGCAGCGCGATCGAATGGCGCAGGTGCCTGAGCGCCGTCGGGAGCTTTCCCTCCATCTTCGCAAGCCGCGCCAGCGACCAGTGCAGCCGCGCCTGGCTGTAGGGATCCGAGCTCTGCGCTTGCTCCTCGTGCACGCGCAGCAGTAGTTCTCTCGCACGCCCGAACTCGCCCAGCGAGGAGAGGGCGTAGCTGAGGTAGGTCATGAGAGTGGAACGGGCGGTGGCGACCTCCCCCGGTGGCCCGTTCTCGAGCTGCTCGATCGTGTCTTCAAGGAACTCGGCGGCTCGCTCGTAGCGGTCGAGTAACCAGTACATGCGCCCGAGCGTGACGAAGACGTCGGGCTGCGTAGCCGGGTCGAGATTGCCGGTCTCGATCGCCTGCTCGACGAACCGGGCCGCCTCGTCGTGGTTGCCACGGGTTGCGGCGACGAGTCCAAGACCGACGAGTGCGCGGGTGGCCATACCGGGCTCGCTCGTCCGGCCGGCTTCGGCGTGGACGTCGAGAAGCGTTCGAAAGGCCGCGTCGAGATCGTCTCCGAGCCGGACCTGAATCTCGGCCTCGGTCAGCCGCAACTCGAGCGAGTCGGACGCGCGGATAGAGCTTCCGGTCTCGAGGTACTCCGGCGACACGTCGAGCTTGCGAGCGAGCAGGCGGATCGCCTTCACCGAGGGCTGACGTTTGCCCGACTCGATCCGAGAGATGTGCGCGGTCGAGATGCCGGGGCCCGTGAGCGCGAGCTGCGATAGCCCCTTCTCCCGGCGAAGGCGCAGTAGCCGCTCTCCGATCGACTCCGTGGGGGTCATTGAGTCATCCACGTCTTTCAATCTTGCCTTTCCCAAATGGCACGGTCAACCGGGAAGGGGCATATAAGCGTACTTTACCAAGAGGTAAAGCTGCTCATATCGTCCGATTAGGAGGCGTCGACTCGAGACGGCGACGACATATTCGTCCAGACAAAGACGCATGCGGTAGCCGCGCGACACTTCGCGCCTCCGCGAGTTCGGCCATCGCTCGCGGCGATCGACCGCGTCCCTTTCGGACCTGCGCCGACCCGAAGGGAGGTGAGATCGATGCGAAGTAAGACCCAGTGGTGGTAGTCGTGATGTTGGCGGAACGGGGCGCGCTCTCTCGGCGCGCCCCGGCTTCGTCCGACGGCGTCGGCGCGGAGAGTTCGCCTATTCGCTCAGACCGAGAAGCCGCTCGAGCGAGCCTTTCGGGTGTGCGCCGACAGCGACCTTGTCGGACTGACCGCCGCGGAAGAGCATGATCGTGGGAATCGAGGAGATGCTGAAGCGACGCGCCAGCTCCATCTCTTCGTCGATGTTCACCTTCACCAGCTTGAGCTCGCCACCGCGCTCATCGATGATCTTGTCCAAAACCGGCGCCACTGCGTGGCAGGGCCCACACCACTCAGCCCAGAAATCCACGATCACCGGCTTCTCGCTCTTCAAGACTTCCTGCTCGAAAGTCGCCTCCGTAACGGCGTCTGCCACCGCACTCACCCTTTCTTCGAGTTGCTTTTCTGCTCTGCTTTGTTGAACGCCGGAGCACGCAGGAAACATCCCGGCCTAGAATCTCGCCCGCGTGGACAGCATTTTCACACCCCTACCGGCCAAGCCCGACCATAGCGCGCTCGAGCTCGAGGTGCTCGCGCGTTGGGAGAGCGAGCGTACCTTCGAGCGCCTGCGCGAAAAGAATCGTGGCGGCAAGCACTGGAGCTTCATCGACGGGCCGATCACGGCCAACAAGAAGATGGGCGTCCATCACATGTGGGGGCGCACGCTCAAGGACGTCTTCGTTCGCTTCCGCGCCTTGCAGGGCTTCGACCAGCGCTACCAGAACGGCTACGACTGTCAGGGGCTCTGGATCGAGGTCGGGGTGGAGCAGGAGCTCGGTCTCAACTCCAAGCGCGAGATCGAGGAGTATGGCCTGGAGGCGTTCGCCCGTCACTGTCGCGACAAAGTGATCTGGTCGACGGGCGAGATCACGCGCCAGTCGAAGCGGCTCGGCCAGTGGCTCGACTGGGGCGCCGACTACTTCACCTTCTCCGATGCCAACATCGAGTACATCTGGCGTTTTCTGAAGACGCTGCACGAGCGCGGCTGGCTCTACCTCGGCCACCGGGCGACCGAGTGGTGCCCGCGCTGCGGTACCTCCATCTCGGCGCACGAGCTGACGACCGGGGATGCCTACCGCGACAAGATCGATCCGTCGCTCTTCGTCCGCTTCCCGCTGCTCGAGCGGCCGGGCGAGGCGCTGGCGGTCTGGACGACGACTCCCTGGACGCTACCGGCGAACGTCGCTGCGGCGGTCAACCCATTTGCGGAGTACGTCAAGGTGCAGACTGCCGACGAGGCTCTCTGGCTCGCCAAGGCCGTGCTGGATCGCGTCCCGGTCTCGGGAGAGGTTGTAGACGAGGCTCTGGGGGCGCAGCTCGTCAACTGGCGCTACCAGGGCCCCTTCGCCGATCTACCCGCCTCACGCGGAGTCGAGTATCGAGTAATTCCCTGGGATGAGGTCTCGCTCGAGGAGGGGACGGGCATCGTTCACATCGCGCCCGGCTGCGGCGGCGAGGACTTCGAGCTGGGCAAGCAACAGGGTTTGCCGGTGCTGGCGCCGATCGACGAGGATGGCAAGATTCTGCCCGAGTACGGCTGGCTGGCGGGTAAGGGCGCCCACGAGGCGGCGGGCGAGATCATCGCCGATCTCGACAAGCGCGGAGTACTCATCCGGGCCGAAGAGATCCACCACCGCTATCCGCACTGCTGGCGCTGCGAGACCCCGCTCGTGTTTCGCATCACCGACGACTGGTTCATTGGGGTGGACGACCTGCGCCAGCAGCTGCTCGACGCCAACGCGACCGTCAAGTGGACGCCCGACTACTTCGGCAAGCGCATGGACGACTGGCTGCGCAACATGGACGACTGGAACATCTCCCGGCGCCGTTACTTCGGCCTGCCGCTGCCATTCTTCCCCTGCGAGTGCGGCCACCTGACCGTGGTCGGCTCGAAGGCCGAGTTGGCCGAGCTCGCCAGCGAGGGGATCGAGCAGCTGGAGGAGCTGCACCGGCCCTGGATCGACGGGGTCTCGATCCGCTGTGCGGCCTGCGGTAACGAGAGCGTGAAACGTGTCAGCGAGGTCGGCGACGTCTGGCTCGACGCGGGCATCGTTCCCTTCTCGACGCTCGGCTGGCAGAACCCGGAGCCGATCGAGCAGGGCTACGCGACCGGCGCCTCGAAAGGGCTCTCGACCGCCGACCTGCCCGATCACGCCTACTGGGAGAAATGGTTCCCGGCCGACTGGGTCTGCGAGATGCGCGAGCAGATCAGGCTCTGGTTCTACTCGCTGCTCTTCATGGCAGTGGCGCTGGACGGGCGCGCGCCCTACCGCGAGGTGCTCTCCTACGAGAAACTGCTCGATGAGAACGGCGACGAGATGCACGGCTCGCGCGGCAACGCGATCGACGCCGACGAGGCTTTCGAGCGGATGGGCGCCGACCCGATGCGCTGGCTCTACTGCGCCCAGCCGCCGACTCAGAACATTCGCTTCGGCTTCGGCCCGGCCGAGGAAGTCAAGCGCAAGCTTCTGACCTTGTGGAACTCGGCTTCCTTCTTCGTCACCTATGCCAACATCGAGGGCTTCCGGCCGAGCTTCGAGGATCTATCCGCGGGCCCGCAGGGGATCGAGCTGAAGCCGCTCGACCACTGGCTCGTCGAGCGAACCAAGGCGCTCGTCGTCGAGGCGACCGAGGCGCTCGAGGCCTCGCTCACGGTCGGCGTCATCCGCTCTTTCGAGAGTTTCGTCGATGATCTCTCGAACTGGTACATCCGCCGCTCGCGCCGGCGCTTCTACTCTTTCGACGAGGCGGCTTATCGCACGCTCTGGTTCGCGCTCGTGCAGGGGATCCGGATCATCTCGCCGGTGCTGCCGTTTCTCTCCGACCACCTTTGGAAGATTCTCGTCGCCGAACCTTGCTCCGAGGCGCCCGACTCGGTCTTCCTGGCCGCCTGGCCCGAGACGCCAGAGCTCGACAGCGAGTTACTCGAGGAGGTGGCTGAGCTGCGCCGCGTGGTCGAGCTGGCCCGCTCGGCGCGATCGCAGGCCAATCTGAAACTGCGTCAGCCGGTGCGCCGGATCGTCGTTCAGGGCGCGCCCCGCGTCGAGAGTCACGCTGACGAGATCGCCGAAGAGCTGCGAGCCAAGGAGGTTGTCTTCGCCGAGGTCGAGGCGGTCGAGCTCAAGGTCAAGCCCGAGCTGCGCTCGCTTGGTCCCAAGCTCGGTAAGGAGCTGCCCGCCGTTCGCGCGGCGCTCGAGCGCGGCGAGTTCGAGCAGCTCGAAGGTGGGCGCTTCCGCGTGTTTGGTTACGAGCTGGAGCCCGGCGAGGTTCTGGTGGAGACGATCGCTCGCGACGGCTGGTCGCTGGCCGAGGATGGTGGCATCACCGTCGCCGTCTCGACCGAGCTCGACGACGAGCTTCTGCTCGAGGCGCGCGTACTAGATCTCGTGCACGAGGTCAATTCGCTGCGCAAGCAGATCGGTCTCGAGCTGACTGACCGCATCACCCTGACACTGCCCGAGTCGGAGCGCGACCTCGCTGCCCACGCCGAGCAGATCAAGTCCGAGACGCTGGCGCTCGAGCTCGACTTCGACGCCTCGCTCACAGGTCCGAAGCTCGAGCGCGTAGAGCGCTAGCGCCGTCACACCGGGTCGACCACTAGAACACCGCACGACCGTACAGCGCTCTCGACGGCTGCCCAGCGATCAGCCGTGTTCATAACGTGTCGAGGCTGGGCAACTAGGCGCGGCGAATCAGCGTGACCCCGTCCCGCACGCTCAGGATCACGCAGCGCACGCGAGGATCGCTTCTGACCCGGTCGTTGAAGGCGCGCATGACCTCGGTCGAGGCCTCCTTGTCGGTCTCGTCGGCCACGCGCCCACTCCAGAGGGTGTTGTCAACGGCGATCAGGCCGCGCTCGGAGAGCTTCGGTAGCACCGCCTCGTAGTAGTCGAGGTATCTCTGTTTGTCGGCGTCGATGAAGACGAAGTCGAAGGGGCCGGGAAGGTGCTCGAGCGACTCGAGCGCGGGGCCGAGCACGACCTCGATCCTGTCTGCGTGCGGGCTGGTCGCGATCGAGCGGCGGGCGAGCTCGGCGTGGGCTTCGTCGAGCTCGAGCGTGACGATGCGACCGTCTGGCGGCAGGCCCCCGGCCATCGTCAGCGCCGCGTAGCCCGAGAAGGTGCCGATCTCGAGCACCGAGCGCGCCTCGAGTGCGTAGACGAGGAACTCGAGCAGGCGCCCGACCACCGGCCCCGAGAGCATTCCCGGATCTTCAAGGGTGCGAACGGTTTCCCGCTCCAGCTCCTCGAGCTCGACCGAGCTAGGCGTTGTGTGGCGCTCGACGTAGGCGAGGATCGCGTCGGAGGAGAATGTCACAGCGTGTCTCTATCCACCGCGATCTCTCTCTGCGTCGCTTCGGCTGCGTCCAGCTCTCGGCGTAGCTCGACCGGCAATCGGAACTCCATGTGCTCCTCGACGATCCGGCACTGCTCGATCTGCTCCACTCCGCGCTCGCGGAACCAGTCGCAGACTCCCTCGACCAGACGCTCGGGCGCAGACGCCCCGGAGGTGACCCCTGCCGTCTCGACCCCTTCCAGCCAGCCCTCCTCGATCGCGCTCGCGTCTTCGATCAGATGCGCCTCTACGCCGCCGGCCCTGGCCACGTCGACCAGCCGGTTCGAGTTCGAGCTGTTCTGCGAGCCGATCACGAGCAGGAGCTGAATCTGCGGCAGCATCTCCTTCACGGCCCGCTGCCGATTGGAGGTTGCGTAGCAGATGTCTTCTCGCTTCGGCGAGCGGATGTCGGGGAAACGGCGGTCGAGCACGGCGATGATCTCGGCCGTCTCCTCGACCGACAGAGTCGTTTGGGTCACGTAAGCGAGCTTCGTGCCCGGCGGGAACGAGAGCGCCTCGGCGTCGACGACCGACTCGACCAGCGCGATCGCCTCCGGCGCCTCTCCCATCGTCCCGACCACCTCTTCGTGGCCGGCGTGACCGATCAGCACGATCCGGTAGCCCTCCTGCGCGTAGCGGCGGGCTTGAACGTGCACCTTGGTCACGAGCGGGCAGGTGGCGTCGATCGTCTTCTGTCCCAGCTCTCGGCTGCGTCGGTAGACCTCGGGCGCGACGCCGTGCGCCGAAAGGACGAGAGTTGCGCCAGGCGGAGCCCCCTGTTCCTCCTGCACGAAGATCGCGCCGCGCTCCTGTAGGTCGCGAACGACGTGGCGATTGTGGACGATCTCCTTGCGTACGTAAACGGCGCCGTGGAGATCGAGAGCCCGTGCCACGGTCTCGACGGCGCGCTCCACCCCTGCGCAGTAACCGCGCGGCGAGGCGAGGAGCACGCGTCGCACCACCAGGCCATCGTAGCTGCGCCGGATACCCGCGGGACGAGGCGGCGAGACGCGAGACAGGGCGTATCATCAGGGTCCCGGTGGCCATCCGCGCGACAAGTCTGCATGTCCAGCTTGCGTCGCTAGCCGATGCCACACGCTCCAGCGATCTCGTCCTGCTGATCGGCGCCGTTCTCGGCCTGTTTCTCTTCGTTCACCTTGCGCTCGACCTGTTCGTCCTCAGGCGGCGGCGGCGAAAGCGCGAATCGCTCGCCCAGGAGAACCGAATGGCGGCCGCCGCCGATCTGTCGGCCGCACTCGCTCGGGCGCGGGGCGGCGAGGAGGTCGGTCGTGTCTTGCTCGACACGCTGAACGAGTTGATCGGAACCGATCATTCTGGCCTGATGCTGATCGACGAAGGCGGGACCGAGGCGCGTGGTTTGATCGCGCGAAGTGACGGTGCCGATCTGGACTGGTATTCGGCGGCGCGGATCGATCTCATCAGCGAGGTTTCGGGCGTCAGGTGCGCTTACGAAACTCGCACGCTCTTCTTTGTCGAGAACGCGCTCGACTCATCGGAGGTAAACGCGAAGTTGATCGAGCGCGCCGGGCTGAAGAGCGTCGCCTTCATCCCCCTCGAGAGCGAGCGCAGGATGATCGGCGTGGTCTCGATCGGCTCGACGACGGGGTTCCTCTCCTTCACGCCCGAGCAGCTGGCGCTGATGAACATGCTCGCCGCCGAAGGCACTCTCGCTCTCGAGCGGACCTACTCGCTGGCGGCGCTCGAACGCGCGCTCGAGCGGGAGCGCCTCGTTTCCGAGATCTCCCGGCGCGTTCGCTCGGAGTCCGACGTCGATCGGCTGATCGAAGTCGCGCTCGCCGAGACAGCCGAAGCTCTCGGCGCTTCCCGATGCTTCCTTCGTCTTGGGGATCCTGAGACTCCGGCTCCGTTGCGCCTGGAGTGGCGGCAAGAAGGGCTCGACCCAATTCCCGCAGACGCGACGCCGTATCTCTCGGTTTCGAACCTTGCTCTGCGCCAGGGTCGAACCGCTGCGGTAACCGATGTCGAGACGAGCCCCGAGCTCGCCGACGAGTCGCTCGGTGGCCGCGAAGCCCTACTCGTACTCGGGAGTCGCGCGGTCCTGTCGGCGCCGATTGTCCTTTTCGGCGCCGTGATCGGCGTTCTCGCGGTGCATGCGCCGGCGGTGCGAGACTGGTCGAACGACGACATCGCCTTTATCGAGGCGGTCGCGCGCGAATTCGGTATCGCGCTCTATAGCGCCAACCTCCTCGAAGAGAACCAGCAACGGCTCACGCAGCAGGAGGGGTTGTTGGCGGCGACAGAAGCCATGGCGGGCGAGCTCGAGCTTGACTCGATGCTCACGCGGAGACTGGCCGGCGGCCGGGCCGATCTCTTCAGGGCTCTGAGCACCCGGGACGTACTCGCCGAGAGCGTTAGTCAGGCGATCGCGCTTCTCGACGCCGACGCGGCTCTCTTACTGGAGCTCGAGGGGAGCGAGCTGGTTGCTCACGAAGGCTCGAGCTATGGGCTGGGGGAGATGCAGGGCACACGTTTCCCGGCGGCGATCTCTGTGGCAGGCGACCTCGTCTATTCGCGCCGGCCGCTCGTGATCGGCGATCTGTCTCTCCAAGAGCGGCTGGAAACGCTTGATCCGATTGTCCGCGAGGGTTTTCAGGCACTGCTGGGCGTCCCGCTCATCGGCAGCGACGATTCGCTCGAGGGGGTGTTGCTCGTCTATTCGCATGCAGCGCGCGCCTGGCGTGCGAAGGAGACGGAAGCGCTCGTTTCTCTGGCCGCGAACACTGCCGCAGCTCTGGCCAACGCGGTTCTATACCTACGCGTCTCGTTCGAGCGCGAGCAGAGCATCGCGATCCTCTCCAGCGTCGCTGACGGCATCGTCGCGGTCGATCGTGAAGGCAAGATCGTGCTCTGGAACGCGGCCGTTGAAAGGAGCACCGGGATCTCGAGCGACGAGGCGCTTGGGCGAACCAGCGTCGAAGTGCTGCGGCAGGAGCTCGACTCGGGAGCGGAGCAGGGAGAGACGTCGATCTCGATCAAGCGCGGCGGCAGAGAGCTGTGGCTGGAGGTGACAGAGGCGACCATGCGAGATCCCGCCGATCAGATCGCCGGCAAGATCTACACGCTCAGGGACGTCTCCACCGATCGCTTCGTCGAGCAGGCCAAATCCGACTTCGTCTCCTCGGTCTCGCACGAGCTGCGCGCTCCGCTCACCTCCATCTACGGCTTCGCCGAGACTCTCCTGCGCCGCGGCGAGCTCTTCGACGAAACCCAAAGACAGACGTTTCTCTCCTACATTGCCTCCGAATCCGAGCGCCTGACGGGCATCGTCGACGCGCTGCTCGACGTCGCCGAGCTCGATTCGGGCGACCTTCAGGTGGAGCTCGGGCAAACAGACGTTGCTCACATCGTGCGCGAGGTGGTCGAGGTCGCGCGTCAGGGCGAGAGCGGTAGCAACGGTCACGAGTTTGTGATCGATCTCGGCGCCGACGAGTCGCTCGGCGCCGAGGCCGACCGCGACAAGCTGCGCCGCGTGCTCGTCAACCTGATCGACAACGCAATCAAGTTCTCTCCCGACGGCGGCAAGGTGACCGTCGCCGGCAAGAAGCGCCCCGGCGTCGTCGAGCTGCGCGTGGTGGACGAGGGCGTCGGCATCCCCGAGGAGGAGCGAGAACGCATCTTTCGTAAGTTCTACCGGGGCTCGCCTTCGGTGTTGAGGGGTGGCACGGGGTTGGGTCTGTTCATCTCGCGTGGCCTGGTGACGGCGATGGGAGGACGCATCTGGGTGGACTCGGTCGAGGGAGAAGGATCGAGCTTTGTACTCGAGCTGGTGAGCAGCGAAGCGAAGGGGGGCGAGGAGTGAGTTGTCGTCGTCGAGGGAATAGGGAGGTACCCCGATGACGCGAGTCCTGATTATCGATGACGAAGCGCCGATCCGGCTGCTCTGCCGAGTCAACCTCGAGGCCGAGGGTATGGAGGTGAGCGAGGCCGCCGATGGGGCGAACGGAATCGAGATTGCGCGCCGCGAGCAGCCAGATGTGATCCTCCTAGACGTGATGATGCCCCGGCTCGACGGGTGGGAAGTTGCCGACGCTCTGCTTCGAGATGAAAGGACAAACGAGATCCCGATCATCTTCTTGACGGCTCGTGCCGAGATACGCGACCGTGCTCGCGGGCTCGATATCGGCGGCGTCGAGTACATCACCAAGCCCTTCAATCCGCTTGAGCTCGCACCGCTGATCGAGGCCCTGATAGAGCGGATTAGTCAGGGCGACCGTGACGAGTTGCGCGGCGAGAAGCTGGCCGAGCTACGAGCGCTGACGCGCGAGTAAAGCCCGACGAAAGTCCGCCACCTTCGGTGGCATGACGACTTTTGTCGGCGGACTAAGCAGGCGATGAACGGCGACTTCGTCGCGTGTTCCTCGCGTGGTCCCACGAGCGAGGCGGGTTTGCCGTGGTTGTCGTCGGGATCCGCGGCGGGGTGAGGTGGGGACGGCGCTAGGCGAGCCACGCCCGCGCGTGTCGGGCGCGGCGAACACGGCCACGCAGGGGCGAGGCACCGGGCAGCGTAGACTTCGGGCGACGGGGCGTGGCGCAGCCTGGTAGCGCGCCTGCTTTGGGAGCAGGAAGTCCCCGGTTCGAATCCGGGCGCCCCGATTTTTTCCGCCGGAAATCTACGATTTCCGGCGGCGCTCTGTCGGGCGAGTCACCGCGCCTGTGGCGCGTGTTCCTTTCGGACTGTCCCGGCGCTGTGTCCTTTGAGGACTATCGCGCGCACTAGCCGGTAACGGTTGCGAGTGCCTGGCCCCTGGACCAAAGCGTTATCCTGGGAGCGATGCCGAGCGACGACTGGCGAATCCATATCGAGCTCGAGCCGGAGGATGAGCAGAGCGATTTCCTCGAACGACTGAGCGGCGGCCTCGGTCGAGAGGCCGAGGAGCTTGCAAAAGCGCTCGCAGGAGACCGTCTGGCCGTCTCTCGTGACGGCAGCGAGCTCTTCGTCTACGCCTCGAAGAAGAACTCGGCCGAGCACGCGCACGAGGTGATCGAGGCCGANNACGAGACCTGGGAGGAAGAAGCGGTCGAGCACGGCTGGGCTCCCTGGGAAGTGCGGGCCGGATGCAACTCCCGCCGCGAGGCGACAGCGCTGGCGGAACGGCTGGAGCGCGAAGGCTACCGCCCGCTACGGCGCTGGCGCTATCTGATCGTTGGCACCGATACGCGTGAGGATGCCGACGCGCTCGCTCGCCGTCTGCACGGCGAGGTCGAGGTGGGTGGCGAAGTGGTCTGGGAAGAGGCGACCGATGCCGGTGTCGTCAGCCCCTTCCGGATCTTCGGCTGACAATTTCCAAGCCAAGCCCGTACGGAGCCCGAACCAGAACGCCTCTCCTCTCGCTTTTTCGGGGCACCACTGGCCGTGCGAGCCCTGGGAGGACAGTGTCGCCACACGGCCTCGCAGAGGATCGTTTGGTCAGCGGTGTCAGGAGATTCCGAAGGCCTACCACGCCTGGCGGTATGAAGCTCGGAGAACACGAATCGCCTCTCGCGCACTCGGGGCGCTGTTGAGTGTGCTTCGCCGGAGGAGACAGTGCTTCAGCACGGCTCCGGAGAGCGAAGTGCGCTCAACAGCGTCAGGCGGCTCCGGAAGGCCAGCCGCGCCTGGCCGTACGGAGTCCGCCGGCCGAGAGCGCGAGAGAGCGGGTGACGGGAATCGAACCCGTATAGCCAGCTTGGAAGGCTGGAGCTCTACCCTTGAGCTACACCCGCAGGCACGCGAAGCGTAGCGTTCGAAGGCCTTCGCGGTCGATCGTTCTGATCGTAGTTCTGATCGGAGCGAAGCTCGGCGGAATCGGTGGTGCCCTGGTTGCGATTCCGGTTGCCGGAGCGATTCAGGTCGTCCCGAGGGACGTGCCGCCAGACCGCCGGGCGCAGAGTGCCGAAACAGAAGCGTTGCCGGCTGTCGAGCTCGTCCTGGCTTCCGACGACGGCTGACTTCCCGCTTGGGAATAGCCGAGAGAATCACCCGTTTCGTGGAGCTTCGTCCCCACTTCGGAGGATCAGCGGACGCGGCGAAAAAGTCGATCCAGCTTTTATGACCGTTCGTCATGCGGGACGACTTGTTGCGTGTGCTCTTGGCACCGTCCTGCTCTGCCTGCTCCTAGTTCCGGTAGCGAGCTCGGCGCCGGCGAGCGTCAGGGCCAGATCGGTCACGGCGCTCAACAACCAACTCCTGAGCGAGGTAAATAGCGTTCGCGCCCAGCACCACCTGCAGTCGCTGGTGGTTTCTCCCCAGCTTGCCGGGGCCGCGGCGGAACACTCTCGCTCGATGGCGACTGCCGGTTTCTTCACGCACGAATCAGCCGACGGATCCGCTTTCTGGAAGCGAATCCAGCGCTACTACTCGGCGAGCGGCTTTCACTTCTGGTCAGTCGGCGAGAATCTCGTCTGGACCTCGCCCGACCTGACGGCGAAGCAGGCCGTCGAGATGTGGATGAAGAGCCCGCCTCATCGCGCCAACCTTCTCAGTACGCGTTGGCACCAGATCGGTCTCGCCGCTGTTCATTCCGAGAACGCCCCGGGTTCCTACGGAGACCGTGCCGTGACGATCGTAACGGCCGACTTCGGCGTCCGCCGCTAACACCGGCCGGATAGTCGCCGATAATCCGGCCGCCGAGCCAGAAGTCGGCCACTCCCCGGGTGCTATTGGCTCGGCGCGAACCCGGCACGTTTCCAGGCGTCTTTCCTCGATACCGTGCGACGTGTCGTGGATGGGTTGTTCGAGCGCAGAGCGAAACGAAGCCCTCCACCGTCTGGCCGCGTCACCTGATCTCGCGCTCACCGATCACACCCACTCGGCGGGTCTTCATTCCGCTCTGCGCTCAGCGACGTCAGGCGGCTCCGGGAGGCCAGTCGCGCCTGGCCGGAAGGAGTCGGACAAGACCGAATTGCCTCTCGCTTTCTCGGGGCGTCGCTGAGTGTGCGAGCTCGGAGAGGACAGTGTTCACCACACGACCTCGGAGAGGATCGTGCGCTCAGCGGCGTCAGGCGGCTCCGAAGGCCGGTCGCGCCCGGCCGGAAGGAGCCGCCGGCCGAGGAAGCGAGGGGTGACCGATGGGGTTCGAACCCACGACCACCGGGACCACAACCCGGGGCTCTACCAACTGAGCTACGGCCACCGCGCTCTAAACAGTCTAGCGGCGCCTACGCGCAGGTTCCGTGTCGCTGTTTCCGGCGCTCGTTCGTCATTGTCGCGGGCATGGGCATGGAGTGTGGGCCTGGCGGAGGCGTTACCCTGTTGACGAGCGCCTGTAGCTCAGCGGAAGAGCGGCGGCCTTCTAAGCCGCGGGTCGGGGGTTCGAATCCCTCCAGGCGCGTGCCCCGGGCTCGGGCTTGTCTTCCTCTCACCACGCTCGAGGTCGTAGCTCCTTCGGGTGGCGGGAGGGTTCCGGGTGATTTCACTCACCTGAGTGATTACTTTTTGACAATGTTGGGCGATTGCTTGGGTTGCCACTAGCTCGCCGCCCAATCTCTCACGTGGAAACCTCGCCGCTCTTCCGTCGCACCACTTTCGACCGCTCGACCAGCACCGAGCGGATCGAGTCGCTCCCGCATGGCATTCGCGTCGAGCAATTGCATTCGCTCGTCCATGGCTCGCAGGAGCCGCTCGGCCGCCCGGGCGCGATCGTCTGGGAGGCCGATCCTCTCGACTTTCGCACCGTCTTCGTCAGTCGGCAGGCTGAGGATATTCTCGGCTATCCGCTCCAGGACTGGCACGAAGACGCCTCCTTTTTCGAGCGCAAGCTGTACCCGGGCGACGGCCGCGAAACGATCGCGCGCCTACGCCAGGTTGTCAGCGATGGTGGCGATTACGTGCTCGAGCTAAGGATGGTCGCAAGCGACGGACGCCCGGTCACACTGCGCGTATTTCTTCGTTCCGTTTGCGACTGGCAGGGCCGGCCCCGGAGCCTGCACGGCATCATGATCGATGTCGACTCTCAGCGATCGGAAGCGCGCGCAGGTATTTGCGGGTCGCCTTCGGAAGCCACCTCGAGCGAGGCTTCGGTGTCTCCTCTCTCCGGTCGCGGCGGCTGTCTCCCCATTCCGCCGCGGCCGGAGCAGCTGGGCGTCGAGCTCAACCGCCTGTTGCGCTCACTCGAGCGCCCTCTGCCTAATCCGGTACGCGCGGCGCTCGACGCTCCAGGACTGCGAGCCGGTGATCGAGGCTTCGATCTGAGAGAGTGAGGACGCCACCGCCGGCCGTTCGCTCCGGGTTCGCAGCGAGCTACACGGTGGCACTCGCTTCTAGATCGCCTTCCCGTTTCCCTAGCCGGCTCGGGCTCGGTCTATCCTTCGAGAGCCGCGGGCGTGGCGGAACTGGTAGACGCGACGGGTTTAGGTCCCGTTGGGCCAAGTGCCTGTGGAGGTTCGAGTCCTCTCGCCCGCAATACCACCGGACACTCTGAGGTCTCCGGTGGTGCGCTCTCGGACGAATGACCGGTACGCGCTCTAGGACTTCGAAGGTGCCTTTCGTCCCCGTGCTGTCGACGGGCTCTTCGGCTCTTCTGGGCCTATGTCGAGACGGAAGGGTGGGTATTCGTCGCGCATCAGCGCGGCGTAGGCGGCGACTCTCACGGTCCAGCGGTTCAAGCCCATCACCAGGTTGAAGATGTCGCGTGGGTAGCGCTTTCTGAAGAGGAGAACGACGGCTGCGATCAGGACGAGCAAACTGATCAAGCCACCGGCGAAGCGCGGGCCACCGCCGCCCTGGAAGACGGCGACGATCAGATACTGGGGAATTGCCAGCAGCCACCACTTGACCAACACGAGCCCGCGCGAGAGGCGCTCCGGGTAATCGACCTCGAGCGTCGCGGGGTAGTCGGGAACGGGCCCGAGCGTGAAGGGCGGATAGCGATCGGTTCCGAGCGCGGAGTACCCATAGAAGCCGACCCGCCAGCTCCAGCGCAGCACGCCGACGTTGAAGTCGAAGAGACCACGCGGATAGCGCCCCGTGAAGAGGATCGCAAAGAAGGCGATCAAGCTCACCACGATGAAAGCGATCCAGAGGAACACGAGCACGATGAAGTGCGGGATCAGGAGCAACCACTTGACCAGCCAGAGCCAGCGGCT
Organism: Actinomycetota bacterium; assembly: GCA_003170155.1. Classification (GTDB taxonomy): domain Bacteria; phylum Actinomycetota; class Thermoleophilia; order Gaiellales; family Gaiellaceae; genus Fen-549. The sequence continues at coordinate 271 of PMZQ01000113.1, read as the reverse complement.
GAGCTCGGGAGCCAACTCGCCTCTCACCTGAGCGGGATAAACAGGTCGGGTCGCTGAAGCTTCCATGCTTTCTCCTTTACGACGATGACTTCTCGGAAACCTGCCCGATTATGGCGGCCGGAAACGTCGAGGACAATACGGGTGGCACGAGCTCTCGGAGGATCGCGCGGCGAGTGGCGGCAACCCCCAGAGGCTGGCCCGCGTTCGAGCTCGGGCCAGCTTGCCGGGTTGGTCGAAGAGAAGCGGCCAGGCTTGCTCGGGCATACTCCTT
>PMZQ01000046.1 GCA_003170155.1 Actinomycetota bacterium | reverse complement strand
CTCATAACCCGGAGGTCGCAGGTTCAAATCCTGCCCCCGCTACTTAAAAGGCCTCGCTCGAGCGGGGCCTTTTTCGTTCCGGTGCGCGACTCCTCGTCGATCTACTCGCGCTCTCGCGGTTGCCGGGCAGCGTGCTTCTGTGTACCGTCGCAGCGCGCGTATCGCGCTCGATCATCCTTCCGGAAGCGGAGATCTCCTTGGCGCTTGGAACTGCTGACGTTGCCCATGTGTTGATGGCGCTGGCGGCGCTGCTGCTGGCCGCGCACGGGGTCGGTTCGATCTTCGCTCGCCTGCGGCAGCCGCGGGCGATCGGCGAGGTGGTGGGCGGGCTCCTGCTCGGGGCGACGCTGCTCGGGGCCCTGGCGCCGGGGGTTCAGTCCTGGCTCTTCCCCGAGAAGAGTCCGACGGCGACGGTGCTGGCCGCGGTCGGGCAGCTCGGGCTGCTGCTGTTGATGTTCGTCATCGGCACCGAGATCAAGACGGTATTCGATCGCAAGGAGCGGCGGACGGTGACCTCGGTTTTCGTGACCGGGATGCTGATTCCGTTCGCAGCCGGGATCGCGCTCTTGCAGCTGATCGACCAGCGCTCTCACTGGGGGCCGAACGGCAACAAGACCTCGTTCTTGCTCGTGTTTGCGATCGCGATGGCGATCACGAGCATCCCGGTGATCTCGCGGATCATGTTCGACCTCGGCATTCTCGATACCGCCTTCGCCCGGATCGTGCTCGGGGTGGCGGTCCTAGAAGACCTGCTCCTGTATGTGGTGCTGGTGGTTGCGATCGGCTACGCCGGCACCGAGGGCGGAACGCTGTTCGGGCTCCCCGGTGCGCTCGGCATCGACGCGGGGACGGGCTCCGACATGGTCTACCACCTGCTTGCGACCGCCGGCTTCCTGGCCGTCTTCCTGCTCGCCGGCCCGGTCGGCTACCAGCGGCTGCGCGGGTTGGAGCTGAACCTGATCCAGCGCTCGAGCCCGATCGCACACCAGTTCACCTTCATGATCCTGACCACGATCGCCGGGCTCGCCCTCGGCGTGGAGGCGTTCTTCGGCGCCTTCGTGGCCGGGATCGTCGTCGGGGCGACCAAATCGGAGCCCTCCGAGGCGACGCTGGCGATCAAGAGCTTCTCGCTCGCCTTCTTCATCCCCGTCTACTTCGCCATGATCGGGCTCGAGCTCGACCTGCTGCACGGTTTCAGCCTGGGCTTCTTCGCCTTCTTCCTGCTCGCCGCCTGTTCGATCAAGGCGCTTAGCGTCTACTTCGGAGCGCGCGTTGCAGGCGAGAGCAACCGCTCGTCCCGGAACCTCGCCGTCGCCATGAACGCCCGCGGCGGCCCGGGTATCATCGTCGCCTCGACGGCCTTCGCGGCCGGGATCATCGACCGGCCCTTCTACGCCGTGCTGATCTTGCTGGCCGTGGTCAGCTCGCTCTTGGCCGGCTCCTGGCTGGAGCGCGTTCCCAGGGAGCACTTGCGCGTTCGTTCGGAGGGCGTGGCGGAAGTGGAGCCGGCGGCCGTTCCAGCCGCGAGCTAGCGAGGCGGCTTTCGCTTCGCAGGGCCAGTGCTCAGGGTCTTCGCGGGCGCGCTCTCGAGCGGGAACTCGCGCAGAGTCTGGCGCCGCCAGAGCTCGATTCCGATCGCCGTCAGGGCGGCGAGGATCGTCAGTCCGAACAGCCTCTGGGTTCCCGTCGTCGGTCCCCAGGCGAGGGTGGCGAGGAAGAGGAAGACGACAGTGGTGTGGAAGACCGCGCGGTTCTGACGAAAGACCGGAACGAGCATTCGCCTGATTGCCCGTGCCGGTTGGCTCGGGCCACCCAGGAAGCCCGCGACTATCACCGCGGCCCCGTAGGCGATCAGAGCGATGGCGATGTTCGCGAGCAGGCGCGTCTCGATCAGCCAGGCGCTGCGGATCGCCGGGCGGTACGACTCGGTCGAGACGTAGGTGTTGACCACGGCGTCGCCGACCATGCGCCGCACGATCAGGAGGATGAAGCCGACCAGGACGACGCTCACACCCGAGGCCTCGAGCACTCCGCGTCGTCGCCCGCGGGCCAGGAAGACCGCAAGTGCGAAGAGTGCGAGCGCAAGCAGCGTGAGCCAGACGCTGAGGATACGAATCGCGCGCACAGCGTGTTGGGCGTTCGCCAGCTCGTTCGAGCGAACGAGAAGGATCTTGCCGTTCACGGGGTTTGTCTTCAGGCGGCCGGCCACCCCGAGCTGCTTGGCAACACCGGCCACGAGCGGCCCCAGGTCGAGCACCACGCCCCCCTTGGAGGTTTCGAGCGGGCCGGTGCTCTTGCCCTCGAGAACCGTGACGAGTGCGGCGTGAGCGCGGCGGTTCGTCTGCCGCCACAGCGCCTGTGCTTGAGCGGTGCCGAGGAAGCTGTTGACGGTGCCGACGCTGGCGCTCTCGAGCGCGACGGCGGCCACCGGGGAGATTCCCTTGGCTCGCGAGGTTAGGGCGCGGTTCAGCTGCTTCTGAACGTCGGCCCTCTGTTTGATCAGATCGACGATCTTCTGCGAGACGACGTCGCGAATGTTGCGATCGGCCAGCAGCTGCGAGGACGACTTCGTCCACTCGTTCGTGTCGAGCAGCTGGCGCTTCGTCCAGATCGTCAGCGAGGCGGTGAGCGTCGTCAGCGTTGCCAGGACGACGAGCGTCCAGACCGCGAGCGCTCGCTTCGTACTCGGAGATTCGGCGTTCAAGGCAGGGGAAAGCGTACGCTTCGCCGGCGGCCGGAGTCACGGGCTCGCGCGTTCGTCGGTATACGAGCGCAGCGGTTACGCGATGATTCCGGTCACTCGCACAACCCGAGGGGAGAGCATGCAGATCGACGAAACCCAGGCGGCTTTCACCGAGCTCGTTCCGCTCCCGGCGAGTGGGCGCATCTTCACGGCCCGCCGCCGAGTACGTCTCTCCGACGCCGACGCCCGTGGACGCCTCCGCCTGGACGCGGTTGCGCGTTACCTCCAGGACGTCGCCGCCGACGACGTGCTCGAGACAGGTTGGGGCGGCTCGCGGGGGCACTTCTGGCTTGTACGCCGGACACTGATCCAGGTGCTGCGGCCGATCTCGTTCGAGGAGATGGTCGGGCTGACGACCTGGTCGAGTGGCACCGGCTCCTCGTCGGCCTCGCGACGAACGACTCTCGGCGGCGAGCGCGGCGGCCTGATCGAGGCCGAGAGCGTCTGGGTGCATCTCACTCGCGAGATGCGTCCCGTGCGTTTTGGCGGGGATTTCTTCGAGGTCTACGGGCCCTCCACGAACGGACGCAAGATCACTCCTCGGCTCGAGCTCCCCGATCCGCCCGAGGGCGCCGAGCGCAGCGCCTGGCCGCTCAGGCAATGCGATCTGGACGTGCTCGGGCACGTGAACAACGCCGCCTACTGGGAGGCGATCGAGGAGGCGGCGACCCGCAAGGGAGTGAGCCTGGCGCGACCGCTCGAGGCCGTGCTCGAGTTCCGCCAGCCGATCGACCTCGAGGACGAAGTCGAGCTTCTCCACTCGCCGGAAGAGAAAGGCTTCGGACTGGCTCTAGCGACTGCGGCTGAGATCAAGGCAGTGGCCGCGCTTCGGATCGCCTGAGCCGGCGCCGCTGTTTACGTCACCAGCTGAGAGCGGCGAATTTCTAAGCCGGGCAGCTCTTGGCGCTGGTCTCCGGGAAAACGCTGTTGAGCGGCGGCGCCCGATCCGCCTATTCCTCCGACTCCTTCGCGGAATGGAGCACCGACGGCACGTCCTCCTCGGCCGGGTCCCTGTTCCGCAGGATCACGTCGAAGAGGGTCGCCAGCACGACGGCGATCGGGATCGCGAGAAGGACGTAGAAGGCGCCGAGAAGGAAACCAATCACCGTCACCGAGATGAAAACGACCATCGGCGAGAGGCCGACAGCATTGCCGAGAACGTGCGGTGCGATGTAGTAGTCCTCGAGTTGGCGCAATACGATCACGGCGATGGCGGCGCCCACGGCCACCTGCCAGCTCACGGTCAGGCCGACACCGACGGCCACCGCACCTGCGGCGAACGGGCCAACCAGAGGGACGAGCTCGACCACCCCCGCGAAACCGCCGAGCAGCAGCCAGTAGGGCATTCCGTCGATCCAGAAGGAGAAAGAGAGCACGATCCCGACGAACACGATCAAGAGGAGCTCGCCGCGCACGAAGGCACCGAGCTTCATGTCGATCAACCACCAGGTGTCGCGCACGACCTTCCGCCGCGGGCGCGGCAGAACCGATGTGAAGAGATCGACGGTGCGGTCGCGCTCGAAGATCCAGTAGGCGCCAACGGCGAACGCGAAGAAGATGCCGATCAAGACCTCGCTCGCTTTCTTGGTCACGTTGATGGCGGGATGGACCAGGCTGCGCGCCGATGGCAAGCGCTTGAGGTACTTCTCGGTCGAGGAGAGGATCTCGTGCTTGATCCCGGTCGCGCTTGGGGCTGCGTGGATCGCGGTCTCGGCCTGCCTGACCGCGTCCGGGACGACAAGTGCGAGAAAGAGGGCGATCAGCCCGAACAGTGCGAGGTAGTGAAGGAGTACGCCAACGCTGCGTGGCACGTAGTGGCGGGCCAACCAGTCCACGCCGGGGCGCATCGCGGCCGCGATCACGAAGCCGAGGAAGAGTAGGGCTATGACGACCTTGATCTTCCAGAGCGCGAGCGCGGCAACCACGATCGCGACGGCGACGAGTGTCGAAATCGCCGCTTTTCTGGCGGTATTTTCCACTACCGGTGCTTTCTTGCCGCTTGCTGACGGATACAAACCGGGCGCGAGCTCACCACGTCTCGGGGGGCGGTCCGAGTGGCTCGGGCGGCAAGGGTGACGGTTGTGTCCGCCCGCGTCCCGGGCGCAGCTCCTCGAGCCGGTCGATATGAGCGAGCGCGGGGAAGAGGCGCGGCCACAATGCTGCCAGCACGACCGTCAGCGCGCCGCCGGCGACGACCGCGGGCGCCGCTCCGAGCAGGGCGGCCGCCGAGCCCGACTCGAAGGCGCCGAGCTGGTTGGAGGCACTGATGAAGACCATCTCGACGGCGTTCACGCGCCCGCGCAGCTTGTTCGGCGTTGCAAAAGCTGCGGTCGTGGAACGGATGTTCATGCTGACCATGTCGACGAAGCCGCTGACCGCCAGCGCTGCCAGTGAGAGCGGGAAGGAGTGCGAGAGACCGAAGACGATCATGCTCACGCCGAAGGTGCCGACGACCAGGAAGAGCGTTCGACCGGCTCGTCGCATCGACGGCCGGCGCGTGAGCATCACTCCCGCCACGATCGCTCCTAGGGCGGGCGCCGCTCGGAGCAGGCCCAGGCCCCCTGTTCCCACGTGCAGAATCGAGCGGGCGAAAAGGGGTGCAAGCGCTATAGCACCGCCGAAGAGAACGGCGAAGAGGTCGAGCGTGATCGCGCCGAGCAGCACCGGTGTGTGGCGGACGAAGCCGACGCCGGCGAGCACGCTTTTCCAGTTCGCTGATTCGTCGCTCTCGGCCCGGGTGCGAGCGGACTGCGAGTGCAACCCGAGTACGCAGGCGAAAGCGAGCACCATCAGTCCGCCGGCAACGGCGTAAGGGAGTTCGGGCCGGGCGTAGAAGATGAACCCGCCCAGAGCCGGGCCGGCGACGGTTGCTATCTGCGTCGCCATCGATCGCAGCGCCATGGCGCCGGGGAGTAGCTCGGTCGGAACCAGCGTCGGCGGTAGCGCACGAGCGGCCGGGCTCCCGATGGCGCTTGCGACCCCGGTCGCCGCGGCGAGCGCGACGAAGGGCCAGAGACTCGTGGCGCCCGCCAGGGTCACGACCACCAGCACCGCCATCACGGCCATGTTGAGCAGGAGCGCACCTGCGATCACGAACTGGCGCGGGAAACGATCCGCGAGATGCCCGGCCGGAAGCGCGAGTAGCGGCAGTGGTACGAACTCCGCCAGCCCGATCAGGCCTAGGTCGAAGGCGCTCTGGTGGATGTCGTACACCTGCCAGCCGACGATCACTCCGGCCATCTGGCTGCCGAGCCCCATCGCCAGCAACGTGACCCAGAGCAGAGCGAAATCCCTGTGCCTCAGGGCGGGAGGAAGGTGGCGCCATTTTCCTGACTCGGTCGTCATAACGAATGCGGAGAGGGTCGCGACCTTCGATTCTTCCTAAAGCCAGAAGACGGTGGAACGGTTGTCGTACGCTACCTAGGCGATAGAGAGTGCGATCGTACTCGTCGATGGGGTGATCGCTCTCGACGCGGTCGGGCCCTGCGACGTCTCAGGCCGCGCTTCGACACCGGCTTACTGTGCAAGGTTCCGGCTCGAGCCGGTGGCTCTGTTACGCGCAGGAGTCGAGCGGAAGGGCCTCGAGCCCGAGCCCGACGACGGTGATCGGTCAACCGATCGCCGTATGAACGCTTGCATTTACCTCGCGCGTGCGAGAGCATCACCCTTCTACTGCCTAAGGAGGAAGGACGCATGCCCACTTCGCTTTCGCCGCGTACCCTAGTGGCGCTCACTGTGGCGTTCATCGCCGCCGTCTTCATCTTCGCTGGCGTCTACACGGCGACCCAGCACAAACCAACGCCGAGCCATGTTCGCGTGGGCGTAGTCGGACACGCAACGCTTTTGAAGCTGCGAATCGCACTCAGTCTCCCTCCGCTCAAGTCCAGCTACTTCGAGATGACCGAGTACAAGAGTCCTGCCGATCTCGAGACGGCGATGAAGGATCGCAAGATCTACGCGGGTTTCTACAACCAGGGCAACGGGGCTGTGTTGATCGTTGCGCGTGCGTCCGGGAAGTTGCTGGCCGACAACCTAGTAACGACCGCGAGCGACCTCCTTACCAAATTGAAGATACCACTCACGGTGAAGGATCTCGTGCCTCTGGGCAAGAACGACACGTCGGGGCTCTCCAGCTACACCTACCAGTACGGTCTGCTCGTCCCGGCGTTCGTCTTCGGCGTTCTCATCTTCATGTTCGCCTCCGGTCTTTCGCTCTCCTGGCGATTGGGACTGATCGGCGGCTATTCGATCGGGTCAGGGATCGTGGGGGCGTTGACGGTCGACCAGTTGATCGGTGCGCTACCCGGTCACTTCCTCGCGATTGCCGGTCTCGGGGCTCTCTATTCGGCGATGGCGGCGTTGGTGACCTTCGGTCTAGCCGCGCTGATGGGCTACGCCGGCCTCGCGCTCGCGGGCGTGGCCTTGCTCCTCGTCGGGAACAGCACCGGCGGAGGTTCGGTCAACCAGGAGTTCCTACCGGACTCGTTCCGCTGGATTGGTCAGGCGCTTCCGAACGGCGCCTTCATCCGCACCGTTCGCGACACCGTCTACTTCAACGGCCACAACACCGGTCAGTCATTGATGGTGGTCGCGCTCTGGGCGCTTGGCGGGCTCGCGCTGATTCTGATCGCCAATCCCGTCCGCGGACTGTTGGCGCGGCCGAAGCGGGCAAAGAAGGCCGCGCCCAAGCCGGCCTCGTAAATCTCCGAATCGTCGAGAGGCGCCGCATCGCCGGGGAAGTGTGGCGCCTCTCGCGTGACACGCGAGCTTCCTTCGTCCCGGTCGGCCTCGCCTGCCGCGTTGTCTCGGTGCTTGCGCCGGCGCCCGCTGCAGGCGAAGATCTCGCAACCCGAGAGGAGAGGAAATGTCCGAGCAGGTACCGTTGCGAGCACTGATCCGTTTGACTGTCCCCTTCGTCGTCGTCAGCTTCGTGTTCGTGGCGATCTATGCCTTCACCCAGCACGCTCCCGAGGCGCATGGGCTGCGAATCGCCTTCGTCGGCTCGCCGCTGGCGCGGATTCACTCTCAGATGGGCA
>PMZQ01000018.1 GCA_003170155.1 Actinomycetota bacterium | reverse complement strand
TCCGCGCTTCTTCTCGCGTGCCGAGCTCGCTTACCGCAAGCTCGTTTACAACTGGACGGTCAGGCGCAGCCGAATTGTGATCACCATTTCCGAGCATGAGCGGCAGATGCTCGTTGAGCGGCTGAGCGTGGCGCCAGAGAAGATACGGGTCGTTTATCTGGCGATCGACCACGAGGTCTTCAGGCCCGGCTCCGAGGAGCGCGAGCCCTTACTCCTCTATCCGGCGAACAACTGGCCGCACAAGAACCACGAGCGCCTGTTCGAGGCGTTCGCGCTCCTACGTCGCGAGCGCCCCGAGCTGAAGCTGGTCCTGACCGGCTCCGGGCACGAGCGAAGACAGCTCCCCGAGGGAGTGCAAGCACTCGGTCACTTGCCGCTCGCCGAGCTTGCCTCGCTTTACCGGCGTGCCGGCTGTCTCGTCTTTCCGAGCCTGTACGAGGGCTTCGGGCAACCGCCGCTGGAGGCGCTCGCGAGCGGCTGCCCAGTTGCGGTCTCGCGTGTGGCCTCGCTACCGGAGATCTGCGGCGACGCTGCCCGTTATTTCGATCCGACCAAGCCCGAGGAGATAGCCGCAGCGGTTGCCGATGCGCTCGACCACCCCGGTGAACTGCGGGAGAAGGGTATCGAGCAGGCGCGCGCCTTCACCTGGCAGCGCTGTGCGCGCGAGCACGACCGTGTCTACCGGGAGCTCGTCTCCTAGAGCGTTCAGGCGCCCTTCGCCGCACTTTCGCGCAGTTCCCTCTTGAGCACCTTGCCGAGCGCGTTCTTCGGCAGCTCGTCCACGATCTCGACGTCCCTGGGCATCTTGTAACTGGCCAGACTCGGGCGCACGAACCCGATCAGCTCCCGCGGCTTGATGCTCTGGTCGGGCTCGAGCACGACGAAAGCGCGCACGCTCTCGTCGCCGCTCGAGTCCGGGACACCGATCACGGCCGCCTCGGTTACCGCCGGGTGAGCGACGAGCGCAGTCTCCACTTCTTGTGGATAGACGTTGAACCCCTTGACGATGATCAAGTCCTTCTTGCGGTCGACCAGCGTCAAGTAGCCATCCGAGTCGAGGAAGCCGAGATCGCCCGTCTTCAGCCAGCCGTCGGCGGTGAAGGCCTCCTTTGTCTCCTCTGGCTGCTTGTAGTAGCCCGCCATGATGTTTTCGCCGCGCACGCAGACCTCGCCGATCTCGGGCGCTTCCAGCTCGCGCTCGTCGTCGTCGGTGATCTTGATATCGATGCCCGGAAGTGGCAGCCCCACGGTGCCCGGCTTGTGGGTTCCGTAGCGAGGATTTACCGACACGGCCGGCGCCGCCTCCGTCAACCCATAGCCCTCGAGGAGTGCCGTGCCGAAGGTCTTCTCGAACTTCATCTGCACCGCGGCCGGTAGCGGAGCGGCGCCCGAGACGGCCATGTCGAGCGGGTTGAGCAGGCGAAGCAGGAAGGCCTTCGGCCCGTGTACGTGCTGGACGAGGGCGGAGTAGACCTGAGGGATGCAGCATACGAGCGTGACCTTGTGTTTCCAGAGCTGCTTCAGGGCCGGCTGGAAGGGGAGCAGGCTCTCGATGACGACCGTCATGGCGCCGAGACGGAGCGGCAGGACGACGTTGGTCGTCCAGGCGAAGGAGTGGAACATCGGCAGCACGCACATGAACCGGTCCTTGTCGGCCAGATCGAATGCGAGCCGGCAGGACTCGACGCTTGCGAGCACGTTGTGCTGGGTCAGCATCACGCCCTTGGGCAAGCCGGTCGTCCCGGCGGTGTAGATCAGCAGCACGAGGTCGGTCGGGGACACCTCGGGGCCGGCAGCCTCGTTGAGCGGGTGGCGGTAGATCGTCTCCAGCGCCGGCTCGTCTCCGCCCGGATCGCGCAGATAGATGTGCTCCAGCGTCGGGACAGACTCTTTGGCCTCGCGGATCGTGCGCAGGAAGTCCTTGGAGGTCAGGCAGCCCTTGACCTCGGCGTCGTTGAAGATGTAAGCGATGCGATCGGCTTTCTCGAGGAAGTTGATCGGCACTGCCACGGCGCCGAGCCTCGAGAGGGCGAAGGAGAGGATGACGAACTCCAGGCAGTTCCGCATCACAATGCCGAAGGTGTCGCCCTTGCCGATGCCGAGCTCGGCCAGGCCGGCCGCGCAGTGCTCGATCTTGTCCTCGAGCTGGGCGAAGGTCGTGCTCTCGCCCTTGAAGATGAAGGCCGGCTTGTCACCGTAGCGCTCGACGCTTTGGGCGAGCATCTCGTTGAGTGTGCGCGCTGTCACGATGCCTCCGTTCTCGGCTTTTTCGATGCCGGTGAGGCGCCGTCCAGTCGGGCCAGCTCAGCATCCACGAGCATCTGCACCAGTACTTCGAAGTCGACGCTCGGACTCCAACCGAGCTCGCGGCGCGCCTTGCTCAGGTCGCCGACGAGGTCGTGCAGCTCCGCCTGGCCGCGCACGAGCGACTCGTCGATCTTCACGTACTTGCGCCAGTCGAGCTCGACGTGCGCGAACGCGCACTCCACCAACTCGCGCACCGAATGAGACTCGCCGGTCGCGATCACGTAGTCGCTCGGCTCGCGGGCTTGGAGCATCAGCCACATGGCACGAACGTAGTCGGCCGCGTAGCCCCAGTCGCGCTTGGCGTCGAGGTCGCCGAGCAGGAGTTCTTCCTCGAGCCCGAGCTTGATCGCCGCGGCGGCGTGCGCGACTTTGCGCGGCACGAAGTCGATCGGGCGGCGTGGCGATTCGTGGTTGTAGAGGATGCCTGCGCAGGCGTGAAGTCCGTAATGGTGGCGGAAGCTGCGTGTGATGAAGTGCCCATAGGCCTTCGCTACACCGTAGGGCGTCAGCGGGTTGAGTGGCGTCTGCTCGTTCTGAGGCGATTCGACCGGTTCGCCGAAGATCTCGCTGGACGAGGCCTGGTAGAAGCGGATGGCAGGATCGATGCGACGGATCGCCTCCAGCATCGAGGTTACACCGACGGCCGCCAGCTGAGCGGTCAGCACCGGCTGCTCCCAGGAGGCCGGCACGAAGGAGCCCGAGGCCAGGTTGTAGACCTCGTTCGGGCGGCAGTGATCGAGCGCATCGAAGAGCGAGCGCTCGTCGGTGAGGTCGGCCTGAACGATCTCGATGCGATCGTGGACGGCCGCCAGATTCTCGTAGTCCTTGGCCAGGGGCAGGCGATCGAAGCCAAAAACCTCGTAGTTCTCGGCGATCAGGAGCTCGGCGAGGTAGGAACCGTCCTGTCCGCCGATCCCCGTTATCAGCGCACGTCGCTGCCTGTTCAAGAGAGAATCTGCCTGTGACGCACGAGCGGGAGTTTAATCGTTGAGAATCGCGTTCACGCTCGAGCAGTGCTGGCACCGGGTGCCGGGCGGGACGGCGGTCGCGGCGCTCGAGCTCGCAGGTGCGCTCGAGGAGCGCCCGGGCCTCGAGCTTATCGGCGTGGCGGCGCGCCATCACGAGCCTCCGCCTGAGCAGTGGCGACCCCCGATAGCGGTTCGGCACCTCGCGCTTCCTCGGATCGCGCTGTACGAGTCCTGGCACTACCTCCGTCGCCCGCGGGTGGAGACGGCAACGGGGCCGATCGACGTGATTCACGCGACGGGCATCGTCATGCCACCACCGACGAGCCCGGTGGTGCTGACGGTGCACGACCTCGCCTACCTCGACTACCCCGAGCTCTTTACGCGTCAGGGTCTCCGCTTCTTCCGCCGCGCCCTCGACCTCGCCCTGCGGGACGCGTCGCTCGTGCTTTGCTCGTCCCTCGCAACGCTGGAGCGCTGCCGGGAGGCCGGGTTCGAGGACGATCGGCTCCGCCACGTTCCACTCGGGGTCCGAGCCACTCGTGCGACTCCGGAAGAAGTCGCACGAGTGCGGGGCGCGTATGCGCTTCCGGAGCGGTTCATCCTCTGGACAGGCACGGTCGAGCCACGAAAGAACCTCGCCGGCCTCGTGCATGCTTTCTCCTTGCTCGATAGCGACGCCGAGCTCGTGCTCGTCGGCCCGGCCGGATGGAACGAGGACATCGAGCGGCACCTCGGTGAGCTTCCCACGGAGAAACGAGATCGTGTCCGCGCACTCGGTTGGGTTCCTCGCGTAGATCTCGAGGCGCTCTATGCGGCGGCGACGGTCATGTGCTTCCCGAGCCTGCTCGAAGGCTTCGGCTTCCCGGTCGTCGAGGCGATGGCGCAGGGAACACCGGTCGTCACCTCCCAGGGAACGTCGACGGAGGAGCTCGTCAGCGCCGCCGCCGGGCTGCTCGTCGATCCCCGGCAGCCGGAGGAGATCGCGGCTGCGCTCGGCCGCGTCCTCGGCGACGCGACGCTGGCTGAACGGTTGGGGAACGCGGGACTCCGACGCGCGGCCGACTACACGTGGGCTCGCACTGCGGAACTCGTGGAGAGGGCGTACGAAGAAGCTTCTCGCGCGCCTGACTAGCCGGCCGCCTCGCTGAACGCCTCGACGAAGACGCGCGCGGCAGCTTTCCACGTAAAGCTCGCGGAGTGCTCGAGACCACGTAGAACGACGTCGTCGGGAGCGTGCAACGCACGCTCGATGGCTGCCGCTACCTCTGCCGGGCTGTCCGGGTCGGCGCGAAAGGCGACGTCTCCTGCGGCCTCGTCCATGGACGGATGTGCCGAGGCAACGACGGGCACACCACAGGCCATCGCCTCCACGATCGGCATCCCAAAACCTTCGAAGCGGGACGGAAAGACGAAGGCGGAAGCTCCGCGGTAAAGCGAGGCGAGCTCCTCGTCGGTCACGTAGCCGAGGCGGTGAATACCCGCGCGAGCGAGTTCTGGCCGCGCCCCCCAACCCGCGGCGCCGACCACCGCCAGGGCGTGGTCGCCGTCGAGTAGCTCGTATGCGGCGAGCAGTGTCTCGAGGTTTTTCCGGGGCTCGAGCGTAGCGACGGTCAACACGTAGGGAATACCCAGGTCGGCGCGAGAGCCTTCGGGTCGGAAGTGCGCGTCGACACCCGGACGCGCGACTCGGAGGCGATCCTCCGGCAGCCCGAGCGTGTGCACAACGTCGTCGGCGGTATAGCTCGAGAGNNATACGAGGTCGCACTCGCGGAGGACATGATGGTACGTCGCCCGATGCCCGAGCCGGGTCTGGAGTTTCGTCCACTCGGGGAAGTGGAGCGGGACGAGGTCATAGACCGTGATCGCTCTGATCCCGGACCGCTGGGGTGGATGCCACCAATCGCTGAGATGCAAGCCGTCGACCTTCCCGATCAGCCGTTCGACCCCCGGATGCCCGATTGCGCTCCACACGCGCCGGACAACGTTCGCGGCAGGAACGGCGACGAGCCTCTCTTGCAGCGGGAGCCCGGCAAGCGCGTCTGCGGCGGTACCGACGCCAGCCCTGCCGGAGAGCGAGAAGGCGATCACTTCGTGCTCGTCACCGCTGAACTCCGCGATCCCCGAGAGCACTCCTCGCACGTAGTTCCCGATCCCCGTCCGTGGCACGGACAGCGGCGTGACGTCGAACGCGAGCCTCACGTGCGGATCACGCGCTCGTACGCATCGGCCAGCCGCTCGGCCGCTGCCTGGGCCGAGAACTGCGCGACACGTGAAGGGCTGGCCAGGCGCGATGGCCCACGAGCGAGCAACCGGGCGAGCCCGAGCCAGTCGCCCGGCTCGAACAGATCGGCCTCGTCGCCGACGACCTCCGGAATCGCGCCCGATGCACTCGCAACAATCGGGACGCCCGCGGCCATCGCTTCGGCGAGCACCATCCCGAATTGCTCCTCCCACATCGGGATCGCCAGGCTCGCGAGCACGAGGCACGACGCGCGCCCGAGCAGGTCGGGCATGCGCTCATACGGCACCGCGTCGAACTCGACCAGGTCCGCGATGCCGAGCTCGTCGGCGTACCGGCGCAGCCTGCTCTCGTAAGGGCCGGACCCGACGACCAGGAGACGAGGCGCCTGGCCCTGGACGAGCCCTCCGCGAATCGCAGCGAGCGCGCGCATGACGTCCTGATGTCCCTTCTCCCACACCAGCCGGCCGGCAGAGACCACGACCTCCGGCCGCCGTTCGACGTTCGCGAACCGCTCCACGTCGATTCCGGGGGGGCAGACGACGACCTTCTCCTCCGGAGCGCCCTCGAGCAGCAGGCAGGCGCGAGCGCGCTCGGTGGTGGCGAGGAAGAGGTCGACCTGGGGGATCGTCCGCGCGCGGTAGGCCCGCCCGCGGGAGTGTCGATAAGTGGCGAGTAACGGGATCGTCTCCCACACGGTCAGCACTAGCCGGAATCCGAGCTTCTGCTTCAGCGCAGCCGCCTGACCGCTCCAGGGGATGCCGAGCTCGAGCGAATGGACGATGTCTGCCCCTTCGAGATGACGTTCGAGGCCGAGATAGCGGTCACCAGGACCGAGAACGGCGAGGTCGCCCAACCTCCCGGACGGGAACAGGTCACGAAGCGCTCGTACGGGCTTGGTCTCGAGCCCGACGGCGCCGGAGTCGAAGCGGTTGCTGCCAGTGACGAGGCAGACGATGTCGAAGCGGTCGCTGAGTTGCTCCCAGGGGCGGAGCTCCCACGGCGTCACGCCGTGGCCGCGCAGGAGGATGACGCGGGGTTTGCTCATGATTCGTGCGCCGGTCCGCGCTGCCGGAGAGCCTCTAGAAGCTCGTGTGGAATTGCGCCGACTGCGAAGGCCACTACGCCGAAAACGATAGCGGCGACCACTCCGTCGATTCCGGGCGGTAGCGGCACGAGCATCGTCGCGAACCCTGCGGCGAGAGCGACGAGCGGC
>PMZQ01000045.1 GCA_003170155.1 Actinomycetota bacterium | reverse complement strand
GGAGGCGAAACGATCGGGGTTTTGGGCGCGGGCTGGGTGGGCCTGGTTACCGCAGCCTGCTTTGCCGATCTCGGCCACCGCGTGATCGTGCGCGACATCGCGCCCGAGCGCATCGAGCGTCTGCGGGCCGGCGAGGTTCCGATCTTCGAGCCAGGTCTATCCGAGCTGCTCGAGCGCAACCGCGAGCGAATGAGCTACACGCTGGAGATCTCGGACCTGACCAGCGAGGCAAACTTCCTTTTCGTCTGTGTCGGCACGCCGCCCACTTATGCCGGCGACGCCGATCTCTCGGCGGTCTGGGCGGTGGTCGAGGAGCTGCCCGAGCTGGGTCAAGAGGCGATCATGATCATGAAGAGCACCGTTCCGGCCGGGACCGGCGAGAAGGTGCGAGTGGCGCTCGAAGCGCGGGGACTCGGTCACGTCGGCTATGCCTCCAACCCGGAGTTCTTGGCCGAGGGCCGCGCGGTCGAGGACTTCATCCATCCCGACCGGATTGTCATCGGCTCCTTCGAGCCCTCTGACGGCAAGCGGGTGGGAGCTCTCTACGATGGCATCGAGGCTCCGATCGTCTACAGCGACGTGGCCTCGGCCGAGATGATCAAGCTCGCCTCGAACGCTTTTCTGGCGACGCGTATCAGCTTCATCAACGAGATCGCCAACGTCTGCGAGCTGACCGGCGCCGACGTCGAGCAGGTTGCCGAAGGGATGGGCCTCGATCGCCGCATCGGCCCGCACTTCCTGCACGCGGGTATCGGCTACGGCGGCAGCTGCTTCCCCAAGGACGTGACGGCGCTCAAGCAACTCGCCGGAAACTCCGGCTACCACTTCCAGCTGCTCTCGAGCGTGATCGAGGTCAACGAGCTGCAGAAGCGGCGTGTGGTCGGCAAGCTCGAGAAGCATCTCGGCTCGCTCGCCGGCAAGGCGATTGCGATCCTCGGTCTCACCTTCAAGCCCGAGACCAACGACATGCGCGAGGCGGCCTCGATCGTGCTCGGCTCACGGCTGCTGGCCGAGGGTGCCGAGGTGCGTGCCTGGGATCCGATGGCCGAGCGCGACAGCTATCTGCGCGGCGCTCACATCTGCGACAGCTTCCTCGAGGCAGTCACCGGCGCCGATGCCGCGGTGATAGTCACCGAGTGGAAGCAGCTGCGGGAGCTCGCATCCGACGAGGTGCGCCTGGCGATGCGCAACCCGTTCATCGTCGACGGTCGCAACATGCTCGACCCGGCCCAGGTCAGGGCGGCCGGCTTTGCCTACGAGTGCGTGGGCCGGCCGGGAAGCTGCGCGCCGCTGCCGGTCGCGACCGCCGACCAAGATCTCGAGCCCACTCCGGAGTGAAACCGCGCGAGGCGATCATCCTCGCTGGTGGCAAGGCCGAGCGTCTCGGTGAAGCCGCGAAGGGAAAACCGAAGTCGCTGGTGAAGATCGCCGGGCGCCCGCTGGTTGCCTACCAGATAGCCCGACTGCGCAAGGCCGGCGTCGAGCGCGTGCTTTTGAGTTGCTCCGCCGGGAAGGGAGAGGAGTTCCTCCGCGATCTCGGTGGCCTCGGCCTGGAGGTAGTCCCGGTCGAGGAGCCCGAGCCACTCGGGCGCGGCGGAGGTATCCGCTTCAGCGCCGGCAAGCTGACCGGTGCGGGAGCGATCTTCGCCATGAACGGCGATGAGCTTTTGGATGTCGACCTGGACGAGCTCTACCAGGCTCACAGCGCCTCCGGTGCGACCGCGACCGTGGCTGTCTCGCCGCTCGTCTCGCCCTTCGGTCTGGTCGAGTTGCGCGAGGACGGGTTCGTTTCCGGTTTCAGCGAGGAGTCGCCTCGGCTCCCGCACTGGGTCAACATAGGCCTCTATGTGCTCGAGCCCGAGGCGCTGGCGCGTTTCCCCGAGCGCGGCGACCACGAGAGCACTACCTTCCCCGAGCTGGCTCGCGAAGGACGTCTCTACTCCTTCCGTCACGAGGGCACCTGGCTGACGGTCAACACGCCCAAACAGCTACGGCTCGCCGAGGAGTTCGTCAGCAGTCGTCCGGACTGGCTGCCATGAGCTTTCGGGGGTGTTTACCGAGTCTCCGCTCCTTCGAGTCTTTAAGATGGGCCGCCTGAAGCGTTTCGAGCTCGGAGATAACCGCTGAGATGACGAATCTTTCCTCACCCAATTTCGAAGGCCTGGACGCCTTCGCGTTTTCGCAGGAGCGCATCGAGAAGCCGTGGGGCTGGGAGCAGATCTGGGCCAAGACCGACCAGTACGTGGGCAAGATCCTCTTCGTCCGCGCCGGCGGCGCGCTCAGTCTCCAGTTCCACAACCAGAAGGACGAGACCTGGTACTTCCAGTCCGGACGGGCCGAAGTCGAGCTGGCCCCGGCCGGCGACGCGGTGACAAACCGCGAGGTCGTCGGGCCCGGGATCGCCTTCCACCTGAAGCCGGGGACCGTTCACCGTCTGCGCGCGATCGAGGACACGACAGTGTTCGAGGTCTCGACGCCGCAGCTGGACGATCTCGTGCGGCTGGAAGATCTCTACGGGCGAGAAGGCACTTCAGAGCGCTGAGCAGGGTCGTGTTCGATTCGGCCGCAGACGCGTATAAACGAGCTGGGAGGGGAGCGAGTTGACGAGGGTAGAGCATGACGTCAAAGACCTGGGGCAGGCCGCCGAGGGTGTGCGCAGGATTCAGTGGGCCGAGCGGGAGATGCCGGTGCTTCGCGCTATCCGCGAGCGCTTCGAGCGCGAGCGGCCGCTTGAAGGAAAGCGCATCGCCGCCTGTCTCCACGTCACCACCGAGACCGCCAACCTGATGCGCACGCTCAAGGCCGGAGGCGCCTCGGTCGCACTCTGCGCCTCCAATCCGCTCTCGACGCAGGACGACGTCGCCGCCGCGCTCGTCGACGAATACGGGATCTCGACCTACGCGATCAAGGGTGAGGACAACGACACCTACTACGCGCATATCGAGGCAGCCTGCGACACCCACCCCGAGCTGACGATGGACGACGGCGCCGACGTGATCAGCTTCCTACACGGCAAGCGTCCCGAGCAGCTTTCCGAGGTCATTGCCGGCACCGAAGAGACGACGACCGGCGTGATCAGGTTGAAGGCGCTCGAGAAGGAAGGCCGGCTTGCCTACCCGATCATCGCCGTCAACGAGGCCCTGACCAAGCACCTGTTCGACAACCGCTACGGCACCGGCCAGTCGACCCTGGACGGCGTTATCCGGGCGACCAACGTTCTGCTTGCGGGGCGCAGGGTTGTCGTGGCCGGGTACGGCTGGTGTGGGCGTGGTGTCGCCATGCGCGCCAAGGGCATGGGGGCGCATGTGATCGTCACCGAGATCGATCCGCTGAAAGCGCTCGAGGCGGTCATGGACGGCTTCGAGGTCATGACGATGGCGCGCGCGGCCGAGACGGGCCAGGTCTTCATCACGGCGACCGGCGACAAGAGCGTCATCACCGGCGATCACGTCGAGCGCATGCGCGACGGAGCCATCCTCGCCAACACGGGTCACTTCAACGTCGAGGTCGATATACCGTCGATCAGGGAGCGCGCTCGCGGCACACGCGACGTGCGCGAGTTCGTCGAAGAGTTCGAGCTCTCCGACGGTCGCCGCGTGTACGTGCTCGCGGAAGGACGTCTGATCAACCTCTCGGCGGCCGAGGGACATCCGGCGATGGTGATGGACATGTCGTTTGCCAACCAGGCGCTGGCGTCCGAGTATGTGATCCAGCATCAAGGTGAGTTCGAGCACAGGGTCTACGACGTGCCCGCGCCGATCGACGAGGAGATCGCACGCCTGAAGCTGGAGACCATGGAGATCGAGATCGACGTGCTGACCGAAGAGCAGGTGCACTACCTCTCGAGCTGGAACGAGGGGACTTAAGAGGAAACCGGCGCAGGATGGCGCCGGGGCCGGGAGAAGAAACTGGAGAGATGAAGGCGCTGGTACTGGCTGCGGGGTACGCGACTCGCTTGCGACCCCTGACCGACGAGACGGCGAAGCCGCTCTTGCCGCTGGCCGGGCGGCCGATGCTCGACTACGTCTGCGACCGGATCGATGAGGTCGAGGAGGTCGGCGAGCTCCACGTCGTTTCGAACGCCCGCTTCGCCGCTGCCTTCGAGCGCTGGGCCGAGACTCGCCGAGGCCGTCTGCGCCCGCTCGTCCACGACGACGGCACCCGCTCGAACGAGGAGCGCCTGGGAGCGATCGGGGACATCCGCTTCGTCGTAGAACGAGCGGATCTCGAGGGCGAAGACCTGCTCGTTGTCGCCGGCGACAACCTGTTCGACTTCTCGCTGCGCGAGCAGGTCGAGTTCTGGCGCTCGCACTCGGCGAGCGCGGACGGTGCAGCGGCCAGCTGTGTCGCCGTTCATCACTGCGCCAGCGAGCTGCTCTCGCTCTACGGCGTCGTCGTGCTGGGCGGGGACGGACGCATACTCGACTTCGTCGAGAAACCGCAGCGGCCGCCGAGCGATCTGATCGCCACCGCCGCGTACGTGTTCGCGGGCGCACACGTCGCCCTGATCGATCGCTACCTCGCCGAGGGGAACTCGCCCGACCAGCCCGGCAACTTCCTCGTCTGGCTGCACTCGCGCGAGCCGGTCTACGGCTTCGTCTTCGAGGAGTTGTGGCTCGACATCGGCGACCACGAGCAGCTGCGAGCCGCCGACGAGCTGATGCGCGGGCGCCTCGGTCTCTAGCGCCACGAACGCGGCTAGCTCGCGCGAAGCACGTGTCGTCCTGCGGGAAAGGGAAGAAGCAGAGGCCCGGGCCGGGGCAAATCTGGCGCTAAACAGACACGAAGACGGCACACCTTTCGCTCTAGCGTGAGTGTGTGCCGCTACTCGAGCTTCTCTTCCCCTCGCGCTGCGCGGCCTGCGGCGAGCCGGGACCCGAGCTCTGTGGCCGCTGCCGCGAGCTGCTACCGCGCCTGCTCGGGCCGCTGTGCGCGCGCTGCGGCACCCCGACCGCCTGGCCGGTTGCTCGTTGCCTGGAGTGCGCCGGACGCCGGATCGCCTTCGCCCAGGCGCGCTCCGCGCTTTCTTACTCGGGACCCGTGCCGAGGCTGATCGGGGCCTGGAAGGAGCGGGGCCAGCGGCATCTGGCGGGCATCGCGGCGGAGCTGCTCGCGGAGGTGATTCCGCGCCCGCAGGTGAAGGCGCTCACCTTCGTGCCCGCCCAGCGCGAGCGCTCGCTCAGCCGCGGCTTTCACCCGGCCGGAGCGCTCGCCGCCGAGCTGGCGCTTCTCTGGGAGCTTCCGTTGCAAAGGCTGCTCGAGCGCGTCGGGTCGCCCCGGCGCCAGCGCGGTCTGGCGCTGTCCGAGCGCAGCAAGAACGTCGAACGCGCCTTCCGAGCCTGCAGGGGAGCTAAGCCTCCTAGCTCTGTCTGTATCGTCGACGATGTCTACACGAGCGGAGCCACCGTCTCGGTCTGCGCCGGGGCTCTGCGTAAGGTCGGCTGCCGCCATGTCGAGGTCGTAGCTTTTGCGAGGGCTGTTCGAGAACGCTAGAGCGGGGTAGAGTGAGAGCGAAGATGAGCGACCGTCCGGCTCGCGGCCAGTGCTTTTCGCAAAGACCAAACACATATTCCGGACGTACACAGACGGCGTCCGGCCGCGTCCGCTGCCAGTTGCTCGTATATCGGGACGGGTCATGAGCCCGTTCGATCCCGGAGACGAAGGAGCGCGGAATGCAGCTTCAGGTCAAGGGTAAGAACCTCGAGGTGAGCGATACGATCCGCAGCTACGCGGAGGAGAAGTTCCGTAAGCTCGAACGCCACCTCGCCGATCCGACCAGGATCGAGCTCGAGCTCTCCTTGGAGAAGAATCCCTCGATCGCCGACAACCACGTCGCCGAGGCGACGATCTGGACGAAGGGCCCGACCCTGCGCGCCCGTGAGAGCTCTTCCGACTGGCGCTCCTCGATCGACGAGCTGGTAGGCAAGCTCGAGCGCCAGGCCAAGCGCTACCGGGAGAAGCGTCACAACCACCACGTTCACACGAATTCGGCGCCGCAGCTCGCGCGAGAAGCCGGGCCCGAATATTCGCGCGGCGTACCGGTCGTCCCAGGCGAGCCCGAGCCGAAGATCGTGAAGTTGAAGCAGTTCCCGGTGAAGCCGATGACGCCCGAGGAGGCGGTGCTCCAGCTCGAGTTGATCGGCCACGACTTCTTCGTGTTCCGAAACAGCGAGGTCGGCGAGGTCGGCGTCGTGTATCGTCGCCGGGACGGGAACTACGGATTGATCGAGCCGCAGCCGTGAAGAAACCCTGGAAGCACACGGACGACGTAGACGAACCGCTCCGCCGGACGGCGGAAGCCGAGAACGCGCCCACGGACAGCGACGACGACGAGGTCGAGAGACCCGCAGAGCCGGTGCCCACAGTGGGCATGAGCCTTGCCGGTACCAGCGCCGAGCAGGGAGGGCTTGCTTTCATAGGCATTCCGCGTCTAGGTGGCGACTGGGATCTGGTCATCACCGGCGAGGCGCCCGAGCTGACCGGCGCTGACGAGCTCGGCTTCGTCGTCGTCGAGGATGGAGACATCTACATGGATTCCCATCTCCCCGACGGCGATGTCACCCCGCTTGCCGAGGCGATCGAGCTGCAACTCCCGCCGCCCTATCGAGCCTACGGCGTCCGCCAGGAGGCCGATCTCTGGGCGGTGTCGGCGCGCGAGATCAAGCTCGGCCGCTTCCAGACCACGGGCGACGAGCTCGAGCTGACGATCAGAGGCGACCAGCGCGAGCTGGTCGTGGACGGGAAGAAGTCGTTCGGCAGCGTCCCCGAGCTGGAGCAGATAGGTAAGGAGGCCTCCGTGGATTTCTTCGCCCGAGCCTCGCGGATCGACGGCGATCTCTGGGAGATCACGGTCGGATCGCTCTAGAGTCCGCGCTCGTTCGACCGGTCAACACGCTTCGACCGCGGTGGCGCTGACGCCTTCGCCTCTCGGGGCGATGACCCGGTCAAGGTGCTCGAGACCTTCGGGGAAGGGATGGCATGGCTACCGTCGCTGAACTCTCCGTCTCCATCAGAGCCCCGAGCCGAGGGCTAAGGAGATCCGGCGAGATAGCGCCGGGCTCTGTTGACTGCGGTACCTAGCGCGCCGATACTTCCAGGAGCCATGGAGTTCGAGATCACCTGGGTCGATCCGACGCTCGTTGTCTGCCGAACGTCGGGAGTGGCCGAGGTGAAGGGCTACGAGGAGTTTTTGCGGGCTATCAGCTCGAATCCCGAGTTCGGGCCCGACGTCAGCGTGCTGATGGACCTCACAGAGCTCGATCTCTCGCCGCTCACGGTTGCAGACCTAGAGAAGCTTGCCGCCCTCCGGGCGCAGCAGCCGAGAAGACGCACGGCTACGGTCGTCGGCCAAGGCTCTCCGCTCAAATACGGGCTCGGCCGCATGTTCGAGGGATTGCTCTCGTTGCAGCTCGAGTTTGAGATCAGGGTCTTCGAGGAGTTCGACGATGCGATGGCCTGGCTGAAGGCCGACGACGCGAACCCGGCGCCCTGACGACGCGAGCCACTCGCGGGACTAACCTCGAACTGAGCTTCCGCCCTCGAGCTCGCGCAGGTGGCGGAACGGGTCGTACGGGCGCTTGCCGGCGGCGATCTCCCGGTTGAGGGCGAGCAGGTGGGCGTTGGTCTCGTCGGCGCCGTCGTCGACCTCGTTCAGGAAGGTCTGGGCTTCAGAGCACTCGCTGTCCTCGTACACGCTCCAGCGCGCGGCGAAGGCCGTGAGCCTCGATCGGATCTCCTCGCCTGTGAGAGTCACCGCTAGGGCAGGGTCAGCTCTTTATCGGGCTCGATCGAGAGCTGGTCGTTCGGAACGGCGAAGTAGGTCTGCTGCATCAGCCGGCGCCCTAGCTCTTCCAGCTCCTGCTCGACCTGCTTCAGGGCAACCACTAGATGCGGCTCGGCCCCGTCGCTCTCGATGCTCGTGGCCGCCCGCTCGGCTCGCTTCCTCGCCTCGGAGATGAAAAGAAGCGTCTTTTCGATCTCGGCGAAGTGCGCCTCGTTCACAGAGTCGATGGTACCCGCGATCGCGAACGAGAGAGAAGCGGCTACGATTCTCGACTGTAACGTCTTCGTGACGGATCGTTTCGATCACGCCCTGGTATCCACAGGAAGACCAACGAGACAGAAAGCTGCCCTTGTCGCCTGAAGAGAAAAATAAGCCGTCCTACAAGCATCCCGAGAGCTCGGAAGAGCTGGTCTCGGGAATCGAGGTGAGGAAGGCAGGCGCGGACGAACGCGAAGCGATCGAGCCTGACGAGGAAGATCAGGGTGGGGAGGAGGCCCGCGGGGTGGTCGTCTCGCTGCTGGCGCCGAATGTCGCCGGCGACTACGCCGTCTTCGTCTCGCTGCCCGAGCGCCTGCTGATCGTCGAAGAGCAGGAAGGTGACGGCGACCTCGGCGTCTTCGCCGATGCGGTCGAAAAGAGGCTGGGGGCGCCTTACCGAGCGCGAGCTCTGCGCGTGGACGAGCGCCGTTTCGTCGTGGTGGCCAACGAGATCGAGACGATCGAGTTGCCGGGCGTTCTGGGCGACGAGCTCGTCGTCTTCGCGCTGCCGGACGGACAGCGCACCGCCATCCTCGACGGCAAGACGCTTGAGCTCACTCGGTCGGAGCTGGAGCCGATCCTGAAGGAGTCGGCGCCCTGCCTGCTCAGGCTCGCGAACGTAGACGAATCGGTCTGGGAGCTCTCGGTAGACCTTCTCTAGTTGCTCCCGGCACGGAACTACGGGGAG
>PMZQ01000051.1:432-35503 GCA_003170155.1 Actinomycetota bacterium | reverse complement strand
CCCTGGTCGCTCGGAGTTCTCTGTCTGGAGGGATTCGGCGGCTACAGCTACGGGCTCAGCGGCGATCTCGGGCTGGTCAAGCTCTGCTCAGTGCTGGAGGGGCGCTGGGTGAGCGAGGCCGATACGAGCGAGCTGCTCGCGCGTTACGGCGAGTGGGCCGGGCTGGCTTCGTTGTACCTGCTGCAGGGCTCACGCCGGGGCCTCGTTCCGCTGGGCAGAGGCACCACAGACGTCGAGCTGGCAGCACGCGCCGTGCGCTCGACCTCGCGATCGAAGACCGGCGCAACTGTGGCGCTCGCTGAGTAGACTCAGCGCTATGAGCGTCGATGCGCGTCGCATAGCTGTTCTCGGCACCGGCAAGATCGGAGAGGCCCTGGTCAAGGGTCTGTGCACCTCGGGCTGGCGCAAGCCAGAGGAGATCGTCGCCACCGATATCCACCCCGAACGGCTGCAGGCGATCAAGGAGCGCTGCGGCGTCGAGACGAACGGGTCCAACCGCGAGGCGATCAAGGACGCCGCACTGATCGTCATCGCCGTCAAGCCTCAGGACCTGCCCGCGCTGGTGCAAGAGATCGGTGACCTGGTCACGAGCGAGCAGACCGTGCTTTCGGTCGCAGCGGCGGTGAAAACGGCTTCGATCGAGAAACATCTGTCCGCCAACGTGCCGGTCGTGCGGGCGATGCCGAACACCCCGGCGACCGTGCAGGAGGGGATGGCCGGTATCTGCGCCGGCGCGCACGCCACCGAAGAGCACATGGCCTTGGCCGAGGAAGTGCTCGCTCACCTCGGTGCCGTAGTGCGAGTGCACGAGGACGCGATGGACGCGATCACGGCCATGTCGGGCTCGGGTCCGGCCTACTTCGCTTTCCTGGCCGAAGCGATGATTGAAGCAGGATTACTGCTCGGGCTCTCGCGTGAGATCTCGACTCAGCTCGTCGTCCAGACGATGTTCGGAACAGCCAAGCTCCTGCGCGACGAGCACATCCACCCGGTCGAGCTGCGCGAGAACGTCACCTCGCCGGGCGGCACCACCATTTGCGCCATTCGCGAGCTGGAGCGAGCCGGCGTTCGCGCCGCCTTCCTGAACGCGATTCAGGCGGCGATGGAGCGTTCGCGCGAGCTCGGCGGCGACTGAGTCTCCTCCGAGCTGTCGGTTCGCTGCACGCCGGTATCCAGCACGTCATATAGTGGAACTTGCATGTCTGCGACGCCTGGGGACTCCGGGACGCTCGACGTCCTGACGCTCGACAGACCCGAGCAGCTCAAGGCGCTCGGCCACCCGTTGCGCCTGCGCGTGCTCGAGATGCTGGGCGAAGAGACGGCCGAGCCACTCACGAACCGCGAACTGGCCGGCCGGATCGGAGTCGACCCCGGGCACCTTCACTTCCACGTGCGCATGTTGCTCAAGGCCGGGCTGATTCGCCTTGCCGAGAGCGACGGCGGACGCCGCGAGAAGCCGTATCAGGCGGTCTCCAAACACATCGCCGTCGCGCCCGAGCTGCTTTCCGCGGGAGTCCTCAGCGATTATCACTCGGCCATGCTCGACGAGGTGCAGCACGGACTTGCCAAGTATTCGCAGGCCGGCCGCTTCCGCTCACTCAACGACACCGTACGCATCGACTCCGAGCGACTGGTGACCCTGATCGAGAGCGCGATCGCCCAGGCGCAGAGCGAGCACGACACCGACGCCGAACCCGTCGTCGTCTCGGTCTTCGTCCATCCGCCCGCAACCCGCGAGTAGCCGTTTGCCGCCGGGCTTGTTTCGACCCGAACAGCCATCCGAGATCGAGACGACGGCGGAGAAGTTCGTGAGACGCGCCGTTCTCCTCCTGGTCGCCATATCTCTGATCGCGGTAGGAATCTCCGTCTGGGCTGAGGGTCCAATCGATTGCCACCACCCCGCTACGAGGGGCTTCTATCTCTTGATCTTCGCAGGGGTCGTTCCGGCAGCCATGGCCTTCTGTGCGCAGTTGTTTCTGAAGAAGTGCTCTCGCTCGATCCGAGTGATCGGAGTCGCCGCTCTTCCCCTCGCACTCCTGGAGGCAGTCGGAGTGTCTTTGTGGGTAGCGATCACGATCGGCGTCGGGTGTAGCGATTGATCGAGCCGAAACTTGGGCCGTTTTCCACTTTCGCGCTGCGGTCACGATCGACCGAAATGGGTTTGCTGGCACCGGATCCAGCTCTTTTAGCTATTCTTTCGCTTAGCCGCGCTCTTTCTCAGTAGCTCCCTGAGCACGGCCCGTCTTTTCCTGATGGACACGGCGCGGCAACGCATGCCGCCCTCCCATGCCAGAGACGACAGGTCAACTCCCGACATCGCTTGATACCTCCGGCGACGAAATCGTCGTCAGGGCACGGCGCGCCGAGAAGTGGGCGGGTGAGGCTTTCCTGCGCGAGGGCGAGGATCCCGCTCCGGCAATGGCGCCCGGGACGGCACGCAGACGAGCGCTCGACGACGCGATCTCGGAGATCGAAGACGGGCACTCGGAGCCCTCGCCCGAATGGAAGGTGCGCTATGCGCTGATGCTCGGCCTGGAGCGCGTGCTCTCGGAGAAACCGCCGCACCTGGCCTCGGGCCTGGAACTCCGGCGGCACCAGGTTGACGCGCTCGCCGGCATGCTCACCGAGCTGATCGCCGCCAACCAGCGCCAGATCGAGATGGCGTGCACCAACGGTCATCTCCCCGAGGAAACCGATATCGAGGCCGAGGAGGAAGAGGAGGACAACGGTTTCGTCGCGCCGATCGTGGAAGAGGAAGAGGAGCTTGAAGAGCTGACGCCCGAGCAGGATCCGGGCGCAGTCAGGCGCTTCCGCTTCCGCCATCCAACCGCCTCGGGCAAGACGATCGCAGCGGCCGGTTTCGTCGAGGCGGCCAGAACGGAGGGCGTGCTCATCCTCACCCACCGGCGCCTGCTCGTGAACCAATTCCGCCATGACCTCACCGAGACCGGCTACGCCAAGCGCCTGTGCGACGTGATTCTGCGCGAGCACCGCGTTCGCAAGTCCGCCCCGATCACGATCCAGACCTATGCCTGGTTCGCCCGCCACCACAGCGAAGTCGATCCGAATGCCTACCAGTTGGTGATCTGCGACGAGGCGCATACAGCTCTGGGCGAGAAGACGAGCGCTGCCATCCGCAACTTCCCCGACCCGATCTTCATCGGCATGACCGCGACCGAGCAACTGATCGCCAAGCAGGTTTCCGACGTCTTTCCAGCCTCGGTCGACGATCTACCGCTGCAAGATGCCGCCCGGCGCGGGTTGATCGCGCCGCTTCGCAGCCTGCGCGTACCACCGGTCGCGGCGATCCACTCCGTCCCCATCGTCGGCGGCGACTTCGACGAGCGGGCACTGGCTCAGGTGCTCGACCACACGGCTCTCAACCAGGCGGCCGCCAGCCTCTACCGCGATCGCTTCGACGACACGCCCGGGATCGTCTACGCGGCGGGCGTCGATCACGCCTACAACCTCGCCCAGGAATTCCGCGCCGCCGGGCTCAAGGCCGAGGCGGTCAGCGGTCGCACTCCCCCGGTGAAACTGGCCGAGACGCTGGCGGCTTACGAGCGCGGTGAGATCAACGTGCTGATCAACGCCCAGCTTCTGGCGGAGGGGTGGAACTCGCCGCGCGCTACCGTCTGCATGCACCTCGCCCCGACCGCTTCGCGACGTGTCTACCAGCAGCGGATCGGACGCATCATGCGCACTCATCCGCGCAAGGAAGCGGGAATCGTCGTCGACTTCGTTCCCAAGTCAGCCACGCACAGCGAGAAGGTGATCTCGCTTCACTCGTTGCTCGACGCCGATTTCTACCGCGAGGGCGCTCGGGTGACGCCGGCGCCGAGACGAAGAATGCAGCGCCGGGCTCGCAGACGCCTCGCTCCGGCTGCCTGGCTGGTTCCGGTCACACCCGAGGTGCGACGGCGACTGGCCGTGATCGGACGCGAGTGGCAGCGAGTCGACCCGAAGTACCTGGACACCGACGAGCAACGCTACTGGGCGATGATCGCTGGGCGCAGCATCCGTTACGAGGAGAGGGCCGAGTTCGTTCGCAAACTGGTCGAGAGCAACACCAGCAAGATCGCCCTGGAGCAGTTCCTCTTCACCTGTGCGGCCGAGAACTCGAACCGCAGGTTGCGTTTGATGGCGCTGGTCGATCGCGTCGGCACTACGGTCGAGCGAGCCGACTACGACGACCTCGTCACGCTCGTCACTCAAGCGCCAACCTGGGAGAAGGAGCGCCTACAAGGGATCCGCGTACTTTTACGGGCACTGGCCGAGGGCAAAGCGAACGCGCCTGAACAGATCCTCATCCGCTGGCTCTGGCGCCTCGCGCGCGCCAGTCGCAAGGCCCAGGATCGTAAGGCCAGTGCCGACTTCGCCGATGCCAAGCGCCTGCTCGGCGCCGTGGCCAACTCTCGCGGCCGGCGCCACGAGGAGAACGTCGCCCGGCTCGTCAACTCCGCCCGCGAGCAGTCACTGAACGTCGGCGCCGCGCTACTGGCCTCCGCCGAGGGCTACACGCCGCGCGCCAATCAGCTGATCGAGGCCGCTCGCGAGCAACTGGCGAGCGTGAGCGAGATAGCGGGCGCTCTGGCCGAGAACCTGCCGGCGCCGAAGCTTCAGTCGAATAGGCGAAGGCGCCGTCGTAAGCGGCGTTCTGGCGCAACGCAACAGGCGAAGGCCCGAGGCCAGGAGAAGGCGACCGAGGAGGTAGCGCCTGCGGCCGAGGACGGCGCACCGGTCGTAGCCGAGAGCGAGCCCGCAGCCGGCGCCAAGGCGGAGAGCACCTGGGAGTCGGAGAAGAAGAACGGCGCTCCCGCCCTCGAGAGCGATCGCGACCTCGCGCCGACCGTGCAGCCCCTCTGAGCCGCCGCAAGCCTGTCGCATGAATTCGGCCGATACAACGACCGGGCGTTAACCGGCCGGAGTCGCGCCGGAATTGCCGCCGTCGGTTTCGCGCTCGCGCAAGAACTTGGCCAGCTCCGCCGCCAGCGACTCTCCGCTCGGGATCTCCGGCTCGAACTCTTCGAGCGGCTCGTCCGAGTCGAGTTGGCGTTCGAGCACCTCGACGTAAGTGGACGTCTCCTCATCGCCGGCTACGGCCTCGCTGACATGCTCCGTATAACTGTCGACTGCCTGCTCCAGCTCGCTCAGATCGAGCTCGATATCAAGCACTCCGGCAACACGCTCGCAAAGGGCAAGCGCGGCACGCGGGCTCGGTGTTAGCGAGACGTAGTGCGGAACCGCCGCCCAGAAGCTGGTGGTGTCGATCCCGTTCCTTCGGAAGACATCCTGCAGAACTCCCACGATCCCCGTAGGTCCCTCGTAGTGCGAGGTGCCACAGTCGAGGCGCTCCAGCAGCTCGCGATCGCTTCCTCCCGCAGTCACGGGCGCGGGGCGGGTGTGCGGCACATCGGCGAGCAGCGAACCCAGAGTCACGACCAGCTCGACACCTAGCTCGTGCGCGATCCCGAATACGAGCTCTGAGAAGGTGTGCCAGCGGAGGTTCGGCTCGACTCCGATCAAGAGAACGACATCGCGATCGAGCCCGGCAACACGAGCGTGGAAGAACGCATTCTCGGGCCAAGTGAGCTCGCGCGTCTCACCGTCGACGAGAGAGACCTGCGGCCGGGTCGCCTGGAAGTCGAAGAACTCCTCCGGGTCGATCTCGGCGAAGCGGGCGGCGTTCCAGGAGCGGGCGAGATAGCCGGCGGCGAGCGTCGCTCCCTGGCCGCCGTCGTTCCAGCCCTGGAAGGCGACAACGAGGATGGGCCGGCGGAGCTTCGGCTTGGCTATGAATCTGAGCGCGCTCATCTCAACAGTCTACGTATGCAGACGATGGGGCAGGCAGGCGATCGACAGGCTCGATCTCTAGAAGGGACCGCAGTCAGACAGGAGGTAGCAGCTGAGCAAGCAGGGCTTCTACCGCAGGGAGTCGCAGCAGCAATCTCGTCTGGGCTCGTCGAGTGACGAGCGGACGACACCGGTCCCGCCAAGCCGCGAATAGGGGCGCGCCGCCAAACCCTCGCGCCCCCCGGAGACTCCCGCTCGCTACCAGTTCATGTGTCCGCCGCCATGACCCTTTACTGGTGGGACAACCGTCGTCGTGGTTGAGGCAGTACTGACCGACTTAACCACAGCACCCGCAACAGGGCCTGCGAGGACCGCCGCAGCGAAGATCGTCGTAAGAGCGATCGATGCTAAGCGCTTCCGCATAATGTTTCCTCCTTTCTCTTAAATCCGAACGTCTTGCATGATCTCGGCGGCGCGTCTATACAGAGTCGCCGCCTCATCCTGAATGTCGCGCGCTATGGCGAGATCGCCGAGCGCGATCAGCGTGCGCGAAAGGTTGCCGGTCGCACGCATGCTCTCGAAAAGCTTCTTGATCGGTGTGAGAGTCACTTCGGCTTCATCGAGCCGGCCTTGGGCGAGTAGCGCCTTCCCGAGCACCAATCGTGCTTCGCCGTCGTGCTCCGGATCATCTTTGCCGGCGCCGATCAGCTCGATGGCGAGGCGCGCCTGCTCTTCGGCGCGAATGGGATCGCCGGTCTCGAGGTGGAGGCTCGCGATCGACGACACAACCGCTCCGCTCTCGTAGTTGGCGCCGAGATCTAGGAAGATCCGGTAGGCACGAGTCAGGCTGCCAAAAGCGTCGTCGTGTTTGCCGAGCAGCGCCTGGCAGAGACCAAGGTTGTTCAAGACCTTACCGAGCTGAACCTGATCTTCGACCTCCTCGTACTTCGCCTTCGCGCGCTCCGCATAGGTGCGAGCGAGCACGAAGCGGCCTTCGCGCTCGGCGATCAACGAAGCCTGCATGTAGGAGGCGCCGGTGACTCGTGGGTCACCGAGTTGCTCGGCCAACTCGATAGCGCGCTCGGCATCTTCGCGAGCAGCTTCTATGTCTCCGACTCGCTTATAAGCGGCGGCGCGGAAGGCCAGTACCTGCGAACGCAGCGAATCCGGGGCGAGTGCCGAGTGCTCGAGAAGCTTGTGCGCCTCACTCAGAAGCGTGATCGCGACGTGCGTACTCCCGAGCTTGACGCGCGCAACACCGAGCTTGAACAGCGCCTCTGCTCGGAACGAGTCGTCGAGCTCGTTTTCGTCGACAACCTCGCGGGCTTGCGTGAGCACATCCAAGCCCTCGCGGATCTGCCCGTGCTCCATGAGCACCCAGCCCTCACCTAGAAGCCGGCGGGCGGCAAGCTCCGGCGATCCGGTCGCCGCGACAGCGGTCGTGGCATCGGTGAAAAGCTCGAGCGACTCCTGGAACTCGTGTGTGCGCGCGAGTGCCTCGGCGCGTGCGAGCATCGCTTCGACATGCGCGCGATCCTCGGTGGTCACGCCGTGGGCGAGATAGCCCGGATCGATGGTCAGCCGTGAGGACAGATAGTCGATCGTCTCGGGCGTCGGTCGCGTCTTCCCGAGCTCGATCTGACTGATGTACTCCTTCGAGAAACGGGCGCCGGCCAAATCGGTCTGCGTCAACCCGAGGGCAACGCGGCGCTGGCGTACGCGCTCGCCGAGCCCGATCTTGGGACGCTGGCGATCCGGAGCTACTACAGCATGGGAATCAGTATCGACTTGCGGCATTTTTACCCCCTCAGATCCTCCTAGCCAGCCCTCTTTATCACAATCACCCGTTCGGGTAAACGCCGCTACTCAGCGCACCTGAAGAGGGTATCCGGATTTGTGTGACGCGACGAGCGATCCCTTTTCACCATTTTCACACGATCCTAGTGAGTTCTTGATTTGCAGGTACTTTCCACCGAATGTGGGAGAGAAAGATCACTTGACTGAGCTACTTGACTGCACCCGAGAGCGGCCATATAGTGAGGGAGCTCCGATCGACTCAGACGCCAGATACGACCGGAGCCGAAGAAAGGTCAGCGACGATTGCACCGGAGTCGTGGCTGGGCCGCAGAGTCATAGCTCTCGGTTTGTCGCCAAGACCAATCTTCCATAGGGAAAGCCCCCTGGAGCCGCAGCCGGGGGTTCTCCCCAGATATAGGATTGAGCCCCGAGTGCCGCAGCCGGGGCTTTTTCCTTTCTCGAGGGCTTTCGGCTCGCTCGGAGCATGATCACAAACAGCTCGATCGAATTCGGGCCGGCGTCCGCCACTTGCGATTCCGATCGTTGACGAGGCGCACGATCACGATCGTCGATCAGACGTGCGACTAACTGGCCAGGCGCGGCCGGAACCGTGCAGCGGGATCGATCTCGGCGAGGTTGTCTCTACAGTGAGACCGCGCTAAGCCGATTCGGCCGCCAATTGCGTATCTTCGGCGTGCTCGTGGTGGCGCTTTCGAACGAGTACCGCCGCGACCAACACAGCGCCGAACGCGATCACCGCCGAAACCTGAAGGGCGCTGTGAAGCCCCTCGACGAACGCCTTGTGCGCGATCGCCAGCTTTTGCTCGGCAGTCGGCTGTGGCAGATGGATTCCTTGCGCGGCGGCCTTGCGCACGGTCATCTCATAACTGGCCTGGGCCGCGTTGGCCACGTTCGAGCTCCGCGAGGCCATGATGGCCCCGAGCAGCGCGATCCCGAGTGAGCCGCCTATCTGGCGGAAGCTGTTCAGCACGGCCGAGCCCACACCGGCCTTGTCGGCCGGCACCGTGGCCATCGCGGCTGCGGTTGTCGGTGACATCGCCATCGGCATCCCGATCCCGCCGATGATCATCGCCGGCAGAAGCCCCGAGTAAGTCGTGTGCAGCCCGACCCGCGAGAAGAGGTAGAGCGAGATCCCCACTAGAGCCATCCCGGAGGCCATCAACCAGCGCGAGCCCAGACGATCGGAGAAACGCCCGGCAAAGGGCGCCACGAAAATAACGAGGACGGTCATCGGCAGAAAGCTGGCGCCCGCCCGCGTCGGCGAGTAGCCGAGGATGTTCTGGACGTAGAGCGACATGAAGAAGAAGACGCCGAACATCGCCAGCGAGACGAGCAGCGCGACCAGGATCGAGCCAACGAAATTGCCTATCCTGAACAGCGGCAACTCGAGCATCGGCAGCCGTTGATACAACTCGAGTAGGACGAAGGCGATCATCGTCACGCCGGCAAGCACGAACAGGCCAACGATCAGCGGCGACGTCCAGCCTTTGCCGTTGCCTTCGATCAACGCGTAGGTCAACGCGAACAGAGAGGCACCCGAAGTAAGCAAGCCGGGTAGATCGAGGCTCTGTTCGTGCGACGTATCGCGCGACTCGGGGATCACGATGCGCGAGACAACCATCGCCAGCACACCCACCGGGATGTTGACGAAGAAGATCCAGTGCCAGCTCAGCTGCTGAGTCAGGATGCCACCGAGCAGCGGGCCGATGGCAAGCGCCATACCAGCCGTTCCAGCCCAGACGCCGATCGCCGTCCCGCGCTGGCGGGGTGGAAAGGCTGTCGTGACGATCGAGAGCGTCGAAGGGATCATGATCGCCGCCCCCACGCCCTGCACGGCGCGTGCGCCGATGAGCACCTTTACGGCGCGCACGTCTACGAGCGAGCCCGCGTGATCAGCAAGCCCACAAGCGAGCGAGGAGAGGGTGAAGATGGCGAGGCCAACGTTGAACATCAGCCTGCGCCCGAGCAGATCGGCGAGCTTGCCACCGATCAGGATGAAAGCGGCGAAGGTGAGCGTATAGGCGGTAACTATCCACTCGAGCTCGGAGATCCCGAGCCGGAGATCTCGCTTCATCGTCGGCAGGGCGACCGTGACGATCGTGTTGTCGAGCATGATCATGAACAGCCCAAACGCGACCGCTCCCAGCGTCCACCACTTACGATTCGACTCGTTCACAAACCGCATCCGCGCTCCCTCTCGATCGGATCGGCGCCGGCTCTCCGGTATCACCTTCAGACCTGCTACGGAGATATAGCGCTCGGCAGCCGGATCGACCAGCAACCTCGATACGAGAGGGTAGCCGAAACGTCCACAACCACGGCATGCCTCACGCCGACTCCGGTGGCGATCGGTGTGGACCGGGCGGCGAGCATGATAGACTTGGTTTTAGACCACGAGTCGTAAACCTAAGGAGTCCCCTTTGCGAATCGCGCTCGCTCAGATCGACACGGTCGTCGGCGATATCGCCGGTAACCAGAAAAGGGTCCTCGCGGCTTTAGCGGAAGCGTGCTCGCAGAAGGCCGATCTGGTTCTCTTCCCCGAGCTTGCGCTGACCGGCTACCCGCCCGAGGATCTGCTCCTGCGACCGGGCTTCCTCAAGGCTGCCGAGCGCTCGCTCGAGAAGATCGCGCGCCAGGTTCGCGGTTGCGTCGCCCTGATCGGGACACCGCATTTCGACAGCGACCTCTACAACGCCTGCGCCGTCTGCGCGGAGCGCGAGATCAAGGGCTACTACCGCAAACGCTACCTGCCCAACTACGGCGTCTTCGACGAGGATCGCTACTTCGCCTCGGCGAGGGATCTTTTCCTGCTCGAGCTGGGCGGCGTCAAGGTCGGCATCACGATCTGCGAGGACATGTGGCAGCCCGGGCCGCCGGCAACCGACCTGGCGATCGCCGGAGCCGAGTTGATCGTCAACATCTCGGCCTCGCCCTTCCACGTCGGGCGCGAGCTGCTGCGCGAGGAGATGTTCCGGACGCGCGCCCGCGACATGATCTCTTTCGTCGCCTTCTGCAACCTGGTCGGCGGCCAGGACGAGCTCGTCTTCGACGGACACTCGGTGGTGATCGATGACGAGGGCGAGGTGATAGCGCGAGCGGCGGGTTTCGAGGAGGAGCTGCTCGTGGTCGAGATAGATCCGACAGACGTGATCGCGCGACGACTCAGTGACGTGCGCAAGCGGGCGCTCGCACGTGAGCGAGACGTTCCCGAGATCGCGCCGCTCGTACTCACGGCTCCGAAGCGGCGGCTTCGAGCCCGAACGGCGCCTGCTCACGTGACCCCATTCGCGGACGATCTCGAGCAGATGCGCCGGGCACTCACGCTCGGTCTCGGCGATTACATGCGCAAGAACGGCTTCGGCGAGATCGTGATCGGCGTCTCGGGCGGGATCGACTCGGCACTGACCGCCGCGCTGGCCGTCGAGACAATGGGCGCAGACCACGTCCATTGCGTTTCGATGCCGTCTCGCTTCTCGTCTCCGGAAACGCGCGAAGACGCGAGGCGGCTAGCCGAGGGCCTCGGCACTGAATTCCGTGAGATCGAGATCGAGCCGATGCTTCGGGAGTTCGAGAATGCGCTCGCTCCCGCCTTCTCCGGGCGTGAATCCGACCTGACCGAGGAGAACGTGCAGGCGCGCGTACGCGGAGTGCTACTGATGGCGCTCTCGAACAAGTTCGGCTGGCTGCTCGTCGCCACCGGCAATAAGTCGGAGCTCTCGGTTGGCTATGCGACTCTCTACGGCGATATGGCCGGCGGCTTTGCGCTGCTCAAGGACGTCTTCAAGACCGACGTCTTCAGGCTCGCCCGCTACCTCAACGAGCAGGCAGGCAGAGAGCTGATCCCGGCGACGACCATCGCGCGCCCACCGAGCGCTGAGTTACGGGACAACCAGCTCGATGAGGACTCGTTGCCCCCGTACGCTGAGCTCGACCGCGTGCTCGAGGCCTATATCGAAGAGGATCGCTCGCGCGACGAGTTGCTCCGAGACGGCTTCGATGCAGACGTCGTCGAGCGCGCGATCTCGATGATCGACCGGGCCGAGTACAAGCGGCGGCAGGCGCCGCCCGGCGTGAAGCTGCGCCCGAAAGCATTCGGGCGCGACCGCCGTACGCCGATCACAAGCGGCTGGCGCGACTGAACCGGCGAAAACCCGCCCGGTGCGTGTTTGCACGCGCCGGCTCAGGCAGCGTCGGCTGCTTGCTCGGGCCGGCGCTCAGTTCGATTGTCATCTCGAACCGGCGTCAGCTTCGGATCCTGCGGCGCCCGGTCGAAGGAGTGATCGCGGATGCGTACAGTGGTCTCGATGAGACTCACATTGCCCGTCCGATCGCCGTGACAGCGGAGATAGCAATCAGACTCGGACAGTGTCCGTAGCCATTGCATAATGTAGAAACTAGATCCGTGGTCGGACGTAGCGCTGGCTAGATGGGGAGCGCCTGTTTGGACACCGGCGCTCAAGACTCGAGCGGGGCCATCGTAAGGCCACTTGCCTCGAGCTGATCCCAGTAGAACTCGGCTGGCTCGCGGTGTCCACTCCAGACGATCGCTTGCCCGGTTCTATCGATCTCTTCGGCCAGCCGCATCGCCGCGTCGTAGTCGACGCCTGGGAGTACCGAAGAAAGCGCCCGCGCCACGCCGTCGAAGGTGTTGTGTTCGTCGTTGAGCACGATCACGCGCCAGAACTCGCCTAGGCCGCCTCCTCCACGAACCGCTCGCTTCGGCTTCGCCGGGCTGATCAGGGTCGCGGACACGGCCGGAAGCGTACCGAGATCGAGCCCGGATAAGGCCGGATTGCCCCCTCGCTTTCTCGAGGCGCCGCTGGACGTGCTTCGCCGGAGGGGGACCGGCCCCGTAGAGCGAAGTGCGGCCAGTGGAACCAGACGGCTCCGGAAGGTCAGTCGCGCCTGACAGTACGGAGCCCCGGCCGAGGGGACGAGAGAGCTAGCTCGGGTTCGCGGGGGCTTCCTCGGCGACGGGCCGTGCCAGTTCGTCCACCACCGAGAGGAAGAGCTCGATAACGAGCGGATCGAACTGGGCGTTTGCGCAGCGGCGCAGCTCCGAGGCGGCACTATCTCTGTTCATGCCGAGGCGGTGAGGGCGAGGACCGATCATGGCGTCGTAGGCGTCGCAGACGGCGATGATGCGGGAGGGCAACGGGATCTCCTCGCCCTTGAGCCCGTCCGGGTAGCCCGAGCCGTTGTAGCGCTCGTGGCTGGAGCGGACGATGCGCGACACCTGCGACAGCGATGGCGCGGCGGAGATGATGCGCTCGCCGACGACGGTGTGTCCGCGGATGAACTCCCACTCCTCGCGGTCGAGCGGGCCCGGCCTCTTGAGGATCGCGTCGGGGATCGCCATCTTGCCGATATCGTGCAACTGTGCGGCCTGGGCGAGCTGATCTAGTTGGTCGCCGCTCATGCCCAGGCGACTTCCGACCTCCGTCGCTCGCCGGGCGACGTCGGCCAGGTGATCGCCGAGTTCCGGGCTGCGCTCGTGCAGGGCCTGTAGTAGTACGTCCGCAGATTGCCGACCCGCCGAGCGCCGGCCACCGTCCTTGTTCGCGTACATACGCTGGTCGGCCAGCCGCAGCGAGATGTCAACGTCGTCAGCCTCCTGCGGAAGCAGCACCGACCCATAGGAGCTTCCGATGGCGAAGCCCTCACCACGCTCGGAGAGAGCGGCGGTTGCATCGGCGATGATCGGACTCTGACCGTCCGCGCCGATCCTTGCGATGACGCAGAACTCGTCTCCACCCATGCGATAGGCCTCACCGCCACGCTCACGCATGGCGATCTGCAAGTTCCGACCGAGTCTCGCCAGCAGCGCGTCGCCGGCCGGATGACCAAAGCTGTCGTTGTAGTTCTTAAAGCCGCTCAAGTCGAACAGAGCGAGCAGCAGCGGAGTGGTCTCGGCCGCGCCCGGCAGTGTTTTCTGCAGGTCGACGACGAGTTTGCGCCGGTTGCCGAGCCCGGTCAGCGGATCGGTCATCGCCTGCGCCGACGTGCGTACCCGTCGGCGCCCCATGATGAATGCGATGGCGAGCAGAGCGATGCCCATCAGTGCGACCGGGATCGGGTTGTTCGCGATCACGTTGCCCGAGGTTGCCGGTGCGGCCGCAACCACCGTCCATTTGTTGGCATCCAGAGAGGAGCTCGAGATCCGCTGCCAGGCCACGCGCAGCCGCCCCTTCGATGTGCTGATCGTGGTTACACCGCTCAACCCTTTCTGCTGAGCAATCTGAACGAACCGTCTATCCCACGGTTCGGTAAGCCCGGGCGCGACCGCGCCACTACTGCTACTCAGCATGATCCCGCCGGTTTTTTGATCGATGACAGCGAGATCGAGTCCCTTCAGGTGAGCCCTTGTTACTGCTTCGGTGGCACCCTTGCGGAAGGCGTCGATGTCGAGCTCGAAATAGAGCATCCCGCGCGATTTGCCCGTCACGGGCGGAAGTAGAGTCGAGTAAGTCACGACCCAACGGCCCGAGTCGGTCGAGACCGTGGATTTGCCGGTATAGACCTGTCCGGGCTTGAGCTTCATCGTCGCCTCAACCCACTGTTGGCCTTCCTGACGCAGGGTCTCGAGCTGCGCCAGTCCGTATTCTCGGCCGCGTGCGACGTGCGCGACGTCCCGCTTGCACGGCTCCGTCTGGAACTTCCTTCCGAGAGCCGGACGTGCGCAACGCTCGTAGTTGTTGATCACGCCTGCAGCGCCAAACAGGTTCGGATAGATGCGGCTTCCGACGAACAGCAGTACTTGATCGATCTTCTTGCGATTAGCGGCCTCGTGCCCGGGGTCCGTGAAGGGGAAATCGAGGATCGGGTTCTGGCTCAGCACAGCCGCGGTCGTGCGTGCCTCGTCTTCGATGCTCTGGAGGCTTGCGCGCCGCTCGTTCACCTGGGTCGCCAATGAGCGATCGAGCGCTTGCCGCGAGTTCTGCTGCTGCTTCAGCATGACCAGGCCAATGCTCAGCGGCACGAGCGCGATCGCCATTACGAGCACCGTCACCTTCACGATCCGCATCAGTGTCTCTTTCCCGCTAAGCCGCTTCGAGGACGCCGAATAGATCGGGCATATGGCGCCGGGGCTTGAGCGTGAATTCGAAAGATCGTAGGAGTCGGGGCGCGCGCCGGCTCCATGCCGCTCGACGCGTGCGGATTACTCGGCTCTGGGACCGCGACATCACGCGTCCGCACGACTGCCTCCTGCGCTCGCAACCGTCGGATAGGCGATCGGCCGCCGGCGAAACGCCTCGACCGGAAACGAGCACGTGCTGTTTGGAACTTGCCGCTCGAACGGTTCGTCTCTCTTCGTTAGCATGGGCGCGTGACCTTCGAGCGCTCAGTCCTGGCGAACGGGCTTCGAGTCCTGACGGCCCCCATGCCCGAGGCTCGCTCGGTGACCTGCATGATCATGGTCGCCGCCGGCTCTCGTTACGAGACACGCGAGTCGAACGGCATCGCCCATTTCACCGAGCACATGTTCTTCAAGGGCACCGAGANNGTCGCCCTCGACGTCCTCGTCGACATGATCCGCCACTCCAAGTTCGACCCCGATGAGATCGAACGCGAGAAGGGCGTGATCGTCGAGGAGATGAATATGTACTTCGACTCGCCGCGCGACTACGTCGGCTCGATCTACGAGAGCCTCCTCTTCGGCGACCAGCCGCTCGGCTGGGACGTGATCGGGAGCAAGGAAACCGTCCGCGCCGCCACTCGCGACACCTTCCTCGAATACCTCGGACACTGGTACGCGCCGTCACGCGTGGTCGTCGGGCTTGGCGGCCGCCTGAACGGCGACACGACGGCCGAGATCGAGGCTCTGCTTGGAGATCTCGCTCCGCGCGAAACCGGGAACCCCGCCCCGGCCAAGATTCCTTCCCCGAGCAAACCGGGCCTCAGCGTGCATTACAAGAAATCCGACCAGGCTCACCTCGTTCTAGGCACGCTCAGCCACCCGATGCAACATCCCGACCGCTACGTGCTGCAGGTACTGGCGGCCGTTCTCGGCGGCGGTATGTCTTCGCGTCTATTCACCGAGGTGCGGGAGCGACGAGGTCTCGCCTACTACGTTTTCTGTCAGAACAGCGCCTACGCCGAGACCGGGACACTGTGTGTGCAGGCCGGCGTGGATTTGAACCGCGTCGAGCAGGCGGTCGAGACGGTTGTCGCCGAGCTGCGGCGCATCGTCGACGAGCCGGTGCCCGAACAAGAACTGGCGAAGGTCAAGGAGTACGCGAAGGGTCGGCTCATTCTCCAGCTCGAGAGTCCCCAGGGCCTGATCGGGTTCGGGCTCCGCCGCGAAGTGCTAGAGGGAAAGGCGGTCGATCCCGCGGAGGTGATCGCCGGGCTCGACGCGATCAGCGCGAGCGACGTCCAGCGTGTTGCCCGCGAGGTCATCGGCGAGCGCGCCTTCCATCTGGCCTTGATCGGTCCTTTCGAGGACGGCGAGCGGTTCGCACGACTGCTCGTCTGAGCGATGCCGGCGGCACGATCCGCGTTGCGCAAGTCCAGGCCAACGAACGGGAGCGGTGTTCGAGCGCGGATTCCCGATCGCCCCGTGTGGAAATAGACTCCTCTCTATGGAAGAAGCACTTGCCCGCGCAGAAACGCTGATCGATTCCTGGGCGAACGAGCTTCGCAGTGAGCTACCGCCGGCGACGCCGATCTTCGACGTGCACACGCATCTTGGCGAAGACGTGGACGGCATGGTCGGCTCGTTCGAGGAGCTGACCGCTATCTGCGATCGATACGGAATCGAGCACTGCTTCATCTTTCCCCTCGACGAGCGCGACCGGCAGCCGGCGTTCCGCAAGCCGAACGATCGTACTTTCGCGCACGCGGAGCGTTCGCAAGGGCGGCTGATCCCCTTCGCGCGCCTCGACCTCGACGAGTCGCCGCTCGAAGAGGCGCGGCGCTGCCTCGACCTGGGCGCGCGCGGGATCAAACTCCATCCCCGCGCTCAGGGATTCCTGATCAACGACGATCGGCTCGAGCCGATCGTGGCGTTGGCCGCCGAACGAGGCGTCCCCGTATTGATCCACGGTGGTCGCGGGTTGCCGCCGATCGCCGATCATCTGGCGCGATTGGTCGAGCGCTACCCGCTCGGGCAGCTGATCGTTGCCCACGCCGGTATCGCCGATCTGGAGGCGCTCGCGCTCGCGCTCGGAGGCAAGGCGGGTGTGTTTTTCGACACGTCTGTCTGGAGCCCGATCGATCTGCTCGACTTCCTCCACCTGGTCCCACCGGAGCAGATCCTCTACGCCTCCGACTACCCGTACGGCCAGCAGCCGAGCGCGCTTCTGATGGCGGTCCGCACCGCGCGACTGGCAGGGCTCACCGACGCCGAGCTGCGGATGATCCTCTGGGAGAACGCCGACCGCATCAGCCGCGGTGAGCGACCACTCCAGCCGAGCAGGCCGCGTGGCAGTCCCACCTTCTCTCAGTCGATGACGATGGCTCGGATTCACCAGTACATCTCGATGGCGACGCCTCTGCTCTGGGCCAGGCAACCGGACACGGTCGGCGTGCTCGGGCTGGCGCTGAACGCCTGCCGGGCGACAGATTCGCACCAACGCGATCTACAGCGAATCTGTGAGCTTCTCACCTGCGCCAGTGATCTCTGGCGCGCATTACCCGAGATCGAGTTCGAGTCGGAGCGGCTCAGCGCCAACCGGCTCACTTTCCGGCTCGTCCATCTGGCCGACATCCTCGCGGTTACGTCCGGCGCCTGAGCTCTCGCCGGCTGAGAATACTGTCGGCGCAAGCGATAAGATCCCGTCCGGGGTGAGCCGCCGACTTTCTTTGCTCTTTCTCTTTGCGGTGACGCTCGTCCTCACAGCGACCGCGCTGGCGAGCGCGAACCGAAGTGGCGAGAGGCTTTCGGCGCAAGCCGGAGGCCCGGCAACGGCGATCTCGTCCCTGTCGCTCCCGGCGCAGAGCGCGACCACGGCCAGGCGGTGCCCGCTACCTAAACGCTTCCGGCCGGCCTTCGAGCGCGCCTCGACGAGGACGGGCGTTCCGCTTTCCATACTCGCCGCGATGGCCCAGGTGGAGTCGAACTTCCAGCCCAACGCTGTCTCTCACGCAGGCGCTCGCGGACTTCTCCAGGTTCTCCCGTCGACAGCGCAGGAGCTGG
This sequence comes from Actinomycetota bacterium, assembly GCA_003170155.1. GTDB lineage: Bacteria > Actinomycetota > Thermoleophilia > Gaiellales > Gaiellaceae > Fen-549. Next base: position 17,754 of record PMZQ01000051.1, on the reverse strand, counting down.
AAATCGACCTCGACAGCCCAGACGCGGACGTACTCGCGGGTGCGCGCTACCTAAGGCGGATGCTGGCTCGCTTCGATTCGCTCGAGCTCGCGCTCGCCGCCTACAACGCAGGCCCGACCGCGGTGGCGAGGGCCGGTCAGGCCCCGTCGGAGGAGACGCGTGCGTACGTGAGCAAAGTCATGGCGCGCTGGCAGCAGATCGCCGGCTGCTCGTAGGACGGAGAGCGACGGTGGCGAACACTGGAGAGCCTCGGATGTGGCCGAGAGGCTTCGCCTGGCAACAAAGGGGCGAAATATCACGTAACCAGACGACCTGCCGATGAGAATCCCCAACATGCGAACGCCCGACCCCAAGGGTCAGCCGCAGCTCACGCTGGCACTCGTCTCGTCACTCGAGAGCGGCCCGGCGGCGACCGTGTTCGCAAAGGCGCGCCTGCGCCGTCAGCTCAGCCAGGAGCAGGTGGCTCAGCGCTCGGGTATCACGACCGAGCAGGTCTGCTGGCTCGAGGAAGGGCGCGTGTATGCCTTCCGCACCCCGGAGGACGCTCTGGCGGCAGCGGCGTTGCTCACGAGCGGGCTCGAGATCGACAACTACGAGGCGCGCGAACTCACCGGTTTACCCGTTCTCCCCCGCTCTATTCAGCGCAATCCGCGCGGTCGTCTAGCGGTAATTGGAGCCCTGGTGATCGTCGGCGTCGCGGCCGTGATCATGCTCGGATACGCGCTCCGTGGTCCGGCCGGCCAGGTGCTCCCGCTGAAAGATCACGGCTCCGCTCTGCCGGAACCGTGGAAGACCAAGGTCGTCGTTCAGAACGGAAGCGGCGACATCAACTACACCCGCCTGGTCGCTTCCCGGATCGCGGCGCTCGGGTATCAAGTGGTCTCGGTCAAGCGTGCGATTCACTTCGACTACAAGCACACGACCGTTTTCTACACAGATGCTGGGAAGGGGCGGGCGCTGGCCGAACGTCTATCGAACAGTCTCGGCGGCGTCGACGTACTACCCCTGCCGGCGGGGAAAGACCCGCTCACGATCAACGTCATCGTCGGTCCGGCGAACCTCGCAGTGCGCTGAGAGCCTATCCCGTTAGCGTCGAGCGGTCGAAGTTGAAGACCTAGCGGAACGGGCCCGACGCGCCCCGCTCGCTACTGGAGCTATTGCTCGGTTTTGCTCGCTAGTGCAGCCAGTTTCGAGCTCAACTCCGGAGGTATCGGCTCGCTTATCGCTTGCCGCATGTAGGCGCGGAGGAGACGTTCGAACCGGTAGTGCCGGTGGCAAAAGCCGCAGGCGTCGAGATGCTCTTCAGCCTCGCGCACCTCCTCCTCGGCAAGCTCGCCGTCTAGGTATAGCTCGAGCAGCTCCTCGCACCCTCTGCAAGGTGTCTCGCTCACGCCTTCCTCTCCGAAACCGAAGCGGCCAGGGACTGCCTGAGCAGCCGGCGCGCCCTGTGCAGTCTCGACATAACAGTGCCCACGGGAATGGCAAGGATCTGAGCGGTCTCCTGGTAGCTGAAATCGCCGAGATCGACCAGCACGAGCACGTCGCGGAAGTCATGGGGAAGATCGGCGAGCGCTTCGACGATGGTGGACTGAGAGAGCCGCTCGATCAGTTTTTCCTCGTCTTCGCCGCTCTGACCTGCCGCCTGTTCCAACCGATCGTAGAGCGAGTAAGCGCCCTCCTCCAGAGGCTGCTCAGTGGGCCGCCTCTGCTTCCTTCGCCCGCGATCGATGTTGAGGTTGGTGAGGATCCGCATTAGCCAGGCGCGAATATTGGTGCCGGGTTCGTAGGAGCGCCAACTGCGAAACGCACGCACGTACGTCTCCTGCATCAACTCCTCCGCGTCCTCTCGCGAGCCCGCGATGTGGCGTGCGACCTGATAGACCTGATCCGCATGCTCGAGCGCTTCCTCCTCGAATCGCACACGACTACGGGCCTCCTGCGCTAGTCCGCGCGCGTCCTTCTCCGACGCTCGCTCGCTCACCGAGGGCGTCCTGCTCTACGTCTTTGCCAACGCGGGATCATGCCCACCTATTCCCATCCCTCTGATTCGGCAGTCACGGGCCGCACGTCCCCACAGACGTATCAGCGGCCACGGATGGCGTGTACCGGCCGCCCCGCCGCTTCCCAGGCGTAGTAGGAAGCGCTCAGACCAAACGAGCGCTCGAAGGCGACAACCCGGGGATTGCGACCCACCTCCTTGGCACGCTGGGCGTGTCTGAGGAGATTGGGGTCGTCCCTTTCCTGCCAGACGAGGATCAGATGCGTTGCGGTCATGAACTCGGCGACGAATGCGCAGCCAGGAGCCGGACAGGGGAAAGGATTGGTCGCAACGCAGAACCAGCCGCTGTGATCCTCTTCGCCGTCATCGGTCCAGAGCTCCTCCTCCTCGGTCGGCTCGTCGAGGAGAACGGAAGCGGGCGGCAGGCGAAGTGGCTCGGGTTCCATGATCAGAAAGATGTCAGGACAGCGCGGGCGGGAGCCCCGTCCGAGCCGACGATATCGAGCGGAAGGCAGACGAGCCGGTAGGCACCTGCCTCGACTCCGCGCAGATCGAGGCCCTCGAGTAGGACAACGCCGTCCGAGAGCAGCTTGCGATGCGTCTCGAGTGAGCCGACCGAGAGGTAGTCGATCCCGATAAGCCGGGCGCCGCGCTCGACCAGAAGCGCCGCCGCCGCAGGCGAAACGCCGACGAAGTTGTTCGTGAAACCATCCCTGTCCCAGAGCTCGGAGTTCCGGGTGGCGAAGATAACCCGCTCGGTACCGGCGACAACCTCGCGCTCGATGGTCTCGGCGTCTATCTGCTCTGCTACAGAGCGAGCATCCACGACCAGCGCGGGACCGATCAGCGCCGCAAGCGGAAGCTGCTCCACGGACGCGCCGCCTTCGATGAAGTGCAGGGGCGCGTCGACATGGGTGCCGGTGTGGGCTCCGAGAACGAGCCGGCTCAGGTTGTAACCGTCACCTCTCGCGATCGAGCTCACCCGCTCGACGACGGGCGCTGCTTCGTCGTCCCAGACGATCATGCCGGGGCGCACCGGAACGCTGATGTCGATGATCGCCATCCCGGCTTATGATCGCCTTTATGCGCGGCCCTGTCGAGCCCGAGCGAACGCCACCGGCTCAGGCGTGACGGTCGTATTCGAGAGCGAGAGGAGAAGAGGCGGTCAGGGGCGATTGCCGAGTGTGACCGAGACGGTCATCTTCTTGCTGCCGCGGTAGATCTCGAGCGAGATCTTGCTGCCCGGTTTTTGCTCGGCGATGAAGTCTTCGAGCTTTCCGACAGAGCTGCCGACGTTCATTCCGTGCGCACCCACGATGATGTCACCGCCGAGGCGGTAGCTCTGCCCGGCGACGGTGACGCTAGTCGTTCCGCCCTTGATCCCAGCCTTGGCCGCGCCAGTTCCGGCGGTCACGCGCGTGACGAGTAGACCTTCCTTGACGGGGAGCCTGAAGAGACTCGCGACCTCGGACGAGATCGGCTGGACCTGAACGCCGAGAAACGCGTGGGCGGCCTTGCCTGTCCGAATGATCTGAGCGACGACCTGCTTCACCGTGTTCGACTGGATGGCGAAGCCGATGCCGACGTTCCCCTCGCTGGTACCGCCGGTCTCGATCTGCGAGTTCACGCCGACGACCTGGCCCAGATCGTTGAGCAGCGGGCCGCCCGAGTTGCCGTGGTTGATGGCCGCATCGGTCTGAATAGCGGCGATGGGGAATCCGCTCGAGCCGCTCGTGCTGCCCGGAGAGATGAGCGGACTGGAGGTCGATCCGTCGCCGAGGTTGTAGATGGCGCTGACGATGCCCGAAGTGATCGATCGATCGAGCCCAAATGGGTTACCGATGGCCACAACCGAGTCTCCAACCTCAAGCGCCGACGAGTTGCCGAACGCAAGCGGGTTCAGCGCGCTGGGAGAGACGCTCACCTTGAGCACGGCGAGGTCGGTCGATTTGTCGGTCCCGACAACCGTTGCCTTCGTATTAACGTCGTTCGAGAACAGAACCTTGATTGAGGAGGCGCCCTGGATGACGTGGTAGTTCGTGACGATGTGGCCCTGCTTGTCGATTACGAACCCGGAGCCAAGAGCTTCCTGTTTCTGCGCCGGTAGCTGGAAAAAGGGATTGGACTGTCCTTTGACGATCGACGTACTCGTTACCTGCACGACACCCGGAGAGGTTCGGTTGTAGATCTCAGGAATCGTGAGGCCCTTCGCTCCGCTCGTCGGGCTCAACGCCACCGTCGATGGTGTTTCCGACCGCGCGGTCACGACCGTGGTCGTCTTACCGAGGTCGCCGAGAACAGCGAGAGCCCCCAATGAGATCCCGGCTCCCAGGACCCCGGCCAGGAGAACACCGAGGCCTGTTGCGATATGTCGCCCGGTCGGTTTCATCGACGCCCTCCTTTATACCCGGCTGCGCTCGCGTGCTGGTTATAGACGTTTTTCCCACGATTAGGGTTTTGTTAAGCAGCGTCAGCGGTGCACAATCGTTCCATCCACTCATCCGTAGTTTTTACGACGTTCTCGAACTTCTGCCCGTTTGGCCGATAGAGAGGGAAGATTCCGATTGCGGCCTGTGATGACAACTGCTTCGATCAGCGAGCGACTCGGTAGCCAGCTCTCGCGGCTCATAAATGCGGCGACGCCGCACGAGCCCAAAAACCGGTTCGAGGGTGCCGCTCGTAGCTCCGCTGCGCTCGCCGTTGGGTCGGGGTTCGTCGTCGTTGCCTGGGCCGCTATCGCACCGATCGATCGGCGCGTCGCGCTCTTTGGCGTCGCGCTCGCCTGTTTCGCTCTTGCGACTGCCTATCTGGCTCTGCCCGAGCTCGTGCCCGCTAGATCGGCCTCGTTCGGGTTGATCGTCTCGGCGCTGGCGGCGACGGGAATCGCGCTCGACTCGCTTCACTGGACGCTAGGCCTCTTTCTCTTCTTCATCGCGACTCTGCACACGGCGTACTTCTCCCGCTTCCGCGGTGTCGCGGCCCAGCTCGCCTTTGCCTCGGCCTCCTTCCTTGCGGTGTCATTCAACCGAGGGCAGGGTACTCAACCTTTCGTTGACTGGGCTTCGGTAACAGTTGCGCTCACCTGCTTCTCGCTATCGGTGCTCTGGACGAGGCGTTTGATCGAGGCTTTGGTCGAGAGCCTTGAAGCACGAGCAGATGAACAGAGAGTGATCGCTCAGCTGGGGCAGAAAGCCCTACTCGAGACCGACGTCGACGCTCTGATGCAGACGGCCGCCGAGGCGATCGCCGACACGCTAGCGCTGGAGCGGGTCGTCGTCTTCGAGAACGTCCAGAGTGGCGAGCTGATGCCCATGCGCGCCTGCGCGGGAACGCTGACCGAGGCAGCCGAGCTCGATTCGAGTCTCGAACCCGACTCATTCTCCAGGTACACGTTGCTCGCCAAGGAGCCGGTTCTGGTTACCGACCTCGCTGCCGAGACTCGATTCGAGCCTACGCCGATTCTGCTCGAGCTCGGCGTCGTCAGTGCCGCCAACGTTGCAATTCCCGGTCGCGATCATCCCTGGGGCGTGCTGGGCGTGCGAACGACCGCGAGAAGGTACTTCAGCGGTGCCGACACCGACTTCCTGCTCGCCGTCGCAAACGTCATCGGTTTGTTTATCGAGCGGCGCCGGAACGAAGAGTCGCTGCAGGCGACCCGCGCCGACACCGCAGAGCTGAATGAGCGCTTGAGCGCCGTTATCGACGCGTCGCCGGTCTCGATCATCGAGATCGATCTCGATCATCGCGTCACGGTCTGGAACGAAACTGCCGAGAGCACCTTCGGCTGGTCGAAAGACGAGGCGATCGGAACTGTCTTGCCCTTCATTCCGGATCATCTAGTCGACGAATTCACCCAAATGGTTGAGAGGGTTAGCAGGGGCGAGCAGATTTTCGACTTCGAGACCGAGCGCCGACGCCGCGACGGCACTCTCTTCCCCTACTCGGTTTCACTCGCTGCGCGTCGCGACAGCGACGGCAAGCCTGTCGGCATCGTCGGCCTCGGTACCGACCTGAGCGAGCACCGGCGCATGGAGGTGGCACTCGCCCAGGAGCGCCAACTGATGAGATCCCTCCTCGAGACCACCACCGACAACATCTACTTCAAGGATCTGGAGAGTCGCTTCCTCAGGGTCTCCACCGCCCAGGCACGGTGGTTGGGTGCGGATAGTGCTGACGCAGTCGTTGGGAAGTCCGACGCCGACTTCTTCGGTGACGAGCACGCCGCCCGGGCGCACAGCGACGAGCAGGAGATCATCCGCAGCGGCAAGCCGATCATCGACTTCGAGGAAGAGGACACCTGGAAGGACGGGCACACAGCCTGGGTCTCGACGACCAAGATACCGCTGCGGGCCGAGAACGGCGAGATCATCGGCACCTTCGGCCTGTCGCGCGATATCAACGAGCGCAAGCACACCGAGGAGGAGCTCGCGCGAAGCCGCGAGCTCTACCGGGTCGTGGTCGAGAACTCGCACGACATGATCGCAGTGCTCGACCCGATGGGACGTTTCGTCTTCGCCTCCCCCTCTTACGAGCAGGCGCTCGGCTACGGCCCCGAGGAGCTCGTGAACGTCTCGCCGATCAGTCTCGTACATCCCTCCGACGTACAGCGCGCCAGCGACGCTCTGCGACAGGTGGTAACCCGCCAGGACGCGGCTGTGATCGAGCTGCGAATGCGGCACAAGCGCGGGAACTGGATCTTCGTCGAGGGAACGACAACCTCGGTGATGGACGAGAACGGGAAGCTGCAATCGATCCTCATGAGCGTCCGCGACATCAGTGAGCGCCAGGTCGCCGAGGAAGAGTTGCGTGAAGCCGAAGCTCGCTACCGCCTGCTCGTCGAGCAGTTGCCGCTGATCACCTACATCAATGTTCCCGGCGAATCGGGGCGCTGGGTCTACTTGAGCCCGCAGTTGGAGGAAATCCTCGGTTACAAGCCGAGCGAATGGACCTCGGACTTCCACAACTTCGTGGAAGCGATCCATCCCGACGACCGCGAGCGCGTGACCGCGGAGCGAGCCGCAAGCGGCGCGAAGGGCAGAATCGGGCTCGAGTACAGGCTGATGACAAAGAACGGGCGCGCCGTCTGGATGCGCGACGAGGCGGTGATCGTCCGTGATCTCTCGGGCAAGCCGCTCTACGTTCAGGGCTACCTGCTCAACATCAACGTCGAGCACGAGGCGGAGTCCGAGCGTCTCCGGCTCGAGGCTCAACTCCTCCACTCACAGAAGATGGAGGCGATCGGGCGCCTAGCGGGAGGCATCGCGCACGACTTCAACAACCTACTGACGGCGATCATCGGCTACAGCGAGCTGATCGTCTCGGAGCTCGACCCCGCCAGCTCACTTGCCCGTGACGCCGAGGAGATCAAGCGGGCGGCCGAGCAGGCGGCGGCGATGACGCAACAGCTGCTCGCGTTCAGCCGGCGCCAGGTGCTGCAGCCGGCACTCCTCAACCCGAACGAGGTGATCGGGCACATGGAGAAGATGCTCCAACGCCTGATCGGTGAGAACATCCAGCTCGTCACCGAGCTCGAGAGTGAGATCGCGACCATCCGCTGCGACCGCAGCCAGATCGAGCAGGTGATCATGAATCTGGTCGTCAATGCGCGCGATGCAATGCCGAGGGGAGGCCGGATCGTTATCGCGACGGCTAGTACCGAAGTGGACACCGCCGAAGCCGCCGAGCTGGGTCTGCCGCCGGGCAGCTACGTCGTTGCCACAATCTCGGACACCGGCTTCGGGATGGACGAGGAGACGATCTCGCACATCTTCGAGCCCTTCTTCACCACCAAGGAGCAGGGAAAAGGCACCGGCCTGGGACTCGCCACCGTGCACGGCATCGTCGAGCAGTCGAACGGCGCGGTCGTGGTCGCGAGCACGGTCGGAGAAGGAAGCGTGTTCCGCGTATTTCTTCCCGTCACGCCGGAGGGAGCGGACGCCGATCGTGTGGCAACGCCGATCGGAGAGATGCACGGAAGCGAAACGCTCCTGCTCGTCGAGGACGAGGAAATGGTACGCCAGCTCGTCGGTCGCGTTCTGCGCGAGCTCGGCTACGAGGTGTTCGAGACCTCGAGCGGCGAGGAGGCGCTCTCGGTCTCCGACAGCCTCGAGTGTCCGATCGATCTGCTCGTCACCGATGTGGTCATGCCGGGGATGAACGGACGAGAGCTGGCCGAGCTGCTGACCGTCTCGAGGCCGACCACACGCGTCCTGTTCATGTCCGGCTACACCGAAGAGGCGATCGTCCATCGCGACGTTTTCGGCGGCGAGACGGAATTCATCGGCAAGCCGTTCACACCCCAGGAGCTCGCACAAAAGATCCGAGACGTGCTCGAGCAAAGCGAGAACGGCGACGCCAGACCATCGCGCGCCGCAACCGAGTAACACTAGCCGGACTCGGCGCGAGCTAAGAGCCTATTTCGGTAGGAATGTGCGTTCGAGGAGGTCAAGCCGTGGATGTCAGCTGTGAAGGTGCACTGGTAGTGCGGATAGCAGTTCTACGGTCGCTGGCGCCGCGGATCGGCCGTCTCGAGCGTGCAGGCCTAGCGGAATAGGCTCTACGGCCGAAGCCGAGGGCGGGCTTTCTGGTTGAATCGCGGAGATGGCGAACTCATTCGGAGCCAAAGCGAAGCTGCGGATCGGTGCCGTCGGCTACGAGATGTTCCGTCTCGAGACGCTTGCCGGCGAACACGACGTGGCGACTCTCCCCTACAGCCTTCGCGTGTTGCTCGAGAACACGCTGCGGCACGAGGGTAAATCCGCGAGCACGGCCGACGTCGAGGCGATCGCCGGCTGGGACGCGAGCGCCGAGCCGAGCAATGAGATCGCGTTCACTCCGACGCGCGTCCTCCTGCAGGACTTCACCGGCGTTCCCGCGATCGTCGACCTGGCAGCCATGCGCGATGCGATGCGCGCACTCGAGGGCGACCCGTCCGCGATCAACCCGCAGCTTCCAATCGAGCTCGTGATCGACCACTCGGTTCAGGTGGACGCCTTCGCCAGCCGCCTAGCGCTGGAGCGAAACACCGAGATGGAGCACATCCGCAACCACGAGCGCTACCTCTTCTTGCGCTGGGGCCAGAGCGCCTTCGCCAACTCCAAAGTGGTGCCGCCGAGCACGGGCATAGTCCATCAGGTCAACCTCGAGCATCTCGCCCGCGTGGTGGAGTTGCGAGACGGCGTGGCCTTCCCCGACACGCTGGTTGGAACCGACTCGCACACGACGATGGTGAACGGGCTCGGGGTACTCGGGTGGGGCGTNNGTGCTCACCGTGACCGAACTGCTGCGCGAGACCGGCGTCGTCGGCAAGTTCGTCGAATTCTTCGGCCCCGGGATCTCGGTCCTGGCGCTGGCCGACCGGGCGACACTGGCAAACATGTCGCCGGAGTACGGCGCCACCTGCGGCTTCTTCCCCGTCGACGACGAGACGCTTCGCTACCTGCGCCTGACCGGTCGTAACGAGGAGCAAGTGCAGCTGGTCGAGGCCTACTGCAAGGAGAACATGCTCTGGCACGAGCCCGGCTCGGAGCCTCGCTACTCGCGCGTGGTCGAGCTCGACCTGGGCACGATCGAGCCGAGTCTCGCGGGCCCGCGCCGGCCTCAGGATCGTGTGCCGCTCGCCGAGGTCAAACGCTCCTTCTGTGAGGGGTTGGCCACCTTCGGCGTCGAGTTCGAGGACAGCTCGCTCGACGAGGCGATCGCCGAGACCTTCCCGGCCAGCGATCCAACTGCCGAGCAGACACCCGGTCACAAGCCGCTCCCCGACCCGACGCCCGCGACGCACACGCCGAATGTGACGCCGGCCGCGATCTCCTTCGAGCTGGACGGCGAGAAGGTCGAACTCGGCCACGGCGCCGTCGTCATTGCGGCGATCACGAGCTGTACGAACACCTCGAACCCGCAGGTGATGATCGGCGCCGGATTGCTGGCGAAGAAGGCGGTCGAGCGAGGGCTGCGCCGCAAACCGTGGGTGAAGACCAGCCTCGCGCCTGGCTCCCGTGCCGTCGAGCGCTACTACCAGAGCTCGGGGCTCACTCCCTATCTCGAGGAACTCGGCTTCGACATCGTCGGCTTCGGCTGCACGACCTGCATCGGCAACTCCGGGCCGCTACCGGCGCCGGTTGCTCGGGCGATCGCCGAAGGCGAGCTGGTGACCTGCGCCGTGCTCTCGGGGAACCGCAACTTCGAGGCCCGCATCCATCCCGACGTCAAGGCGAACTACCTCGCCTCGCCGTTGCTGGTCGTCGCCTACGCGCTCACAGGCCGAATGGACATCGATCTCACGAGCGAGCCGATCGGACTCGACCAGAGCGGGGCGGAGGTGTTTCTACGCGACATCTGGCCCAGCGCCGCCGAGATCTCCGACCTGATCGCCTCATCGATCCACAGGGAGATGTTCGTCGACGTCTACGGTGATGTCCTGACCGGCGACGATCGCTGGCGGGCACTGCCCGTCTCCGAGGGCGAGCTGTTCGGCTGGGATGAGGGCTCGACCTACGTGCGCCGGCCGCCCTACTTCGACGGCATGGCGCTCCAGCCCGGTGAGGTCGCCGACCTGGAAGATGCCCGCTGCCTCGCCGTCCTCGGCGACTCGGTCACGACCGACCACATCTCACCGGCGGGGTCGATCGCACTGGACTCTCCGGCAGGGAGCTACCTGCTCGAGCGCGGAGTCGCGCACCCGGACTTCAACTCCTACGGCTCTCGGCGTGGAAACCACGAGGTGATGGTGCGCGGCACTTTCGCCAACGTGCGACTGCGAAACACGCTCGTCACGGGCAAGGAGGGTGGCTGGACGGTTCACCTCCCGAGCGGCGAGGAGATGACGATCTTCGCCGCCTCCGAGCGCTACCTGGCCGAGCGAACGCCGCTGATCGTCCTGGCGGGCAAAGAGTACGGGTCGGGCTCCTCGCGCGACTGGGCCGCGAAGGGCCCGCGCCTGCTCGGCGTGCGCGCAGTCATTGCCGAGAGCTACGAGCGAATCCACCGTTCGAACCTGTTGATGATGGGCATCGTGCCGCTCCAGTTCCTGGACGGTGAGAGCCGCGAGACGCTCGGGCTGAGCGGGCGCGAGCGCTACTCGATCGCCGGGCTCGCCGACCGGCGGGCCGAGAAGGCGACAGTCACCACCATCCCCGACGACGGAGGCGAGCCAATCGTCTTCCAGGCACGCGTCCGTCTCGATACTCCACGCGAGCGAGAGTACGTCCGAAACGGCGGGATTCTGCCCTTCGTGCTCCGGCGCCTGCTGGCTCAGGGTTAGGAAGCTCCAGCAAAACGAGGCGCTCCATGACCTGGCCGCGCTCGGCAAGCGAGACGGTTTGTCTTCGGTCGTATCCGTGGCTTCCAGCTACGAATCCGGCGCTGCGTCCTAGCCTCGCACTCACCGATCGCACCCAGTCGATGGGTCGTCATTCCGGTAGAACGCCTAACCGAAGCGGCCTTCGGGCGTCTGGATATAGTAACGTCTATGACGCTTGTACTCGTAGCCATGCTGCTTGCGCTCGCCTACTGTGCGGCGCCCGGTCCTGTTCTGGCTGAAGCGGCTCGCCAGGGTTTCACGAGCGGTTTTCGAGCTGCCCTGGCCGTCGAGCTCGGGTCGCTCGCAGGCGACGTTCTTTGGATCGCTCTGGGATTGATGGGCACGGCCGCACTGGCCGAGGCCGGTGGTTTCCGACTCGCTGCGAGCGTTGCCGGCGGTATCTTCCTGCTCTGGCTAGGTGTTCGGGCCCTGCGCGGCGCCCGGAAAGAGCACGTTCCCACGGACGACAATCCGTTCGGCGAGCGAGCTTTTGCGACCGGGGCAATGATCAGTGTCGCAAGCCCCTACGCTCTTCCCTTCTGGCTTGGTGTCTCGAGCTCTCTCCCCGGCTACGGAATCTCCTCTCACGGGGCTTTCGGTTACGTCGCTTTTTCGGCGGCTTTCCTGCTCACCTGCGTCGTCTACGCGCTGGTTACGGCGGCGCTGATCGCGTGCGGGCGCCGCCTCCTGCAGCCTCGCTTCTTCTTCGCCGTCGACCTCGTTTGCGGCCTGGCTCTCATTGTCGTGGGAGTGAACCTGCTTTCCTTCGCTTTCGCGCACGCGATCGGTTAGAGTCGAAAAGAGCCTGCCGGGTAAGCCTGGAGGCGCCCGACAGAAACCGGGGTGTCCCGTCGGAAAGAACGGGACTGAGATCAAACCCGCCGAACCTGATCTGGGTCATGCCAGCGAAGGGAGCACCTTGAGCGACGAGACACCGAACTGGGGTATCGAGCCGGTGCCGGAGCGGTTGCGTGTGCTCGGGCTCCTCGATACGACCTTGTTGTGGAGCAGCCTCGGGTTGAGCTTGCTCGTGCTCGTCGCAGGCACTTACCTTGTGCCAGCTCTCTCGCTACCGTCGGCACTGGCGGCGATTCTCGTCGGCGGCCTGATCGGCAACGCGATGCTCGGCTTCGCGGGGTTGATCGGCGCCGACGCCCGCGTCCCGGCGATGGTGCTTCTGCGCGCCCCGCTCGGCCAGCGGGGCTCGTACATCGCCACGGCCTTGAACGTCGTTCAGAACATCGGCTGGACGGTGTTCGAGCTGATCGTGATCGCAACCGCGGCCGCCGCCCTGTCGCAGCGAGTTTTCGGGTTCCAGGGTAAATGGCTCTGGACGCTCGTTGCCGCGGCCGCGACGACCGCGCTGGCGTTACTGGGGCCCGTCGGGTTCGTGCGTCGTTGGGTGCGCCGGTTCGCGATTTGGGTCGTCCTGGCCTCCTTCGCTTATCTGACCTGGTGGGCGCTCCACGACGTCGCCTTGCACGCTCTCTGGAGCCGTCCCGGTAAGGGTGGGCTCGGCTTCTGGGGAGGAGTTGATCTGATGATCGCGATGCCCGCCTCGTGGCTCCCGCTCGCGGCCGACTACACCCGCTTTAGCGGCGGCCGCAGCCAGGCTTTTTGGGGCACGAGCCTGGGCTACCTGCTACCAAACATTTGGCTCTACTCGCTTGGCGCCGTTCTTCTTCTCTCCCGCAACCTCGGCGACGCGACCTCGCTGATGACAGCGATCGCCGGTGGCGGCCTCGCCAGCGGCCTCGCCCTGCTCGTACTCGGTGTCGACGAGACCAAGGAGCCGTTCGCCAACGTCTACTCGACTGCCATGTCGCTCCAGAACTTGCTCCCGCGGGTCTCGCAACGGCTGCTGATCGTCGCCGCGGCCACGATCTCGACCGCCGGCGCTCTCGCGATCGACCTAACTCAGTACTCGACGTTTCTCTTCCTGCTCGGCTCCTTCTTCGTCCCGCTCTTCGGGGTGCTGGCCGCTGACTGGTTGATTCGGCGTGGCTACAACCGCGATGCCGTTTTCGCGGCCCCGGCCTTCCGCCCGACTCTGCTCGGAGCCTGGTTGGCAGGCTTCGCTCTCTATCAATGGCTGCACCCGACCGGCCCGGCCTGGTGGACGCGGCTGATCGCCCAGCTCCATCCCCAGAATCTCGGTATCGGCGCCTCGCTGCCGGCCTTTGCTCTCGCCTTCGCGCTGACCGCTCTGGCTAGCTTGCTGGCACGCAAAAAGCCTATTCCGGTTGAGATTGTCTGAACGAGGCGCTCGACGCGGTACAGTCAGCTCGTGCGGCCGATCGGGATAGTCGGCAGCCTGTCGCACGACAGCTCGCCCGGGCGCGAGCCGCGCGCCGGTGGCTGCCCTTACTACGCAGCTCGAGCGCTGCGCTTGCTCAAAGGCCCGTCACGCATCGTCAGCAAATGCGCCGAAGAGCACCGCCGGCCGCTACTGGGGCCCCTGCTCGCACAGGGAGTGCCGGTGAGCTGGCACCCCGGCAAGGCCTCGACAAGCTTCGAGCTGATCGCCGACGGCGATGCGCGCAGGATGACGGTGACGTCGATCGGCGACAGCTGGACGGTCGAAGAGGCGCGAGGCTGGATTTGCGAGGCGCTGGAACCGTGCGAGTGGGTGCACGTGGCGCCGCTTTTGCGCGACGAATTCGGCGCCGCCACGCTGGCCGAGATCGCACGCGGTCGTTATCTCTCTCTCGACGGGCAGGGGCTCGCGCGCTCACCCGAGCTCGGGCCACTCGTTCTAGATGCGGAGTTCGATCGCGAGCTGCTCCGCCACCTCACCGTGCTCAAGCTCGCCGAGGAGGAGGCGGTCGCCCTTCTCGGCGAGGTCGATGCCGCGAGCCTGGCCACGCTCGAGGTGCCCGAGGTGGTGGTGACACGCGGATCGCGCGGTGCGCTCGTCTACTACCAGGGGGAGCTCACGGAGGTTCCCGCCCGGCCGGTGGTGACGAATACGGACACGACCGGAGCCGGCGACGAGTTCGCCGCCATCTACATCGCCGCCCGGGCGCGTGGCCGCGCGCCGGTCGTCGCGGCTCGCCGGGCGGCAGTCTTCGTCGGTGCCCTGCTCAGCCGGCGCCTACCAGCTGCCTGATCGCTTGCGAAGAAGCCCGGATCGTCTCGTCCGCTCCGGACATGTCCCGGTGCCAGGCATGGTGACGAAACAGTGACGGATTGATCGGAGTTTCACCCCAAGTGGAGCCTTTCGACGCGGCGATCATCCCTAGATGACCTTTCCGGACCTGACCGCGAGCCTGGCACCGGGACATGTTCGCTTAGGGGGTGTCGGAACGAGGCAAGGTCAGGCGGTTTTTTGCAGGAGTTCTGCATGCCGGTGACAGGTCCATCTGGGACTTTCCGAATTGGCAGGACGATACTGAGCTGATTCGCGTAGATTCCGTCTTGAGCAGGCTTTTGCTCGTTATCGCCGCGTCCGTCCGGGACATGTCTCGGTGCCAGGCACGGGGACGTGGCCGGACGAGACGAGACCGCTAGATACCGCTCGGAAGTCCGAACTCGCCGCGAGCTACGATCACCGCGGCGCCGCCGACCTCGATCCTCTCGATCGCATCGCTCTTCCCTTGCACGCGAGCATGGAGAATCGAGGGCCGGCCGATCTCCTCACCCTGGCGAATCTCGATCTCCTCGCCGAAGGGCACGGCACCGTGACGGGCCAGATGGAGCGCAAGCGGGCCAGCGGCCGAGCCGGTCGCAGGGTCCTCCCCGACGCCGAGCCCGGGCACGAAACAGCGCGTCTTCCAGCTCTTGCCGGAGCCGGCGAAGCAGTTCACGCCGATCGCGCCGAACGCCTTCAGCACTCTTTGCTCGGGGGCCAGCGCCGCGACCTCCGCCTCCGATCCGAGCGCCACGAAGACGTGCCTGATGCCGTTGTCGTAGAGCTCGACCGGGAGCTCGCTCCGCTCCAGGCCCAACGCGGCGAGCAACTCGGACGACTGCTCGAAGGGCTCGATCCGCGGTAGAGGCTGGCTCATCCTTCCGAAGACGATGCGACCGCTCTCGCCCCGCTCCAGCTCGACCGCGACCACGCCGGAGCCAGTCTCGAGCCGGATAAGTCCCAACTGAAGAGGGCCCGCGAGCACGAACGCCGTCCCCAGAGTCGGGTGCCCGGCGAAGGGAACTTCGCTCTCGGGCGTGAAGATACGGATCCGTGCGTGCCCCTTGCCGGCGGCGCGATAGCAGAACACCGTCTCCGAGAAACCGATCTCTCGCGCGAGCTGCTGCAGCAGATGCTCGGGGATCTTCTGAGCGTTGGTGAAAACAGCCAGCTGGTTGCCGGCGAGTGGCCGGTCGCTGAAAACATCGGCGACGACGTAGCGGTAGCTCTCCATGCTTCCTTTCCGGGGAAGCGGACTCTAGCGGCTCCCGCCCGTTACAACGCATCGGCGCGCATTCACTGCACTCGATGGGCGGTACAGATATTCGCGGTCAGCGACTCGCCGACTCGTGTATTAACGTCCCGAGCGTGACCAGACGCGTTTTTCGCCTCGCCGCCGTGCTGCTGCTCGGGCTTTCGCTGCTCGCGGCGTTGAGCGCGTTTCAGGGAGGCAAGCACAGCGCTCAGCCGGCGCAAAGCGCTATATCCCAAAACTCGAAACCGGCTCAAAGCACTCCAGCCTCGCGCGTCCCGAACTCGATCGCCTTCTGGGATGCCGACCACGGTCTCGTCGGAAGCGGAGTCACCTGGAAGAAGACGACCGGCGCCATCTCGGCCACGAGCGACGGCGGCAAGACCTTCCACGTCGTTCTGCGAACACCGGGCCCGGTTGAGTGGGTTTCGACGGCCGGTTCGCGCGATGCCTGGGCGCTGGTCGAACGGTGCACACCGGAAAGTTGCGTCCTCTCAAGGCTCCTGCACAGCAATGACCGCGGCCAGTCGTGGCACAGAGCCTCGGCAATCGTCTGGAACCCGAGCTTCGCGACTGCGAGACAAGGACTTGCACTTGCAAGTGGCGCCGTCCAAGGCATGCGAAACATCGAGAGCGCCGTACCGCTCGTGAAGACAACGAACGGCGGACTTTCGTGGACACGCCGGAACAACCCATGCCCGCGTCCCGTCGATTTCGCAGCACCGTACCTATCGTTCCCATCTCCGCTCCGAGCGTGGATGGTTTGCGTCGGCCAAGGGGGAGCCGGGAACGAAGCGAAGGCGATCTATGCCAGCAGTGACGGTGGGCGGAACTGGCGCAGGCTCGTGGATGTGCCGATGACCGGCCAATCTGGTGGTCTGGTGGGTTACGGCTATCCGCAGGGAATCAGCTTTACGCCACAGGGTTACGGGCTTCTATGGGAGAGTCGCGGCTTCTTGTTTCTGACCCGCGACGGAGGCCGCCACTGGCAGAAGCTCGCAGTCGCGGAGCCGGAGGTCGATTCCGGGCTTTCTGCCGTAATGCTTTCCAAAACTCGCGCATTCGTTCTTCTCACGCGCGAGGGAAGGTATCGGCTGCTCGCGACCACGGACGGCGGCCGAAGCTGGTCGGTCGTTCAGTGCTGGCCCGCCGCACACTGAGCCTCAAACGATCCGCCCGTTCTCGAGCCGGAGCACCTCGTCGAAGCGGTCGAGCATCAGCTCGTCGTGCGTGATTACGAGCAGCCCGACGTCGTCGGCGCCGACGAGGAGATCGTCGAGGATCGCTTCGGCGGTCTTTCGGTCGAGATGGGCGGTCGGCTCGTCGAGTACGAGCAGTGGCGCGCCCGAGAGGAAGGCGCGAGCGAGAGAGATCCGCCGGCGCTGGCCGCCCGAGACCTGGTCGCCGGTCTCCCCGACGTAGGTGTCGAGACCTTCGGGCAGCGACGAGACCCAGTCCCAGACGCCCGCGCGGCGAAGCGCCGCCGCGATCTCCTCGTCGCTCGCACCGGGGCGGGCGAAGCGGACGTTCTCGCGGATCGAGGTCGAGAAGAGGTGGGCGTCCTGAGCGCTGAGCACGACCAGCTGGCGCACGTCGTCCTGGGCGTACTCGCGGAGATCGCGGCCGTCGAGGGTTGCGCG
>PMZQ01000051.1:0-413 GCA_003170155.1 Actinomycetota bacterium | reverse complement strand
TCGAGCGAGACGCCGTCCAGCACCCAGGGCCCGCGCTCGTCGTAGCGAAGCCGCGCATCTTCAAGCCGCAGCACGCCCAACTCGCCGAGCGGGCTGGGATGCGCCGGGTCACGCACCGGCGGCGGCCGGTCGGCCAGCTCGAACAGGCGTCCGGCGGCGCTCGCCACCGCACTCGATTGCTGCGAGGCGATCGGAAGCGCCCTGACGGCCTCGAACGAAGCGAGCGCGAGCAAAGCGAGCATCGCCAACCAGACGCCGCCGATCGTGCCGGCTCTGACCGCGGGCGCGACGACCGCCAGCACGGCGACCAGCGTGAGACCGGACGCGAGCAGCACCAGCGCCTCCCCCAGCCCGGCGACGCGCCCGTGCCGGCGCCCGATCCGGCCCAGCTCTCGATCCACCGCATCGATCCG
>PMZQ01000014.1 GCA_003170155.1 Actinomycetota bacterium | reverse complement strand
CCTGCGACCTCCGGGTTATGAGACGGTGTTGCCTAGATAGCCAACGGTCGAATACGGCTCTGTTACGTCTTCTTAGATCACCTGAGATCAGGTCAGATTGGCTCAGGTGGGCAAAAGTTCAGCCAAAAGTTTGTCGCCTGGCTAGAGAACGCTCGGGCCCACACTCAGAGGAGATCCGACCTCAGGGTTACTTCGGGTTCGCTAAACCACTCGCCTCGAGCCGCTCGAGACGCGAGAAGCAATTGGTTCGAGCCCTGCACGGCCCAAATGTCGGAGAAGAAAGGTTCTATATTCAAACCACCAGGTGTGCTGACCGGAACCTCCTCTAGCGCGCCAGCCGCTTCGCTCGTCTCTACTGGAGTTGGACTTCCCCCGCTTTCGTGGACACCTCTAGGAAAGCCAGGATGTTTCTTTATCGGCGCGGGCTTGACACAAGAGGGTGACCAGCGCACCGGCCCGCGCGGACGATTGACTCCACCTGCGGGAAAGCACTCAGCGGAGACCAGAGATAGCGTGTGTCATCGCCGTGCGTGCGCTTTTACTGCCGCCCGCGTTCGTGGCGGTTACGACGACATAGAGGCGCTTGTCACGGTCGGCGGCGGCGAGCCGGTACGAGTGGGTTTTAAGCGGTCGTATGACCCACTTGTCGTTCAGCATCTGACGAGTGTTGATCCGTCGACAGGCGTGGCCATGCAGGTCGCAGCGATACCAGGCAACGCGATAGGTGATCGTCGCGCCCTGCCAGCGTCCGATCGAGACGTAGAGCATGCGCCCCTGACGGAGGACGCCACTGAAGTGCGGCCCCGAGATGAGTACCGGCGTTTTAGCATGCATCGTCGCCGGGCTGATTGTCCAGGAGTAGGAGGCAAAATCGCTGGTCTGCCCGCTGTCTGTCGCCTCAACGCCGAAGCTGTGGCCGCCATTAGCAAGGCCGCTGTAGTCCTCTGGCGATGTGCAGGTCGCGAATGCGCCGGCATCGAGCGAGCAAAGGAAGGTAGCGTTCACGTCACCGCTTGTGAAGGTGAAGACCGCCGTGTCCTGGGAAGTCGAAGAATCCGGATGCGAGGCGAGCGTGACCGTTGGCGTTGGCGTTGGAGGATTGATTGGCGGCGCTGCGACTGTCCAGGTAAAGCTAGCTCGGCTGCTTGTCAGGCCGGTGCCGCTATCGGTGGACTCAACGCCGAAGGTGTGGCTGCCGACGGCGAGGCCACTCAGATTGTCAGGGCTCGCACAGACAACATAGGTGGCGGCATCGAGCGAGCAGACGAAGGTCGCGCTGCCGTCGGTTGAGGAGAAGTCAAACGAAGCGTTGCTCGAGGTTGAAGGATCGGTTGGATGCGAGTCTATTCTCACGTCCGGCGCGATGGCAGCGGCAGTAGTGAACACCCAGGCCGCCCCGATCCCGTTGTCGTTGTAGCCACCAATTAGAGCGTTGGTGCCATCTGCGGAGAGCGCGACATCAGCACCGAAGTACCCGCCGCCGACCTCATCCGAGGGAGTCATCTTAGAACCCTGCTGTGTCCAGACTCCATCCGAGCGTGTGTATATCCAGGCCGCCCCGTTTTCGCCGTTGCCACCATCGGCGGACCCACCGATTAGAGCGGTGTTGCCATTCGAAGAAATAGCGACGCTACCAAAATCTCCGTTACCAACTTCACCTGTGTAATAGCTGGTCAGCTTCGGACCCTGCTGCGTCCAAACCCCATTCGAGCGTGTGAATACCCACGCCGCGCCAACGTAACCATTATCACCAAGGCCGCCGACAATGGCAGTATTTCCATCAGCGGAGAGAGCGACATTGGAGCCGAATATCCCTCCGCCAATCTCGCTCGTACCTGTCAGCTTCGAACCCTGCTGCGTCCAACCACTACCCGAGTTAGTAAATACCCAAGCCGCCCCAATATTACTATGGTCATAGCGTCCGCCAATCAGGGCTGTGTTGCCATCAGCGGAGAGGGCGACTCCGTAGGCGTAGCCCCCGAAGCCTGCGGCTCCGAGCGAGTCGAAAGGAGTTAGCTTCGCACCTGTCTGCGTCCAGTCTCCGCCCGCGAGCTTGAACACCCAGGCTGCCCCATCACCGCCGTTGTCGCTGACAGAGCCGATCAGGACGGTACTACCGTCAGAAGAAATGGCAACGCTGGAACCAAAGCTGCCAGTATGGGTGCAGGAACCATAACCGCAGCCGATCTCGGTCGCATCAGCGATCAGCTTGGCTCCCTGTTGCCCCCATACCCCGTCCGAGCGAACAAACACCCAAGCTGCCCCCACAAGGTTGTTGTCGCCGTAGCCCCCGATCAGGGCGGTGTTGCCATCGGCGGAGAGTGAGACGCTGTAGCCGAAAAAGGCACCAAAGGTACCCCTAATCTCGGACGAGCCGCCCGTCAGCTTTGCCTGCTGTGTCCAGACCCCATTCGAGCGAACGAACACATACGCTGCTCCAGCGCCGCTGTTGTCTTGGGCGGAGCCGACCAGGGCGGTGTTACCGTCGGCGGAGAACGAGACGCTGCTGCCGAGGCCGCCGTCGCCGATCATGCCTGTGGCGGTCAGCTTTGAGCCCTGCTGCGCCCAGGCGGCGCTGGTCGCTGATGCCGGCGCAGATCCGAGCGACAGCACGACGACTACGAGTCCCGCGAGTAGAGTCAAGAACGCCAAAAGGCTATGGCGCGGCGAAGATGACCGCTTCGCTAACCTCACCCTCTCTGTGGCATAGCCCTTCAAGCCGAGAGTGGTCCGGCCATGGTGACATAGGAGGTTAGGGGAGGATGAGGAATGTTCGAACATCTAATCTAAAAATAGGCCCGCGCAGGAGGACGCACGGCGTTTTTGTGGTTCTGTTTTCACAAGGCAGTAGAGGAGGCAACACGCGAAGAGTTGTAAGCCTTCCGCGCAAGGACTTTTCGTTTCCCTCCGCTAACAATCATCGGCAGCAGGGTCAAACTTTTGACCCTCATCTCGGGTAGTTGGAGTTGGAGTTGGCCCGCTTTCGTTGACACTGCCGTCTCTACGCCTGCCGAGGTCGACGAGCGTCCAAGCTCTTGACCGTCTGGTAGACGCCGCGGCGTACCCTCCGGAAGCGCGGACTCTTGCCCACCACACCTGCGGTCAGCGCTGCTTTCACCGATGTCCAGAGAAGCTGCTCGCCCGCGAGTTGCTCTGCAGCCGCGTGGATCTCGCGGCCCACATCAGCTCCCTGGCTCGTTCGAGCACCAGCGTCACGGTCTCGAGTACCGGGCTCACCTTTTTGAGCGCAGGGCGAGGTTTACGAGGATTAACCAAGGCTCTGCAGAGCAACTCGTCGTGGAGCGCTCCGACCCTAGAGAGCTCAATCCCGACTTGAGGGTTTGAACGTGCTCCGCTTAGTTCCAAACCACGGTTTTACGGGGTAATCCGCGACAACCAAAGTGCGACGTCCAAACTCCGACCTCCGTAATCGGCGGTTTCTGTCCTCCGACTCCCATCTCGCGTCCTCGGCCGGCGGCGCCATACGGACGGAGAACCCGCCCGCCCGGCGCCGCCTTCAGAAAGTGAGACTACGGAGATGACCAGGTGGCCGCCCATGTATACGGCCCACCTGTATAACAGCTGGAAGGGTAGCCTATGCAGTAGTTGTTCAACGCGACCGTTCCGTGAGCGGTCGTCGGGGAATCAAAGGTGCCACTGTAGTAGAAAGCACCAGTCTGTGAGAACTGGCCATTTACGATCGGCGTATTGTGACCAAAGAGCATTACGTACCCAGATCCAGTACCGAAGAGTGCGGTGAAAGGATCGATCGTGGTTTGATCGGAGCTCACAGTAAACGAGACACCGCTACTCGTCGTCCATGATCCGGCTGTGGGTTTCCAAGTTGTAAAGCTCCACCAGGTTCCCCCGTCGGAATAGGCCTCGCCCGAGGCGTTCTCGGCGCGCACCTGCCAGTAGTAGGTTGTGCCGGGCGCGAGGCCGCTCGGACTGGCACTGCCACTCGCACCGATCGAAACCCACGAGCCGGCGCAGGCATTGTCGTTGCTCGTGTCGACGCAGTATTCGTAGCTGGCGGCGTTGCTGCTGCTGCCCCAACTCAGAGTGGCAGTGGTCAGTTGCTCAGTTGCGCCGTTGGCCGGGCTCGTCTTATTGAACGCGCCAGGTAGATCCGTAACGACCTTGAAGCTGAGGAGCTTGCTCCCTCCGTCGGCGGAGAGCTTGAGCCGGTAGCTACCTACCTTGACCGCCTTACCGGCGAAGACCTTCTTGACGGTCATCGATTTGGAGCCCTTGAAGGACACCTTCTTCTTGACATTCTTGACCGTCTGCCACTTGGAGCCGTTCTTGAAGGTGAGCAGATAGCCGAAGCTCTTGCTTGGAGCAGAGAACTTGTAGATGACTTTGACCGATCCGGCCTCGGAGCTCATAAAGCTCGTCTTCGTGAGATGGGCGGAGATCTTGGCACCGCCGGCGGCGGTTGCCAGGTGACCGCTCCGAGCGGCGGCGGCAGTGCCGACCGAAAGTAAGACGAAAAGACAGCCGAGGAGAAGGCCGGAGACGCGAAGGCGGGCGCGAGTACGGGGGATCATCGAACCAATCGACGACAAAGAAGCCATTGCTCTACCTCCGCAAGTGAGCTATTTCGGACAACCGGATGGACAAAGGGGAGACAAGTAGGACCCTAACAGTCTCGACCGCGGAAACAAGCCCGCTTTATCAGATCTCAAGCGAAAGCGACCAGGTCCGATGGTATTGCCTCTACCGAGTTCCGAAGAGACATACCTCTTTCCAAGAATGGCGTTCGGCCTGTCGTCACCGAGGCACCGTTTCGGAGAGCGAGCCATCTTCCTCTCGCTCTGCGAGCACTCTCGCCGTTACCCCGGCGGCCGCGCTCCATGCGCCCTGATCCGGTAGTAGCCGCGCCGAACCTGCTCAAAGCGCGCTTCGGAGCCATCGGCGCAGGCGGCCAGCGCTGCCTTAACCGACGTCCAGCGCAGTGGCTCGCCCGCGAGTTGCTCTGCAGCCGCGTGGATCTCGCCCACCCGCATCGGCTTACCGGCTCGCTCCAGCGCGAGCGTCACAGTCTCGAGTACCGAGGGCCTTGCCTTGGCCGGAGCAGGGCGAGGCTCGCGAGGATCGACCGAGGCCCTATGGAGCAATTCGTCGTGGAGCGCGCCGACCCTAGAGAGCTCAACCCCGGCTTGAGGGTTCGAACGTGCCCCGTTTAGTTCCATACCGCTTATGCTTGTTCTGCCCCTGCTCGGGGCGCTGGGTAACTCGAGAGAGAGTTGTCAGACCGACGAAAGGACAAATGATGAGCCGTCTGCTTCCTGAAAAAGCTCTGGCGATTGCCGGGAACGTGAAGGTGCTCATCTACTCGGCAATCGTGCTCGCCGTTGTCATAATCGCCTTCGGAATCTGGGTTGGCACCTCGGGAGGTTCCTCGGGCTACAAGACGAGCACGATAAGCTCGATGTTCGGGCAGCAGACAATCCGAACGAAGGGCAGCTCTGCCCAGATGTGCTCCGATGGGAAATGGGTCCGGATCATTATGCACGGGGGCCAGATCACGATTCCCGGCGGAACCAAGCTGTCCGTCGGTGGAGCCTCGTGCTCGAACTCCAGCGGCGGCGGCGTTCCTCTGATCGCCGAGCTGATCCTCGTCATCGCCGCCGTTCTCGAGCTCGTCACCCTGGGGCTGCTGGTCGTGGCGAAGAAACCGCGAATCGTCGTGAAGACGAGCAAAGAACCAAGTGCCTAGAGGCTTGATGTGAATCTCTGAACCGGGTTCGGCAGGGTCCTGCTCTCTGGCTGCGAAGAGGGCCTCCAGACTCCGTTCCCTCGAGATAGGAGCTCGAGATGGCGCCAGATCTGGAGACCCTCGTAGTTGCAGCTTGCGCCCACTCCGGAGTACAAGCCGGTCTTCGAGTTCGTCAGCGGCGAGCCGGGCGTCACGCTGATAGCCGACAAGGGGCTGTAGGGAAGGGCCTATGCCGACAGGCTCGCTCTGGTCGGCGTCGATCTGCAGACGCCGGCGAGGGCGCGCAGCGAGGGCTCAAGAAACAAGTGTTAGCGGTTCGAATAGTGACCGATTAGCTCCAAAAAGGTTCGGACTTGCCCCGCTTGGCATGACCCAAGCTTCGACGTCCGAATCTCTTCGCGCAGCCCCATAGTTCGCATCCGCCACGGCCCAAATATCGGAGAAGGAAGGTTCTTTATTCAAACCGCTGCGGGGCGGAGTCTGGTCGCTCAACTTGTGATGGCGACCGGCACGCCGGGGCGGATGCGGACAACCAGCCGGCGCATCGTGCTGTTGCTGAGGCGCGCACGTAACCGTGGGAGACGGCGGTGCCGAGAACGCCGCCGATGTTCGCCAGAGCCCGCGCAGGACAATCTGGCCCGGGCCGCCGTCGAACTCCTGGAACACGTTGGAGCGGGCGCTCAATGCGAGCACGAACGGCGCGCATGGTCAGCGCTTCTGATACCTGCTTGCGCTAATAACACGACGAGTGGGCGGCGTCGCCGCC
>PMZQ01000005.1 GCA_003170155.1 Actinomycetota bacterium | reverse complement strand
GCGCCGCTCACGTTCGGCGCGACGAGCGGCGGCGTACCTCTCGTCTACGACTTCTACGGCTTTCCCGAGCGCTACTACCAGACGACGTACCCGGCCCCCGCGGCGCCGGAGCTGGCCGAGACGGCGCGGACGCTGCTCGCACCGGTCGAGGACGTGATCGAGCAACCCGAGCGAGGGCTCGACCACGGCGCCTACGTTCCGCTCCTGGTCATGTATCCCGAGGCGAACGTCCCGGTGTTGCAGATCTCGATGCCGTCGCTGGATCCCCAGCGGCTACTCGAGGTCGGCGCGCGACTGCGGCCGCTGCGAGACGAAGGCGTGCTCGTGATCGGCAGCGGCTTCCTGACCCACGGCCTGCCATACCTGAAGGACTTCAGAACAGACGCGCCGCCGCCGGCCTGGTCAACCGAGTTCGACCACTGGGCAGCCGAGGCACTCGCACGCGGCGACGTGAACGAGCTCACCCGCTTCCGCGACGTCCCAACCGCTCCCTACGCTCACCCGACTACAGAGCACTTCGCACCAATTTTCGTGACCCTTGGCGCAGGCGACGCGGCCGCCGCCGTCACGCCGATCAGCGGTTACTACCTAGGTCTTTCGAAGCGCTCTATTCAGATTCCGTAGCTGGGCGAGGTTTCGTTCGAAAACTGCAGCGATAGCCGCGGGACGGGATCAGATCTCGCACCTGAATACCTAGAGCGTCGGGATGCGCGCGTTCCGAGGAAGCCGCTCATCGTCGGGATGCTGAACAACAGCCCAACCGTCTGTCGCGCGAACGAGGGTTGAAAGAACGGTCACGAGCTCGGCGCTCGGGTTGAGTACGCCGAGGATACGCGCGAGCAGCGCCGGTAGATCGAAGCCCTCGTACGTTTCCTTCCCACGACTCACACGCCAAGCACCCTGGAGATCGACAACCACAACATCTGGCGTTCCTTCGGGATGCACGACGCGGCGAGTTCGATAGGCGGAAGTCATGCGGGCTCCCCCGGTTCGCTTGGTTGCCGTAGTCGCGGGATCGGCCCATTGATACTGGGATCCGGCTCGGCGAACTTCGCGTCGGCAAACGAGTCTGACCGCTGCACGTACTGCCTGCAGGTGCATGCGAAGATGATCAGGCTCTGGATGTCATGGCGGTGTGAGCGGCAGTGCTGCTCGCCGTTAACGGAGACGGTGCCTCGGTGATTTCGCCTTGGGTGACCGCAGTTATCGCAGAGCGGAGAGCCGCCGCAGCTCGGACATCCACCACCCTTGTGGGCTGGAAGATGTTGCTCGGGTAGCCAGAACTCGCCGCAGATCCTGCACTGGGTTTCCATGCGAGGAGCATCGGCTAGCAATGCGTGGCGCTTGAGGCTGACGCAAGCTTTCACCGACATTTGACCCAAGAGTTAGGCGGTGGGATCGTTCGGAGAAACCCCCGAGCAAAGGAATCCGATGCGCCTGATCCTCAACATCATTTGGTTCGTTCTTGCCGGCTTCTGGCTCGCACTCGAGTACGCCTTCGCCGCCGTCCTGCTGGCGATCACGATCGTGGGGCTTCCCTTCGCCAAGCAGTCGCTCAAGCTGGGCGGCTACGCCCTCTGGCCGTTCGGCCGGACACTGATCCCCGCCGAAACGAGACATGTCGGCCTGAGCGTGCTCGGCAACGTTCTCTGGTTCGTGCTAGCCGGCTGGTGGCTCGCCCTCGCGCACTTCGTGCACGGCATCCTCCTATGCCTGACGATCATCGGCATTCCGCTCGGGATCGGATCCTTCAAGATGGCCGGCGCCGCGCTGGTTCCGTTCGGGAAGCAGATCGTGCCGGCGAAGGATCTTCGCTACGTGCGAGCCTGATCGCGAGCGCGGATGCTTGGTTCGAGGCGAGCTAGGGTATGGCGAGACTGAGATGAACGGCGAGACAAAACAGCGTGGTTCAAGCGGGAAGAAATTCGCCGCTGACCTGCGCGAGCTGGTCCGGCTGGAGATCGAGCTGGCGAAGAGCGAGCTCGCCTCGAAGGTTAAACGCGCCGCGCTCGGAGTCGGGCTCCTCATCGTCGCGGCTCTCGGCGTGTTCCTGTTGATCGCAGCGCTCGTGACGGCGACGATTTTGGCCGTCGCCTTGGTCGTCCCGGGTTGGGCGGCCGCGCTCATCGTCGCCGGCTTGCTCGGATTGCTTACGGGCGCGTGCCTGCTCGCCGGCATCGCGTCGCTGCGCTCGGCCGTTCCGCCGCTTCCGAAGCAGGCGCTCGAGACCAGTAAGGAGAACCTCGAATGGCTCAAGACTCGGCTCAAATCCGCGCGCAAATAGAGGCCGTGCAGGCCCGGTTGGAGAAGGATCTCGACGAGTTCGGACCGATCCTGTCGCGACGACTGCGCCGCGTCCGGCGCCTGACGCAGATCGGGGCGCTCTCCGGGATCGCCTTGATCGCTCGACGACTCCTGACGGGTCGGAAGCACGAGCATCGCCGGCGCGGGCGCGCGCGAGGAGGCTGTTGCTCAAGGTGCCGCGGGAAGCTCCGGCGCCACTAGGAAACAGGCCGTTCAGGTGATCCTGACGGCGGTAGCAGACGTGGTATCGGGCCGCTGATGTCAAGATCGGGCCCGGCGCTCACGTGTCACTTTCGTACTATCGCGGCTGTCCCTTCGTTCTTAGCTCCGCGAGTTCTTGCTTCGCTTCTGCCGCTTCGAGTATGTTCGTCGTTTTCTCGTAAGCTTTAACTAATTCATGCAGCGCCATCTCGCGGGTCTTCGGACTCGGGTGAGATCGCAACGGTTCAAGGAGGGTGATCACTTTCATATACATGCCTTTTCTCGTATACATGACCGCTAGCGCATGGTTCAGTGCGGCATCGTTCGGCGTCTCTTGCCGCGCTATTTCGAACTTTTCTATAGCCGCATCTGTTGCATCAACGCGACCAGAGTCTCGAAGTAGCATTCCTAGCTCTCGGTGTATTAGCGCTCGATCGTGCCCATGTCGAGGCGCGTTTGCCGCAGCTTGCTCATACAGCTGGAGTGCACGCGTTGTGTCACGATTCACGTGACGTTCAAATTCCGCACAGAGTCGAGCCGCTCTCCAACTATTTGGATTTCTTTTGAGCGCGTTTTCGTACATTTCTTGCGCCGTTCGTAAATCGCCTCGCTTCTGCGCGGCCTGGGCTAGATCGACCAGAGCGTCGTCCGAGGAACCACGACCTTGCCTTATCTCTCGTATTATTAAGCGCTCATCGAGATTCTTGATGTCCTTTGCTTCGTACCACTCAGAAAGACGTTTCCGAATTCGCTTTTCTACTTCCGGACGCCGTTGAAGCTCGCCTAATACGAATGAGCGCGTAAGTGGTGCTAGCGCGTATACATAGTCGTTTCGATCTTCGTCGTAAAGCCGTTGACTTAGCGCGTCTCTCGTAAGATCATCAAGTGCATCCATAACTAAATGGCCGGGATGTCCAGCTCCAGTGACGACAGCTTCCGCCGAGCTAGGGTCTTGGAAGATGCTCAAGATCTGCATAACAGCTCGTTCACAATCGCTCATCGCATCGAAAACACGGCGAAATACGAACTCCAGAAGCTGTCCATCACTCTTTCCCTTCGACTCAGGTAATGCATCCGCTCGATACATCGCCTCTGTGGCACTACCCGCGCGTGCTAACGTCCAGCGGATCGCGAGCGGTAGACGATCGCACGACTCCGTGATCTGATCGATCTCCGGGTCGTGCAGCTGTGCTATATACCCGAAACCTGGTTCGGGTTCCAAAGATCTAACCAGCAAACGCGCCTCGTCTTCCGTTAAAGGCCCGACATCGATTGGTCTCACTGCTACTCGAACAGCCTGCCGTCTCGAAGTGATAAGAGCCTTTACCCCGACCGGAAGATCGTCAAGAAACTGAATCACCCGCGGGTCGTCGACTGTTTCGAGATTGTCTACATAGAGTAGGCCATTAGAGTTTTCGAGTAACGATCGTATTTCCACTTCTTGTTCATTGATATCTCTACCGACATATTCGGGAAACCCTAATACGTCAGCGATACCGTCTAAAAGGTTTTCGTAAGTCGTCGACGACGCGCTCAGGCTCTTTATTCCATCCGTCGTGAGCTCTCTATCTTTCGCAGTAATAGATACTATGTAATGGAATATCCCTCTCTCGTGCGCTTGTAAAGCCGCCCACGTAGCGAGCGTTGTTTTTCCTGAGCCTCCAATTCCAATCAAAGAAGTTACCGATGTTCTGCTTTCGACTAGCGCGTTCTCTATCTGTTTGGAAAGCTCCGGTCTTTGAATGAAACGCGGCGTTTCGAGAGCTAAGATACGAAAGAACTCGGTATCGACCGCATACGGACTACCAACTAGCCTTGATCCGAGAGAAGCTTGGTGTGCAATGGCGGTAGACCGATCCATTATTTTCGATGAATCTCCGACCCTGAGCGCGGAATCACCCTTATGAAATTCGCATTTACTTTCGAATGTCGGAGCATCGTCCTGAAAGTAACCGATCATCGCGCCTCTCGGTGGAACTATCGCGATGCCTAGGTATCTCTGGTCGGACTGGATTGCTTCGCGATGGAAATCGACCCAAATACGATCGCCAACGTATCGGCGTATTTTGTCATTGAACGTTTTGCTATCGAATCGCGTACTCGCACCGACGAATCTGAGATCAGCGTCGGTAATACCGAAGATAAGTGCGCCGCCGCGATGGTTGTGAAATGCGAGTACGTGGCGAGCAACACGCGCCCAGCCTTTCGGGCAGTTCGGAATATCAGTCTTGTAGTCCCAGAACTCCGTTTCGGTACGCGCTCCAGATGTCACTCGAGGCGGATCACCGTCAAACAACAGCTCACGGATTCGCGCAGCGTTGCGGTCTCGAACTGCCTGAACAAGGTTTTCAGGGTTCATGTCTCACTACTCTTTGCGAATAATCAGCGTCTTTCTCTCACCAAACGTCAATGACGATACACGTGGAACCGGCCAGTTCTCAAATGTCGAGATACTGCGTCGCTTCGGACCGCGCTGCGGTCAGGTCTTTCGGAAGATCGTGCCGCCGGCGTCAACCGCCGCGACCGACCTGCGCGAGGCGACTCAACAGACGCCGTCCCCAACCCGCTCGACGCGGACCCCGTTCCCGCTCAGCGCCCCTCGATTTCTCTGGGCGCCGCTGGTAGTGCGGCGCACCCGGCTAACGCCGTCGC
>PMZQ01000084.1 GCA_003170155.1 Actinomycetota bacterium | reverse complement strand
GCGCCGCTCACGTTCGGCGCGACTAGCGGCGGCGTACCTCTCGTCTACGACTTCTACGGCTTTCCTGAGCGCTACTACCAGACGACGTACCCGGCCCCCGCGGCGCCGGAGCTGGCCGAGGCGGTGCGGACGCTGCTCGCGCCGGTCGAGGACGTGGTCGAGCAACCCGAGCGAGGGCTCGACCACGGCGCCTACGTTCCGCTCCTGGTCATGTATCCCGAGGCCAACGTGCCTGTGTTGCAGGTTTCCATGCCGTCGCTGGATCCACAGCGGCTGCTCGAGGTCGGCGCGCGCCTGCGGCCACTGCGAGACGAAGGCGTGCTCGTGATCGGCAGCGGCTTTCTAACCCACGGCCTGCCATACCTGCGGGACTTCAGAACAGACGCGCCGCCGCCGGCCTGGTCGGCCGAGTTCGACCACTGGGCAGCCGAGACACTAGCCCGCGGCGACGTGGGCGAGCTCACCCGCTTCCTCGACATCCCATCCGCCCCCTACGCCCACCCGACGACGGAGCACTTCGCACCACTGTTCGTAACCCTCGGCGCAGGCGACGCGGCCGCGGCCGTCACGCCGATCAGCGGTTACTACCTAGGTCTTTCGAAGCGCTCTATTCAGATTCCGTAGCTGGGCGCCGTCTCGCTGCGAGACGGCACCGAGAGCCGCGGGACGGGATCAGATCTCGCACCCGAATACCTAGAGCGCTAGAGCGTCGGGATGCGCGCGTTCCGAGGAAGCCGCTCATCGTCGGGATGCTGAACAACAGCCCAACCGTCTGTCGCGCGAACGAGGGTCGAAAGAACGGTCACGAGCTCGGCACTCGGGTTGAGTACGCCCAGGATACGCGCGAGCAGGGGCGGTAGATCGAGGCCCTCGTACGTTTCCTTCCCACGGCTCACACGCCAAGCGCCCTGGAGATCGACAACCACAACATCTGGCGTTCCTTCGGGATGCACAACGCGGCGAGTTCGATAGGCGGAAGTCATGCGGGCTCCCCCGGTTCGCTTGGTTGCCGTAGTCGCGGGATCGGCCCGTTGATACCGGGATCCGGCTCGGCAAACTTCGCGTCGGCAAACGAGTCTGAGCGCTGCACGTACTGCCTGCAGGTGCATGCGAAGATGGTCAGGCTCTGGATGTCATGGCGGTGTGCGCGGCAGTGCTGCTTGCCGTTATCGGAGAAGGCACCTCGGTGATTTCGCCTCGGGTGACCGCAGTTGTCGCAGAGCGGAGAGCCGCCGCAGCTCGGACATCCACCACCCTTGTGGGCCGGAAGATGTTGCTCAGGTGGCCAGAACTCGCCGCAGATCCTGCACTGGGTTTCCATGCGAAGAGCATCGGTTAGCGACGCGTGGCGCTTGAGGCTGACGCAGGCTTTCACCGACATTTGATACAAGAGTAAGGCGGTGGGATTGTTCGGAGGAACCCCCGAACAACCGATTCCGATGCGCCTGATCCTCAACATCATTTGGCTCGTTCTTGCCGGCTTCTGGCTTGCGATCGAGTACGTCATCGCCGCCGTCCTACTAGCGATCACGATCGTGGGGCTTCCCTTCGCCAAGCAGTCGCTCAAGCTGGGCGGCTACGCCCTCTGGCCGTTCGGCCGGACGCTGATCCCCGCCGAAACGAGACACGTAGGCCTGAGTGTGCTTGGCAACGTTCTCTGGTTCGTGCTGGCCGGCTGGTGGCTCGCTCTCGCGCACTTCGTGCACGGCATCCTCCTCTGCCTGACGATCATCGGCATTCCGCTCGGTATCGGATCCTTCAAGATGGCCGGCGCCGCGCTGGTTCCATTCGGGAAGCAGATCGTGCCGGCGAAGGATCTTCACTACGTGCGAGCCTGATCGCGAACGCGAATGCTTGGATCGAGGCGAGCTAGGGTATGGCGAGACTGAGATGAACGGCGAGACAAAACAGCGTGGTTCAAGCGGGCAGAAATTCGCCGCTGACCTACGCGAGCTGGTCCGGCTGGAGATCGAGTTGGCGAAGAGCGAGCTCACCTCGAAGGTAAAACGCGCCGCGCTCGGAGTCGGACTCGTCGTCGTCGCGGCTCTCGGCGCGTTCCTGCTGATCGCAGCGCTCGTCACAGCGGCGATCCTGGCCGTTGCCTTGGCCGTCCCGGGTTGGGCGGCCGCGCTCATCGTCGCCGGCTTGCTCGGATTGCTCACAGGCGCGTGCCTGCTGATCGGCATCGCTTCGCTGCACTCAGCCGTTCCGCCGCTTCCGAAGCAGGCGCTCGAGACCAGTAAGGAGAACCTCGAATGGCTCAAGACTCGGCTCAAATCCGCGCGCAAATAGAGGCCGTTCAGGCCCGGTTGGAGAAGGATCTAGACGAGCTAGGGCCGATCCTGTCACGACGGCTGCGCCGCGCCCGGCGCCTGGCGCAGATCGGGGCGCTCTCCGGGATCGCCCTGATCGCTCGGCGACTCCTGACGGGTCGAAAGCGCGAGCATCGCCGCCGCGGGCGCGCACGAAGAGGCTGTTGCTCGAAGTGCCGCGGGAAGCTCCGGCGCCACTAGGAAACAGGCTGATCAGGTGATCTCGAAGGCGGCCGCAGACGCCGCGCTCCTCCCCATGTCCCTCGGTTTCTCGGGGCGCCGCTTGGCGGTGCAGCGCACCCGGCTAACGCCGTCGC
>PMZQ01000020.1 GCA_003170155.1 Actinomycetota bacterium | reverse complement strand
CTGATCGCCGCCGACGGCTGGAAGGCCGAGACCAGTCGCATCATCGAGATAACCAAGAAGGGCAAGGAGAAGGACAAGGGCTGGACCTGCGACCTCATCCCCAAGGCGCTGATCGTTGCTCGCTACTTCGCCGCGGAGCAGGCAGCCATCGACCAGCTCACCGCCGAGCTGGAAGGCGTCAGCGCTCGCCTCGCCGAGCTGGAGGAAGAGCACGGCGGCGAGGACGGAGCGTTCGCCGACTTCGAGAAGGTGAGCAAGGCCGGCGTCACCGTCCGGCTGAAGGAGATTAAAGGCGACGCGGATGTCGCAGACGAAGCCGCCTTGCTGAGCGACTGGCTGAAGCTCGACACCGAGAAAGCCGGCCAGAAGAAGCGCCTCAAGGAGGCCGAAGCCGCGCTCGACATTCAGGCCTACGCCAGGTATCCGACGATCACTGAGGCTGAGATCAAGACGCTGGTGGTGGACGACAAGTGGCTCGCCGCGCTCGACGCCGCCATCCACGGCGAGATGGACAGCGTGAGCCAGCAGCTCACCCAGCGCGTGAAAGAGCTGGCTGAGCGGTATGAGGCTCCGCTGCCGGAGATGGTCGGATGCGTGGCGGATCTAGAAGCCAAGGTGAGCCGCCACTTGGAGAAGATGGGCTTCATATGGAAGTGAAGCCCGGCTACGAGCAGACCGAGATCGGGGTGATTCCGGAGGATTGGAAGGTCATGCCTTTCATCGAGGCCGTGGGGTCGTACATCGATTACCGGGGACGGACACCTCGCAAGCTGGGCTTGTCGTGGGGCGGCGGCGACATACTCGCGCTGTCCGCCAACAACGTTCAGATGGGGCGAATCGACCCTGACAAAGAAGCCTACTTTGGCAGTGAAGAGCTATACCGCAAGTGGATGGTTCAGGGCGAATGCGAGACCGGCGATGTTCTTCTCACTATGGAAGCCCCGCTTGGCAATGTGGCGCAGATCCCCGACTCGAAGCGTTACATCCTCAGCCAGCGAGTGCTGCTCATCAAGCCCCGAAATTGGCTGCATCGCGATTTTCTCACCCACTACATGAAGGGTTTCGTATTTCAGAAGCAACTTTCTCTCAACTCCACCGGCTCAACCGCAAAAGGCATTCAGCGCAGAACGCTCGACGACATCCTTATTGGTCTCCCGCCGACCAGAGCCGAGCAAGAAGCCATCGCCGAGGCGTTGGGTGATGCGGATGCCTTCATCGAATCCCTGGAGCGGCTCGTCGCCAAGAAGCGCCAGCTCAAACAAGGCGCCATGCAGGAATTGCTCACCGGCAAGAAGCGTCTGCCGGGATTTACGGTCATGCCCGGATGTAAGCGGACCGCGGTGGGGATGATTCCAGAAGATTGGGACGTTGTCAGTCTCCGCGCTCTTCTAAAGCAAGGTCCAACTAACGGCTGGTCAGGTCGTTGCGTCGAAGGCACTGTTGGAACGCCAACGCTGAGCCTTGCTGCAACAACCAGCGGCCGCCTCGTCTTGAACAGCGAAACGGTCAAATGGTTAGAGCACCGTGTTCCCAGGTGGTCAGACCTTTATCTCGCTCCTGGGGACATACTCGTTCAGCGATCAAATACAGCTGAGTTGGTCGGAACAACCGCACTATTCGACGGTCCGCCAGGCGAGTTTGTATACCCCGATCTCATGATGCGCCTACGGTTTAGGCAACCAGCGACGGCGCACTGGTTCTGGAGATATGCCAACAGCGCAAGCGGAAGATCGTACTTCCGAAGTGCGGCGGCCGGGTCTACGGGAACCATGCCGAAAGTTAGCGGGGAAAATCTCCGTGAAATGCCGGTTCCGCTGCCCACGCGAGCCGAGCAAGAAGCCATCGCCGAAATCCTGTCGAACATGGACGCAGAGATCACGGCACTGGAAGCCAAGCTCGCTAAAGCTCGCCAGCTCAAGCAGGGCTTGATGCAGGAGCTCCTCACCGGCAGGATTCGGCTCGTATGAGCGACGTCGGCAAGCCCGAGCGCGTAACGCAGAAGCGCGTCATCTCCCTCTTCTGCGACGAACTAGAATACGACTACCTCGGCGATTGGAGCGCCGGCGACTGCAACTCCAACATCGAAGAGGCGCAGCTTCGGAAATTCCTGACCGAGCGCGGCTACGCGCCAGAGCAGATCAATGTCGCCCTTCACAAGCTCCGCAGCGAGGCGAGCAACCACAGCCGCAGCCTCTACGAGAACAACAAGGCCGTCTACAGCCTGCTGCGCTATGGCGTGCCGGTGAAGATCGAGGCGGGCAAGGTCACCGAGACCGTCCACCTGATCGACTGGAACGAGCCCGATCAAAACGACTTCGGCATCGCCGAGGAGGTCACCCTGCGCGGCGGATTCGAGCGGCGGCCTGACATCGTGCTCTACGTGAACGGCATCGCAGTCGCCGTTCTGGAGCTGAAGAACAGCCGCGTGAGTATCGGTGACGGCATCCGTCAGAACCTGTCCAATCAGCTGCCGGAGTTCAACGAGTGGTTCTTCTCGACCGTGCAGCTCGTCTTCGCCGGCAACGACTCCGAGGGCCTGAAGTACGGCGCCATCGGCACGCCGGAGAAGTACTTCCTGGAGTGGAAGGAAGACGAACGCGACGACAGCCGTTTCAAGCTGGACAAGTACCTGGCGAAGATCTGCGCCAAGCCGCGGCTGATCGAGCTGATGCACGACTTCGTTCTCTTCGACGGCGGCGTCAAGAAGCTGCCGCGCGCGCACCAGTATTTCGGCGTCAAGGCGGCCCAGCAGCACGTCCGCGAGCGCAAGGGCGGCATCATCTGGCACACCCAGGGCAGCGGCAAGAGCATCGTCATGGTGCTGCTGGCCAGGTGGATCCTGGAGAACAACCCGAACGCTCGCGTAGCCATCATCACCGACCGCGACGAGCTCGACAAGCAGATCGAGCGGGTATTCACCGGCGCGGGCGAGGCTATCTATCGCACCAGCAGCGGCCGCGACCTGATGAGCCAGCTAGCTCAAGCCAAGCCGCGCCTGCTCTGCTCGCTGGTACACAAGTTCGGGCGCAAGGACGTGGACGACTTCGACGCCTACCTCGAGGAGTTGAAAGCGCAGCCGAGCCAGACGGTCGGAGAGGTGTTCGTCTTCGTGGACGAGTGCCACCGGACCCAGACCGGCAAGCTGCACCGCGTCATGAAAGCCCTGATGCCGAACGCCGTCTTCATCGGCTTCACCGGCACGCCGCTCCTGAAGAAGGACAGGAAGACAAGCCTGGAGGTCTTCGGCGGCTACATCCACACCTACAAGTTCAGCGAGGGCGTGGAGGACGGGGTCATCCTCGATCTCGTCTACGAGGCGCGCGACATCGACCAGCGGCTCGGCTCCGAGGACAAGATCGACGCCTGGTTCGAGGCCAAGACCAAGGGGCTGAACGACTGGCAGAAGGAAGAGCTGAAGGCGCAGTGGGGCACGATGCAGAAGGTGCTCAGCTCCAGGTCGCGGATGGAGCGGGTCGTTAGGGACGTCGTCTTTGACTTCAGCGTCAAGCCGCGTCTCTCTAGCGAGCGAGGCAACGCGATCCTGGTCGCGTCGAGCATTTATGAGGCGTGCAGGTACTTCTCCCTGTTCCAGGAGACGCCGCTCAGGGGCAAGTGCGCGGTCGTGACCTCGTACAACCCGCAGGCCGGTGACGTGAGCAAGGAAGAGGTCGGGGCGAACACCGAGACCGACAGGCAGTTCGTCTACAACACCTACACCCGGCTGCTCGGAGACGTGGCAGCCAAACCGGGGATGAGCAAGACCGAGACCTACGAGGAGCGGGCGAAGGATCTGTTCGTCAAGGAGCCGGCGAACATGCGACTGCTCGTGGTGGTGGACAAGCTGCTCACCGGATTCGACGCGCCGCCCTGCACCTACCTCTACATCGACAAGTCGATGCAGGATCACGGCCTGTTCCAGGCGATCTGCCGCGTCAATCGGCTCGACGGCGACGACAAGGACTTCGGCTACGTCGTTGACTACAAAGATCTGTTCAAGAAGGTCGAGAACGCCGTCGCCGTCTACACCTCCGAGCTGGATCACAGCGCGGGCGGCGTCGAGCCGGAGGTGCTAATTCATGACCGCCTGACGAAAGGGCGCGAGCGGCTCGACAGCGCGCTCGAGGTTCTGGCCCTGCTCTGTGAGCCGGTGGAGCCGCCGAAGGGCGAGCTGGAGCACATCCACTACTTCTGCGGCAACACCGAGATCGCCGAGGATCTGCAAGAGCGAGAACCGAAACGCGCCGCGCTCTACAAGGCGACGGTCGCGTTGGTTCGCGCCTACGCCAACATCGCCGGCGAGCTGGAAGCGGCGGGATACGACAGTGAGGACATCAGCCGCGTCGAGCGGCAGCTCGAGCGCTACCTGAACATCCGCGAGATCATCCGCAAGGCCAGCGGCGAGAGCCTCGACTCGAA
Source organism: Actinomycetota bacterium (assembly GCA_003170155.1). Taxonomy (GTDB): domain Bacteria; phylum Actinomycetota; class Thermoleophilia; order Gaiellales; family Gaiellaceae; genus Fen-549. The sequence continues at coordinate 719 of PMZQ01000020.1, read as the reverse complement.
AGCCTACGAAGCCGACATGAGGCACCTAATCGACACCTACATCGAAGCCGACGAGCCGCGGAAGATCTCGCCCTTCGAGAACATCGGCCTGCTCGACCTGATCGTCAAGAGCGGAGTCGGCGAGGCGGTGGCGGCCCAGCTCGGCGGCCTGAAGGGAGACAGAGACGCGATCGCCGAGACGATTGAGAACAACGTTCGCCGCAAGATCATCGAGGAGCATCTGAACGACCCGGCCTACTACGAGAAAATGTCGGTGCTGCTCGACGAGATCATCTCGGCCCGGAAAGCCAAGGCGCTCGCCTACGAGGAATATCTGAAGCGGATTGCCGAGTTGGCGAAGCAGGTCGGAACCGGCACCTCGGACGAGACGCCGAAGAGGCTAGATACTCGTGGGAAGCGTGCCCTCTACAACAACCTCGGTCAAAACGAGGAGCTGGCCCTCAGGATCGACGAGACAGTGAGAAAGGTTCGCCCGGACGGCTGGCGGGACATTCAGGCTCGCGAGAACGCCATCAAGCAAGCTTTGCTGTCGCTACTCGGGAATGACGAGGACGCAGTCGAGAGCATCTTCCCCATCATCAAGGCGCAGAGCGAGTACTGATGGTCACGCAGATCGAATTGGGCGACATCGCGGTGGAGGTGGTGTTGAAGGACATCAAGAACGTCCATCTGAGCGTCCACCCGCCGTCCGGCCGCGTGCGCATCTCGGCGCCGAGGCG
>PMZQ01000004.1 GCA_003170155.1 Actinomycetota bacterium | reverse complement strand
AACTCGGCGATCGAGCTCATGATCCCGTGCATGAGGAGCCCCGAAGGGGTCTCGTCGATGTTTTCGGTTACCGAGACGAGCTGGGCGCCCGCGCCTCGGATGCGCATGACGATCGCGACGTCGTCGGCGCGGTTTCGGGCTAGGCGGTCGACCTTGTGCACGATCACGTGGCTGATGCCGCCTTCTTCTAGCCGTTTCAGCAAAGCCTGCAATCCGGCCCGGTTCGCGGTCTTGGCCGACTCGCCCCGGTCGACGAACTCCTCCACGACCTGGAGGCCGAGATTCTCGGCCTTACGGACACAGGCCTCGCGCTGGGCGGGGATTGAGAATCCTTCCGGGTCGTAGTCCTTGTCTGCTTGCTGCGAGCTCGACACGCGTATGTAGATGACGGCGCGTCCCGGAGCGTCGGGCTCTTCGCTCTCGTGTGCGTTTGTCGCTGTTTGTCTCATATTCTCCTTGCTCCTCCTTCCTTCGCTTTAGTTCTTGCTTGTCAGAGCGAAGCGATCTTTCGCTCCAACTCGGCCCTTCGCTCGTCGGCGGAGGTCTTCAGGGCTTCGTACTGGGCCTCTGCTGTCTCCATCCGGGCCTTCGCGGCTTCGACCTCCCGGTCAATCCGCCCGAGTGCCCGCTGGAGTAATTGACGGGCCTCGCCCACCGCGTCGTCGACCGAAAGAGCTCGACTATCGCGGCGTGGGCTGCCTCTGAGCCCGAGCTTGGAACGCTGGTTGTAATAGCTCGCGCGTACTGCGGCTTCGCTTCTGCCAGTCTCGCTCACGACCTGTCTGACCGCGTCCGAGAGTCGCATACCGCCCTCGAGAAGTCGGCTGATCGCCGCGAACGTTTCTTCTGCCTTCGTTGCTCCCACAACACAACCTCCGTTCTCACTTAAACACACTTACTATTATAGCTCAGTGGCTATGTTGTTACAAGGTGTTGTTGCGTTGCTACATACTCAAGATCACGGTTGATCTTGTCGGCTCACTCGGTCTTAGGTGCCCAAGAGGCCGCGTCCGAACCGATCGCGCGTCTGTCCGATCGAGCGGATTGAATGCACTCAAATGGCAACGACGCTCAAATTGCCTGACGGCCTATGGGATCATCAGTGCCAAGCGGTTGAGACGGCTCACCGGTACCTAACGGCGAAGGACGTCGGGGGCGCATCGGCGCTAATCACGATGCCCACGGGTACCGGGAAGACAGGCGTCATCGCCACGATCGCCACTGTGCTTCCGTCGGTTACTGGGCATCGACTCGTTCTAACGCCCTGGGTTGCCCTAGTCAGGCAGCTCATTGATGACCTCGGAGGCCGCTTCTGGGATCGTCTCCCCGGCGACGCGAGACCCGAATTGTTGCCGGTTCGCCGCCTGCCTTCGAGCGCGAACCTGAGGCGGGTGCTCGAAAAATCGGAGCCNNGGTGGCGGCGACTAGATCAGGCGAGCTGGGGTACGACCTCGGCGAGCTGTTTTCCGATTTCGGGTGCGTTCTTGTAGACGAGGGACACTACGAACCTGCCCGCGAATGGTCACAGGCGATCCGCGGGCTTCAGCGTCCGACTGTGCTGCTGACGGCGACGCCCTACCGCAACGACGAGAAGTTCTTCACCGTCGGGCAAGCGTGGAGGTATCGCTTTCCGCATTGGCGTGCGGAAGACGAGCGTTTTCTACGTGCACCAGAATTCGTGACTCTTCGATCGGCGGACGAACCGGCCGCATTCGCACGCCAGTTGTCTGACCAGGTACAAGCTCGGTTCCCCAGCGACACGTCCGTTCGCGTAATCGTGAGGTGCGAGTCCGCATCAAGCATCCGGCTCATCGTCAGAGCTCTCGAAGATCTCAAGCAGCCCGTCATCGGCGTCCATGAGAGGTTTAGTGGAAGCGAACGCTCACTTCGGCGCGATGTCCCGCGACCAGACGACTGTCCGGCCCGTTTCTGGGTTCATCAGAACAAGCTGATCGAGGGTATTGATGATCCGAACTTCAAGGTTCTCGCGTTCTACGAGGCGCTACGAAATGGTCGGGCGATCGTGCAGCAGATCGGACGCGTCCTACGGAATCCTCAGAAGAACCCTCAAGACATGATGGCGCTGGTCATCGGGAGAGGCGACCTCGATATCGCGCGCACGTGGGATGGGTATCGCAGCTTCGATCGTCAAAACGATGCTGAGAGCGTCGCGACCTTTCCGCAACTCGTCGAACGGGTCATTGAGGCTCAGCCGCATGCTTTCTACTACGACCGCGAGTACCGCAGCAAGATCGATCTCAATACAGAAAATGCCTGGCGCGAGTTCGTTTTCCCGTTCCGGACACGCGTCTACCGTCGCGTGAGCGGAGGTGAACAACTGCTCGGCGAACTGGCTGACGCAACGGCTGATGAATGGCGCGGAATAGACCGATCCGTCTTTGCCACGCAGGTTCCAGACAATCAGACAGTCATTATCCCCTTCGTAACAGCAGAGAACTCGAGGCTATTGAGGTCGGGTACCTTCATCGAGCCTGAGTTCGGGTACACAGTTCTCCGCCTTACCGAGGACTTGCTTTTCTTCCATGACTCCCGGGGGCGCACTCCTGAGATCGTCTCGGAGCACTTCCGGCCTCTGCGCCCTCCAGATCTTCAGGTGCTATTCCCGGACCGAGTATCTAGTTTGACCTCGGTCTCCCTTCTCAATACGGATATCGGTAAACAGGCCGCGCGCTCCCGTAATATCCGCGNNCGTTTGCACGACCGCTGAGGGATACACGGAAATAGCAGACGAGCGGTTTCGCCGCTACTTAGGTCTCAGCCGGTCAAGGGTCATCGACTACCGGAGAAGTGAGCGCGATTATGAGGCCTACGGCAAGTGGCTCAACACACTCGAACTTGAACTTTCGCGCCCCAAGGATGGCGGAGCGAAGACGTTCACCCGGTACGCGGTTTACGTAGACGAGCCTGATGATAAAGAGCCGCTTCACGTCCTGTTCGACGTTGATCCGTCGAACTTCATAAAGGTCGGTACTGGGGCTCCTCTTGAGATAGAGGATCGAACGGCAGACGTCATAGACGGGAGCTTCTCTATCGTCGCGAACGGCCAGCGCCACGACGCAAAACTCTCGTGGAATCAGGATAAGGGACGCTACGAGATACTGGCTCCTTCACTTCAGAACGAACTGTTCGTAACGGCCGAAGGCGAGTCTCGTGAGCTCGTCACATTCACAAACGAGGAGCAGGTTCTTCGTGTGGTCCCTCGTGAGAGAACGGCGATCTACGCTCGCGGGAGCTTCTTTAAGCCGATTATCCCAACGAGCCGCGTCGGCTCGTTCCGGCTTCTCGACGTGCTCCACCCGACAGAGGAACTTAAGGAGGCAGGGTCAGAGAAGGGAGCGGCGATACTGAACGATGATTGGGATCCGGCGAGTCTGTTTGGGATGATCAGCGCACTTGCGCCAAGCTGCGCGCGACAGGCGCCAGCGGAAATGAGCGCGATACTATCGTCCCCAGAGTTCGTACTTTGTACAGATCTCGGACCCGAAGTCGCTGATTTCGTAGCCACTCAAGGATCGCGCGTGGCGTTCATCCACGCGAAGGCCGCGTCGACCGCCCGGCTCTGCTCCGCGAGCGCTCTGCATGACGTCGCTTCACAGGCCATAAAGAACCTTCCGCACCTGCAGCCTCTCGCGGACGTCGGGATGCAAACTGGGTATTGGACGCGCGCTTGGTCTGCTCCTCCTCACGTCACGGGGGCAACGAGGCGGTTACGTGAGGGGAACTTAAGTAGTGGCCACGAGATGTGGAGGCATATACGCAAGGTTGTAGCCGCGCCCGATAGCGAACGAGAGGTCTGGCTAGTGCTAGGGCAGTCGCTCTCGAAGGAAGCCCTAGAGAAGCAAGTCAAGCCAAGGCCAGAGGCTCAGGCGATCCAGATTTTCTCGTTACTCCAAACAACCTGGGCAGCCGTATCGCAACTTGGAGGTCGTCTCCGTATCTTCTGTTCTCCATAGCATCTCGCGGGACGCTAGCCCTCACCGCTCTGCTCTCGTCGTTTATCGCTGGTCGACAACTGATCGATGTGGCGCTCAAGGATCGCTCTACGAATCTCGGATCTCGGATCTCGCAATTTGGCCTTGGTGTTGTGAGGCGGCCCGAATCTTTCGATCCGGGCCGCCTTTCCATCCGAGTGCGACTAGGCGCTGAGGGCGTCGATCTTGGCCTGAATGGCCACCTTTCGCTCCTCGGCCGTGTCGCGCAGGTGCTCGTATTCGGCCTTGGCCTCTTCCGCGCGCGTCTTGGCCGCGTCGATCTCGCCGTCGATTGAGGCGATCGCCCTGTTGAGGACGATCACGGCTGACTCGATAGCGTCTTCGGTCGTCGTCTGGTGCTTGCGCGTGCGGGGGGCTGATTGGCCCGTTGAGCGGGTGTGGGCGTAGTA
>PMZQ01000022.1 GCA_003170155.1 Actinomycetota bacterium | reverse complement strand
AACGAACCTCTATTACTTACTAGTACGGCTTCGTGTAGGTCTTGCAGTACTTCGCGTAGGTGCCTGTGCAAACATCGCTCTTCTTCAGGAACTTGTCCGTGAAGAGGATCTGGTAGTTCGCCTTATTGACTGTCGTCGGCGTCTCGAGCACTGACGGGACATTGCGGTGGCCGACCGAATCAGCGGTCGTTCCGTTCGTCGCGACCTTGGTGCCCTTGACGATGGCGATTGCGGCAGCTGCAGCCGCCTTGGCCTCGAGAGGGACAGCCTTGTAGACGGTCATCGACTGCCAACCCGAGATGATGTTCTGTACGCCCTGCGGCGTCGCATCCTGGCCAGTGACCGGGATCGCGCTGAGCTTGTGACTCTTCAGCGCCGTGACAACCGCGTTACCGAGACCGTCGTTAGCAGCAAGGACGGCGTTGATCTTGTTACCCGTCTTCGTGAGCATCTGCTCGAAGATGGTCAGGGCCTTCTGGTTGTCCCAGTTAGGAACAGCCTGCTTCGGACCCTGCTGGAGCTGACCGCTCTTGAAGTACGGAGCGAGCACCGCGTCGCCACCCTGGGCGAACAGCGTGGCGTTGTTGTCGGTCGGGGCGCCGTCCAGTTCAGCAACGACTGGCTTCTTGCCCGCGCCCATGATTCCCTCCGCCTTCATGGCGTCTACGAGGGCCTGGCCCTGGAGCATGCCGACTGTGACGTTGTTGAACGATACGTAGTACGACGACGAACCACCGAGCACAAGGCGGTCATAGTCGATTGTCTTCACGCCCGCGGCTTTAGCAGCCTTCTCGATCGAGACACCAGTGCCGGAATCGAGAGCGTCAACCAGGATCACCTTCGCGCCGTTTGTCACGCACTGCTGACCCTGCGTGATCTGCGTCTGGGTGTCGCCCTGAGCATTGAGGACCTGGCCATTAACGCCAGCTGCCGTGAAGGCTGCCTTGAGTAGCGGCGCGTCGAACAACGTGTAGCGGACTGACGACTTCGTATCTGGCAGAAGAGCACAGATTTCGACAGAACCCTTTTTCTTGCTCTTTCCGCCGCAGCCGGAAACGGCCAGCACTGCGGACGTAACGAGCGCCACGAGTGCCAGTACGACCAAAAGCTTCTTCACGTCTTCCCTCCTAGTTAAGTGACAATTCCCCTAGCGACCACAAGCACAGCCTCTTCTGAAGTCGTGGGGGTTTTACGACGAGAACGGCCGGCTTCCGCGGGTGGAGAAGCCTGGAGGTGACCAAATGTCCTCCCCTCCCACAATCGCCCCTTCTCGAAGCAAATACTGGCCAAAGCCTCGCACTTATACCACTATTTCTTCCTTGGAAGCGCCGCGGGATTTTCCGAGGCTCCGGAACCAGGCGGGAGAATATCCCGCTCGCCGTGAATCTTAGTGGTGGTCAGTTGAGAGATTCTCCCAACTGAGAGGGCAATCGACTCCTCGATCGCGTGACGGTGGAGCTCGTGCGTGGCGGTGGGGGCGAAGTCGAGGTCGGCACGGCCGACGATGCGCCGAAACTGGCGCTCGGCCTCGAGCATGCTGGCCGCCGTCCAGCGCAACGCCATGGCGCTCGACTGCCAGCGCTTTCTGTTGCAACCGGTGCCACTGCTCTCGTAGAAGGCAATCTCGGCCGTCGAGCGAGTCGTCTCGAAGCGCGAAATAGAGGCGAGCTTGCTCACGCTCGGCGCGTATGAGGGTAGTGTCTCCACAAGCCGCAGTTTCCGGGCACGCCTTACTTCACTCGGCGTCACGCACGAAGGCGGAGGCTAGCGCGATCCCGAGAGCCAGGCCTTCGTCGAGAGCTGACTTCTCAAGCTCGAAGCGGGGCTTTTCTGGCGACTCGAGTGCGAGGCCTAGGAGGAGACTTGGCGGGCGATCGGGGCTACGTCGAGAGCTAAAACTCGTGCCCGCACGGCGCGCTTACCTGCGAGACCGAGCGCGAAGGGGCTCAGGCCGGCGAGCTTCTGTTCAAACTTCGCACTTGCGTTTCGTCGAGAGGTCGTGAGGCTGGTTCGGATATCAGAAGTCGACACAACCGGACCCGTGGGCCTCGCACCGGGAAGTACTCCGGTTCCGAACGTACCGGCTCCACCGAAGCCAGCTGGGGTCTAGCGCCCGACCTTCTGCTGCCGCCTGCGCGAGACGGTGTCCAACGTCACGGCCCCCAGCAGGAGGATGCCGGTCACGACGAAATCCACAGCGGTGCTATAGCCGATCGTTGCGAGGCCGTTGTAGATCAGATAGACGAGCAGCACGCCGAGCACAGCACTCTTCACCCGGCCGCGGCCACCGTAGAGGCTTGTACCGCCGATTACCGCCCCCGCGATCGCGTCGAACAGAATTGTACCGCCACCCGCGTTGATATCTACCGAATTGAGGCGAGCAGCGTAGATGACGCCACCGAGTGCGGCCATCATGCCCGAGATCATGAAGACGACGAGCTTGATCCGAGGGACGTTGATGCCCGCCCGGCGTGCCGCCTCGTCGTTGCCGCCAACCGCATACACATGGCGGCCGAACGTCGTCCGCGTCGCAATGAAGTTCCAGAAGACGTACAGCACGAGCATGATGATGAAGGCAAGTGGAAGACCGCGATCGGGATCGAGGTTAGACCAGGCGACAAGGGCAAACATGGCAACCGAGATGGCGGCGACCTTGACCAACGAGTACCAAAGATTCCCGGTTTCGGCGCCGTCGCGCCGGCGTCTGACTCGTCCGCTCAGTACGAAGATCGCGTAGAGAGCGCTCACGATGAGGGCGACGATCCAACCCGTCGAGTGCCCAAAGAAATAGTTGGCGGTGTCATCGACCCATTTATCCTGGATGCCAATCACACCCTGGCTGAGCAACACAAGGATGAGCCCCTCCGCGGCCAGCATCCCGGCCAGGGTCACGACGAACGACGGGACGCCGATGTACGCCACGAACACGCCTTGGATCCCGCCGTACAGAGCTCCTGCAGCGAGAGCAATCGGGATTGCGACGAGGCCGGAATAGGCATGGCTGCTCCCCGCCAGCGTCAACTCTCCCACGACGACGCCGCCGACGCCGCTGAGGAAGCCGGCCGAAAGATCGATCTCGCCGAGCAGGAGCACGAAGACGGTGCCAAAGGCGATTACCACCACACCCGCCATTTGCGAGATCAGGTTGTTGAGATTGCTCCCACTGAGAAAGTTCGAACTCTTGTAGTAGAAAAAGGCCGAGATGATGATCAGCCCGATGATGATCGGCCAGCTACCGAGTTCTCCGCCGCGGATGTCCCCGAGAACGCGGTGGATCTGGCTACTGACAAATCCGCGCGTCTCGGGTGCTGCCGGGTCTTTCGCGACGGTCGCTGGTGTCTCGCCGCTCATATCGTCTCCTCCTCGCCTGTCCCGGCAATTCCGGAGACTTTGACTGGTTTGCCGGCGGTTATCGCGTAGACGACTTCTTCCGGCGTCGTCTTCTCGCGCTCGTAGACGCCGACGTTCAGGCCGAGGCGAAGCACCGTGATCCGGTGAGCGACCTCAAAGACGTCATGGAGGTTGTGGGAGATGATCACGACCGCAAGATTGTGCTCGGCTGCAAGGCGCTTGACGAGCCCGAGCACCTGCGCCGTCTGGGCGACACCGAGCGCGGCGGTCGGCTCGTCGAGAATGACGAGGCGCGAGTTCCACATCACGGCCCGCGCAACCGCCACCGACTGCCGCTGCCCACCTGAGAGGGAGGCAACTTTCTGCCGGATCGAGTTGAGTGAGGTCACCGCGAGCGACGACATCGTCTCGGACGTTCGTTGCTCCATGATCGGCTCCTTGAGCCGTTGGAACCAGTCGTGTGCCTCGCGGCCGAGGTACATGTTCTGGACGACGTCGAGGTTGTCACAGAGCGCAAGATCCTGGTAGACGACCTCGATCCCGAGCCTAGCGGCGTCCTTGGGACCGTGGATATTCGCCAGCTTGCCATCGAAGTAGATCTCGCCCTTGTCATGCGGGTGAATCCCGGCGACGCACTTGATCAGAGTCGACTTGCCGGCGCCGTTGTCGCCGACGAGCGCCATGACCTCGCCGCTCCTTACCTCGAAGTCGACGTCGGTGAGCGCCTGGACAGAGCCGAAAGCCTTGGTGATGTCGCGAAGATCGAGAAGCGGCGCGTCTTTTCCCACAGTGCGTTTCTACCACAAAGGGGGCCACGAAAGTCGCGAGAAGCGACGAAGGCGCCCCTCAGGGGCGCCTTCGTCTAACAACGAACCTCTATTACTTACTAG
>PMZQ01000081.1:3707-82483 GCA_003170155.1 Actinomycetota bacterium | reverse complement strand
CCGGAGCCACCCGACGCCGCCAGCGGCGCCCCGAGAGCGCGAGAGGCATTGGGTTCGAATCCGACTGGCTCCGGCACGTGTCTGGGTGCCGGTCGCTCAGATCTTCACTATCGAAACTCGGCCTGTCAGGGCAACTTCGGAGACATGCCGCTCGTACTGACCGAGTGCGGGAACTCTCTTTCAGCCTCGCCACGGTACGAATTCGGCTCGCGCGCGAGCGGCGATTCCGCCCCTCTCCCACCGGAAGTACGTTCAGCTGTACTCGCCGTAACGGATCGTCTGCGGACTGCGCGCTTGTAGGAGAAGCGTCTCCGTCGCCTCGCGTATCATCGCGTGAGTGCCGTCGCTGAGAGCACACCGTGAAGGGGCGCTCGTGTCGTCGATCGCGCCGGCCAAGACTGCGCTCGTTCGTGCGCGTGACTTGACGAAGATCCACCCCGGTCGCGGCGGATCGCCGCCGTTCCTCGCGGTCGATGGGATCGAGGTCGAGATCGAGCAGGGCGAGGCATTCGGCTTCCTCGGCCCAAACGGCGCTGGTAAGTCCTCGACGATGCGGATGATCGGGTGCATCTCGCCGCGCTCGAGCGGCTCGCTCGAGATCTTCGGGCTCGACCCGGATCGAGACGGCCGTCGCATTCGCGCGCGCCTCGGCGTCGTGCCACAAGAGGACGCACTCGACAGCGAGCTCACGGTCACGGAGAACTGCGTCGTCTACGGACGCTACTTCGGGCTGTCGAAGTCGCTCGCATACGAGCGTTCCCAGCAATTACTCGCCTTCGCCCAGCTCGAGGAGAAGGCCGATCAGAAAGTCGACCAGCTCTCGGGCGGAATGCGGCGACGGCTCACGATCGCGCGCGCGCTCGTCAACGAGCCCGAGCTCCTGCTCCTCGACGAGCCCACGACCGGCCTCGACCCGCAAGCGCGGCACGTGCTGTGGGAACGGCTGTTCACGCTGAAGGCTGGGGGCGTCACGCTCGTGCTGACGACCCACTACATGGACGAGGCCGANNCAGCTATGCGACAGGTTGGTCGTCATGGATCACGGGAAGATCGTCGCGGAGGGTTCGCCGCGGGCGCTGATCGAGAAGTACGTCACACGCGAGGTGCTCGAGCTGCGCTTCGCCGACGATGACCGGGAGCGGGGCTACGCAGAAATCCACTCGCTGTCCGCCCGCGGAGACGGGAATCGTGTCGAGGAGCTTCCCGACCGTGTCCTGATCTACGCAGACGATGGCGAAGCCGTGCTCGAGCAGGCTCACAGTCGGGGCCTCGAGCCGCTCACGGCGCTCGTCCGCCGATCGACCCTCGAGGACGTGTTCCTCACGTTGACCGGCCGGTCGCTGATCGACTGACCGCCATGACTCCAGCCTTCGCTTACCCGCTGCGCGAGTTCGGGCACCAGTGGCTCGTCTACCGGCGCTCGTGGCGCGGCTCGATAGTCATCGGCCTCCTCAACCCGCTCCTCTTCCTGACCGGCATCGGGATCGGCATCGGCCGCCTCGTCGATGCCAACCACGCCACGCTCGGGGTTTCCTACCTCTCGTTCCTCGCTCCCGGGATGATCGCCGCCTCTGCGATGCAGATGGCCTTCACGAGCGGTGCCTTCCAGGTCTTCTTCCAGGCCCAGGCCACGGGGAGCTACACCTACACCGTCGCCACGCCGCTGTCGCCGCGCGACATCATGATCGGCCAGCAACTCTTCAGCTCGGCCCGCGTCGGGCTCCTCAGCGCCGGCTTCTTCGTCATCCAGGTCGCCCTGGGCGCGGCGGATTCGTGGATGTCGCTGCTGACGGTGCCGGTAGCCGTCTTGACCGGCCTCGCCTTCTCCGCGCCGGCCGCGGCCTGGGCGATCGGCGTCCGCGACTTCCGGCACATCAGGACGTTCTTCCGCTTCGTCATCCAGCCGCTCTACCTCTTGTCGGGCACGTTCTTCCCGCTCTCGACCCAGGCCCACTGGGTGCAGACGCTGGCCTACGCGTCGCCGCTGTGGCACGGCGTGGAGCTCTGTCGAACACTCAACCTCGGGACGGCGACGCTTACCGGGTCGCTAGTGCACATCGGCTACCTGCTGCTCTTCGTTGTTGCCGGCCTGGTCGTGGGGAGCTGGAGATTCCGGCGGAGGTTGCACGCGTGACGACGGCGGCAACGACGCACGACGTCCGCGCGCGACGCGGCTGGATCGGCGCGCGCGCGCTCTTCGAGCGTCAAATGAAGGTCTACCGCCATGGCTGGGCCGAGGTCGTCGCGGCTGTCCTCGAGCCCCTGATGTACCTACTCGCAATGGGAGTCGGGGTCGGCCATCTCGTGGGCAACGTTCCGGGAGTTCGCAGTGACGTTACGTTCGCGCAGTACATCGCGCCGGCGCTGCTCGCGATGGCAGTAATGAACGCGTCGACGAACGAGACGATTTTCGGCGCGTACGGCCGCATCAAGCAGACCAATCTCTACGACGTCGTGCTGGCGACGCCGGTAGACGTTCGCGAGATCGTGCTCGCCGAGGTCCTGTGGGCGACGACGCGCGGTACGCTCGCGGGCGTCGGCTTCCTCGCCATCATGGCCGGGCTTGGTCTGACGCTCTCCTGGAGCGCGCTGCTGCTTCTGCCAATGTCGGTGCTGATTGCAGTCGCGTTCGCACCGGCAGGCCTCGTCGTTGCGTCGTACGTTCGCAGCGTCGACGACTTCCAGTACGTGCAGCTCGTGATGCTCCCCATGTTCCTTTTCGCCACGACGTTCTATCCGTTGTCCGTCTACCCCCGAGCGATCCAGGTTCTTGTCGTAGCACTGCCGCTCTACCACTCGATCAATGTCGTCCGCGGTCCCTCACTCGGCACCGTCGGTCCGGATGTTGTCATCGGCGTAGCATTCTTGGTGGGGATGACAGTCCTCGGGTGGTGGTTTGCGCTTCGCCGGATGCGACACATACTGATTCACTGACGAATCTGGACGAACGCGTGCTGAAGAGAAGTCGGGTCATGCCGCAGATATCGGCAGCGTCGGTTCGAACGCGGTCGCAAGCCGGACGGTCTGGATTCCGCAGGGCTCGTTCGCTATCACCCGCCCCATCACCGTAAACGACCTGGCGATCCGGGCTGGCGGCATGTGCTGCCAGCACACCGAAACGCCGCCTGCGAAGGTCGTGGTCAACTTCTAGCAGCGTTCTGTCGGGTTCTTGCAATGACGAGGCCTGTTATGGTTCAAAATCGTTTTATTTTTGCTAGACCGGCAGCTATTGAGAGTGCCGGCCTGAGCCGAGGAATGGAACCACGATGGCGTCTCGCCGCATTTGCACAAGCCGCGATCGAGAAGTCGGCCGCTGGCTTCAAAGGGTCGCGCCGGATTCCATGCTGGCACTCGCAGTCTCGATGATCGCAATCAAAACGGCGACGGCTGCCGCAAAGAAGGATCCTCGGCCGCGAGATACCGTCGCTGCGATTGATCCAGCGCTGACAGTGGGGCGAGGGGCGAGGGTCAACTTCGTCGAGCAAGAGGCGGAGAGCGCGCGCACGAACGGATCCATCATCGGCTTCGACACAGCCGCCTACACGCTCGCCGGAGAGGCTTCCGGTCGGCAGGCAGTCCAGCTTTCGGCACCGGGCCAGTACGTCGAGTTCGCGCTAACCCGGCCCGCGAACGCACTCACGATCCGCTACAGCGTCCCTGACGCGCCGACGGGAGGGGGGATCGACGTCCCGATCGAGCTGACGGTGAACGGGAGGGACGCGAAGACACTGACGCTGACCTCGAGGTACTCGTGGTTCTACAACCAGTATCCGTTCACGAACGATCCGAATGCAGGCCCGCTGCACCCAGACCAGTGGGTCGCCGAGTGCTCCTGTGTCCCGGCCGCGACGGATCCGGCGCCACCGTTTGCGACGCCGTTCCGGCCGATGCACTTCTACGACGAGCAGCGCGTGCTGCTCGACCACACATACAAGACCGGCGACAAGGTTCGGCTCACGGTGCCGAGCGACACGAACGCAGCCTGGATTGTGATCGATCTCGTGGACTTCGAGCGGGTCGCGCCACCCCTCACCGAGCCACGAGTGTCGGCGTCGGTGGTGCGCTTCGGCGCCGATCCGACCGGGCGAAAGGACTCCGCGGAAGCCTTCGACGCCGCAATCGCCTACGCCAAGGCTCACGGCCAAACGGTCTTCATTCCCGAGGGTCGGTTCCAGGTGAACCGCCATATCGTCGTTGACGATGTCGCGATTCAGGGCGCCGGCAACTGGTGGTCGATCGTCTTCGGTCATCAGGTCGCGCTCCCCTCACGGCTGCCCGACGGCTCGATCCACACCGGCGTCGGCTTCTACGGTAAGTACGCCCGGGACGGCGGCAGTCGCAATGTGCACCTGTCGGACTTCGCCATCGAAGGCGACGTTCGCGAGCGGATCGACGCCGATCAGGTAAACGGAATCGGCGGCGCCTTGAGCGACTCGACCATCGACGGCCTCTACATCGACCACACGAAGGTCGGGATCTGGCTTGACGGACCGATGGACAACGTGACGATCTCGAACACGATCATCGTCAACCAGATCGCAGACGGCGTCAACTTCCACCTAGGGGTCACGAACTCGAAGGTCGTGAACTCGTTCTTCCGAAACACCGGCGACGACGCGCTGGCGATGTGGTCGCAAGCCGTCGACGGCCACCCGGAGATCGAGAACGCCAACAACACCTTCGACCACAACACGGTGCAGTCGCCGGTGTTTGCGAACGGGATCGCGATTTACGGCGGCCGGGACAACACGGTCTCGAACAACGTCGTCGCGGATCCGGTGCGCGAAGGCAGTGGTCTTCATGCAGGCCAGCGCTTCGGAAGCACGCCGTTCGCGGGCTACCTCAGGTTCAAGAACAACACCGTCGTCCGCGCGGGGTCACTCGAGCTGAACTGGAACATCGGACTTGGCGCAATCTGGCTGTTCGCGCTCGAAGGCTCGCTCGACGCGGACATCGAGGTCACCGGGGATAACTACCTCCAGAGCACCTACAACGCCATCCTGATCGTTTCGGACATCCCCGTGAGGGACCTGTATACGATCTCGAACGTGCACTTCAAGGACATCCATGTTGATGGAACCGGCATTTCGGTACTGAGTGCTCGCGCTGCGGGCTCCGCGACGTTCGAGAACGTGAACGCGCGAAACGTCGGCGCGGTAGGTATCAACAACTGTGGGTCGTTCCACTTCACGCCGGCCGGCTCGGAGTTCTCCGTAACCGACCTGGGTGGCAACGGCGGCGGCTGGCTCGCTGCGTGGGAGCTGCCGAACACGATCACGTGCGACGATCGCCCGCCGGTCGTTCCGCCACCTCCACCTTCGCCATGGTGAGTCGCGCACAACAGCATCTGTCTTGCGCTGGCCTCAATCACCGCAAGACGGTCACCGCCATTAGCTCGATGCCGCCCGAGTACGATCAGGCGCCGATCCGACGGAATAAGTCACGATCGGCGCCGGGGTAAAAACCGAGGAGTTGAGGGCGCGGCGGGGGGCCAACGCGCCGAAGTCAGACGCGACGTTGAGTCGCGTGAAAACGAAACGCGGAGAATTTAGATGGGAAAAGCAGCAGATCAGTACCTGGTTGTCGATCCCTGGAAGCTGATCGAAGAAGGATTCCACCCCGAGCGAAGTCGCGCCTCCGAATCTCTCTTCTCGCTCGCCAACGAGCAGATAGGTGTCCGCGGGTATATGGACGAGGGTTATTCGGGCGACACCCTCATTGGGTGCTACGTCAACGGCGTCAACGAGGAGCGATTTCTCAAAGAGCCGATGACATACAAGGGGATCTCGAACCGGATCTGCTTCATGGTGAACACCGTCGACTGGCTGCATACGCGGATCGAGCTCGCGGGCGAGATGCTCGATCTGAACTGCGTTCAGTTTGACGAGTTCCGCCGAGAGCTCGACCTACGGACAGGAGTGCTGCGGCGTGAGTTCGTCTGGAAGACAAAGCAGGGCCAGGAACTCCGAGTATCGTTCTCGCGCTTCCTCAGCATGGAGACGCGTGAGCTTGGGCTCCAGCGGGTTTCGCTGACGCCGCTCAACTTCTCGGGCCCTGTGCGGGTCACGCTCGCGCTCGATTTCTCCTGTGTCCACGAGAGCTATCGCACGAACTTCTGGCGCTGTCCGAAAAAGTCGACGGACGGCGAGCGGTACGCCCTTCTCGGAGTCACGAAGAACACGAAACACCCGCTCTTCGCCGGCTTCGAGATTCACGGCGTAGATGCCGACGCACTGGAGCCGATCACGGCGGACAAGTTCGTCGGTTGTCAGTTCTCGCTAGAGCTGGAGCAGGGGCAGGAACGGAACGTCGACAGGCTCGTCGTTCTCGTTCCGGGGCAGCATCCAGGCGAGGCTCCGGAAGCGGTTTGGGAGCGAGGCCAGGAACGGCTCGACGCTCTCCGCGGCGTGATCTACGACGTGTCCGCAGCGTCGAACGCAGCCTACTGGCGGGACTTCTGGGGCCGTTCCGACATCATTATCGACGGTGATCCCGATACACAGCAGGGAATCCGCTACTGCCTGTTTCAGCTTCATCAGACGTATCGCGGCGTCGTGCCCGGCTCGAACATCGGTGCGAAGGGCCTCTCCGGAGAGGCGTACAACGGGAACGCGTTCTGGGACAGCGAGACGTACTGCCTTCCCTTCTACCTGTTCAGCAACCCGGCCGCGGCACGCTCACTGATCGAGTTTCGTTACCGCACACTGCCGCAGGCTCGCGAGCGGGCTCGGGATCTGGATTGCGCGGGCGCCTGCTTCCCGATCGCCACATCCGATGGAACTGAGAGCTGCACCCTCTGGCAGCACGCCAGTCTCCAGTTCCACCCGACGACGTCCGTCGCCTACGCAATCTGGCACTACGCGAAGATCACCGGCGATACCGATCTCCTCTATCGCGAAGGAGCGGAGCTACTCGTCGAGATCTGCCGCTTCCTGGCTACTCGTGGCCAGTGGTCGCCCCGGCATCATCGCTTCGGCTACTACGCGGTGATGGGGCCGGATGAGTTCCAGATGATGGTCAACAACAACTGCTACACGAACCTGATGGCGAAGCGGACGTTCCTGTACGCCCTGGACGTTCTCGCCGAGATGGCGGAGACGTCTCCCGACCGGCGCGCCGACCTCTTCGAGCAGCTCGACTGCAGCGACGGCGAACTTGCAAGCTGGCGCGAGATGGCGGACGCGATGTTCATCCCCTACGACCCGGAGACGCAGCTCTACGAGCAGCACGAGGGTTTCTTCGATCTCCCCCACATCGACATCGACAAGATCCCCGTCGAAGACTTTCCGCTCTACAGCCACTGGTCGTACGACCGCATGTATCGCAACGACATGATCAAGCAGCCGGACGTGTTGATGTTCATGTTCCTCTATAACCGGTCGTTCTCCCTCGAGGAGAAGCGCGCCAACTACGAGTACTACGAGCCGCGCTGCATTCACGAGTCGTCGCTCTCGCCGTCTATCCATTCGATTCTCGCCGAGGAACTTGGCAGGAACGAAGAGGCGTTGGAGTTCTTCCGGTTCGCGACGCGGATCGATCTCGACGACTACAATCGGAACGTGCGGGAAGGCATCCACATGACGTCAATCGCGGCGGCGTGGATGAACATTGTTTACGGGTTCGGCGGGATGCGATCAGACGGTGACGAGCTGTCCTTCAATCCCAAGATCCCTGGCCACTGGAACTCTTACCGCTTCCAGATCGTCTATCGTAACTCCCTCCTCCGCGTCACGGTCACGCAGAGCGAGGCTGTTTTCGAAGTGCTGGACGGTGGCCCGGTCAGCGCGGTAGTGCGGGGGCGGCTCGAGACCGTCGGAAAAGCCGGCCTGACGGTAGCCGCGAATGGAGCGCTGGCTTAATGCGACGGGAGCTATCGATTGAAGCGACGGGCGAATGGGATGAGATCGCCGGGCAAAAGCCGGCGCCATCGGCGGATGAGAGTGCATCCATCGTGGACGGAATGACCTGGCGAATCACAGAGACGAGTGCACTCAACCAGGACGTCATGGATCGACTGGGGAGCTCGTTCCTCGTCGGCAACGGCTATCTGGGTTATCGGGGAACGCTCGAGGAGTACACGCACGAGCAGAAGGTCGCGTTGATCGTCTCGGGGCTGTACGACAAGGTGGGCGATTCCTGGCGCGAGCCCGTGAATATCCCGAACCCGGGCTACCTGCGCCTCGAGTACCAGAGCCAGCCGCTGCACGCGCTGTCGAGCGACGTCGCAAGCCACGAGCAGACGCTCGACCTCCGGCAGGCCGTGCACGAGCGACGGACGACGTTCATGACCGGCGACGGCTGCACGATCGCAGTCTCGGCGCGTCGGTTTGCCAGCCTGGTGGAGCCGCACCTCATCTGCTTCGAATACACGGTCGAGGCCTCGCAGCCCTGCACGCTTCGCGTGGTGACGGGGATCGACGGCGAGGTTTGGGACCTGAACGGCCCTCACCTGGAGCAGTTCGAATCGTCGTTCGATGAAGGCGCCCTCGCGCTCACCGCGTGCACGCACGAACGCCTCGTACCGATCGCGGTCGTCGAGCGGCTGACCGGCGACGACGGCCTGGCGGGATGGGGTCGGGAAGAGAAGCGGATCTGGCACGACACCCAACTGTCGCTGGCGCCCGGCGAGCCGCACACGCTGACCAAGATCGTCGCGGTCTATACCGCCCTCGAAAGTGCGGATCCGCTGGCCGAGGCACAACGTACGTGTCGGGATGCCGCTGAACAGGGGTTCGACGTCCTGCTCGCGGCGCACGTCGCGAGTTGGGACGAGCGCTGGCGCGACTGCGGAATCGAGATCGACGGCGACGACGACGCGCAGCTCGCGTTGCGGTTCAGCATGTATCACCTGCTCTCGGTGGCCCCCACCCACGCGCAGAGCGTGTCGATCCCGGCGCGCGGACTGTCGGGTCAGGTGTACAAGGGCGCGGTCTTCTGGGACACCGAGATCTTCATGCTGCCCTTCTTCACGCATACCTTCCCGGAGATCGCCCGCAACCTCCTTCTGTACCGCTACCACACTCTCGACGGGGCACGTCGCAAGGCACGCGAGTACGGCTTCCGAGGTGCGTTCTACGCCTGGGAGAGCCAGGACACGGGTGACGACGCCTGCACCCTCTTCAACGTCACCGACGTCTTCACCGACCGCCCGATGCGGACGTACTTTCGCGACAAGCAGTACCACATCAGCGCCGACGTCGCGTACGCGATCTGGGACTACTATGCCGTCACCGGCGACGACTCCGTGCTGCTTGACGGTGGCGCCGAAATCATCTACGAGTGCGCTCGCTTCTATCTGACGTGCTCGTACTACAACCACAACAAGGGCCGCTACGAGATCCTCGACGTGACGGGCCCGGACGAATACCACGAGCGCGTGAACAACAACGCGTACACGAACTGGATGGCCGCACACTGCTTCGACGTGTGCCTGCAGGTCGACGAACACCTACAGCAGCAGCACCCGGTCCTCGCCCGAGCGTTGCTGAGCCGGCTCGACTTCCAGAGCGACCTCGAGACGATCCGCCAGATCGCTCCCCGTCTCTACCGCCCAGAGCCCGATCCACAAACCTCGCTCGTTCCGCAATTCGACGGGTACATGGCGCTCGAGGATGTCTCGCTGCCAGAGCTCCTCGGCCGCAAGCTCCATCCCCATGAGTACCTTGGCGGTGGCAACGGCCTGGCAACGACGACTCAGATCGTCAAGCAGGCGGACGTCGTCCTCGGGCTCTACCTGTTCCGCGGCGCCTACTCGAGAGACATCAAGGCGGCCAACTGGGAGTTCTACGAGCCGCGGACGGAGCACGGGTCCAGCCTCAGCTCGTGCGCGTACTCGCTCGTCGCCTCGGAGATCGGCAGGATCGACTCGGCGTACGACTACTTCATGAAGACCGCGTCGATCGACCTGGACGGTAACGGCAAGCAGTATGTGGGGACGCTCTACATTGCGGGCACGCATCCTGCCGCGAACGGCGGCGCCTGGATGTCGGCAGTGCTCGGCCTGTGCGGTATCCGGTGCTCCGCCGACAGCATCACCGTCGCGCCGAGCCTGCCGCGGCACTGGTCACGTGTTCGGCTGCCACTCACATATCGCGGTCAGAAGCTCGTGCTCACGATAGGCCACGACGAGATGACCGTCGAAGCCGTGGAGCCGCTCGCCAAGAGCCGGATCGTCGTCCACGATGGAGAACAGTCGTACACGCTGCCCGAGACTGGGCCGCTCACGATCTCGCTGCCCGAGACGGCAGCGCTGTCGTGATCGGCCGCATGGAGCTCGCCATCTTCGATCTCGACGGCGTGATCGTCGACACTGCGAAGTACCACTACCTCGCCTGGAAGCGGCTCGCCCGCGAGCAAGGCTTCGACTTCACGGAAACGGACAACGAGCGGCTGAAGGGCGTCAGCCGCATGCGCTCGCTGGAGATCCTCCTGGAGATCGGTGACGTCAGCGCGGACGAGCCGGCACGACAGGAGATGGCCACTCGCAAGAACACCTGGTACGTCGAGTACATCTCGCGAATGGACACAAGCGAGATTCTTCCGGGCGCCGCGGAATACGTCCGACATCTCCGATCGAAGGACGTCAAGACCGCAATCGGGTCGGCGAGCCGGAACACCCCGCTAATCCTGGAGCGCCTGCAGATCGCCAGTCTGTTCGACGTGGTCATCGACGGTCACAGGGTCGAGCGGGCGAAACCGGATCCCGAGGTCTTCGTGCTCGGCGCGCAGACGCTGAACGTCCTCCCAGAGCACTGCGTCGTCTTCGAGGACGCCGAGGCCGGGATCGAGGCCGCGCGGCGCGGCGGGATGGGCGCCGTCGGCATCGGGCGCCCGGCGGTCCTCAAGGACGCAGATGTGGTCGTTCCGAGCCTCCTCGAGCTGCTGACGCTCTCCGTCGTCGACCAGGCCATCGCAGCCTGAGCGAGTCGCACTCAGGGCTCTGATCCAGAGCTAGTTTCTCGCTGTCAGAGCGACCAGATCGCCTCGCCGGCGGCGGGCTGCTGGTGCAGAGCGCCTAGCTCGGCACAGAAAGACGAAAGATCGTCGTTGACCTGAGCACTTGGCCGGGACGCAAGACGGCCCCGAGGAAGCTTGGATGATTCGGCGAGTCCGGCAGGTGCTGCGTCTCGAGGGCGAAGCCCGCCCTCTGGAGGTAGATGCCCCCACCGATGCCTCTGAGTGTCTCGTCGAGGGAGTTGCCCGAATAGAAGTGGATCGTGAGCTCTGTCGTGTAGACGTCGAGCGCACGTCCGGTCGTAGGCTCGACCACGTGGGCGGCCGCCAGGAGTGCCGGGGAGTCGGAATCCTTCAGCACGTAACTGAAGTCGTACCCCCGCGCGATCCGCATCTGTTCGAACTGATCCTCGATGCGATCGCCGATCCGCGTCGGCTGGCTAAGGTCAAGCGGTGTGCCGGCGACGAGCTCGATATCGCCCGTCGGGATCAGACCCGGGCCACTCACCGCGAAGCGCTCGGCGTCGAGAAGCCGAGGACGACGTTCACCGGCTGCCCCTCGTGATCAGGGAGCAGGATCTCCTGGATGATCCCGCCGTGGGTGATCACCTTGACCACGATTCCGGAGGGGTTCGTCAGCGTGTAGCGATCGACCGCCTGACCTGTTGGCGTGCTTCCGATCGACTCCCTTGCAATCGAGGGGACGCCTCGCCCGCCCATGCCTCGTCTACCCCTGTCTCGCCTGGTCGGGTAGCGACCGCGCCGAGCAGCGAAAACCGCTGCGAGGATTCAACTCGTCGCGGGGCGTTGCGAGCATCTGCCGAAGAGTCTGCCCCTTCCAAGGTGTCGGAGTAGCCTCGCGCGCGCTCTACAGTCCATGAGCGAGACGGTGAAAAGTGCCGCCGTCCTGAACACCCGCCCTCACTGAACGCCCGCCCCCTTACCTGCCAGCCGCTTGCTGTAGTTGGAGAGGTGCGATCGAGAGTCGTTTCGCGGCCCGCGGTGCTCGATCTCGGCCATTGGCCAGATAGTGGATTCTGGGAGTTGGGTCTTCCCGAGCGCGCCTCGGAATCGGCCAGTCGTTCGACGGGCACCAAATTGAAAGATAGTCGCAGAAGCTTGCAAAGTTAAAACAAGCCCTTGCTGACCGGCACTTGCTCCGACCGGCGGCTTCCTAGACTGAGGAAGCGGCCACGGTGTGCCGGCGATCGCGGAGCGGAGCCGTGGATGCTCGCACGATGAGCTCGGGCTCGAAGAGTAATTCCTGTGCCGGCACGCTAGTCCGCTCGATCTGCCCCACCAGGAGGGACACGGCGGCGCGGCCCATGGTACCGATCGGTTGCCGTACGGTCGTAAGGGCCGGATCCATCGAGCTCATGAGAGCGGAGTCGTCGAAGCCGATGACCGACACGTCGTCGGGCACGTTCAGACCAAGCCGCCGCGCAGCCCGAATGGCGCCTAGTGCGAGCACGTCGCTTGCGCAGATGAGGCCTGTGATGCCGCGCCGCATGAGCCTTGCCGCGGCGGCGTCCCCGCCTTCGAACGAGAAGATCGTATGCTCCACACGGTCGGCGATGTCCTCTCCGTCGTGCTGCGCGGCGAAGGCGGCGAGCTTGCGCCTCGAGGGCATGTGATCCGGTGAGCCGAGAACGAGACCGATGTGCTCGTGGCCAAGATCTCGCAGGTGACCGAGCGCCTGCTCGACAGCAACTGCGTCATCGCACGAGACATGCGGGAAGGTGAGAGCGTCCACCGAAGCGTTCACGAGTACCGTCGGCAGCCGGCGAGTAACCAGGCGCCTGTAGTGCTCCTGAGAAGCCTCGGCATACGCGTAGAGCCCGCCTGCGAAGATCACACCCGATACCTGGTGCTGCAGCAGAAGCTCGACGTACGCTGCCTCCGACACTCCTCCTATCGTCCTCGTACAGAGGAGCGGAGTGAAGCCGCGCTTGGCCAGCGCGTCGGCAACAACCTCGGCAAAAGCCGGGAAGATCGGGTTCTGGAGCTCCGGAAGAACGAGCCCGACCAGGCGAGCGCGCTCGCCTCGCAGCTGTGTCGGCCGCTCGTAGCCGAGCACGTCGAGTGCCGTCAGCACAGCCGCGCGGGTGCTTTCGGAGACGCCGGGCTTGCCGTTCAGAACGCGGCTCACCGTGGCCTCGCTGACCCCAACCTTCGTCGCGATCTCCGAAAGACGGCGCGCCATGCTTGCAACTATAGAGCAAAAAGCCGCAAGCGCTTTCAGCACTGGTGGCCGAGTGGAGGAGGAGGAAACACCTCCGAGATCAGGTCGTTAGGTGATTGCTCGGCAGGCCGGCCCGCCTACGTTCACCTTTGGCCTCGCGAGCCGGCGCGGTTGACGAGCGCACCACGAGCTCTGGCTCGAAGAAGAGCTCTTCGGAAGAAACCCCGCTGCCGTTGATCTGGGTCATCAGCAGGGCGACGGCTGCCAGGCCCATCTCGGTGAGCGGCTGGCGCACAGTGGTCAGCGGAGGATCGGTCAAGCTCATCAAAGAGGAGTCGTCGAAGCCGATGACCGAGACGTCGCCGGGCACGTCCAGGGGCAACCTCTGAGCACCCCGGATGACGCCAAGCGCCAGGATGTCGCTGGCACAGATGATGCCGGTGGCACCTTTCTCGATCAGCGTGGTGCCTGCAGCCTGTCCCCCGGCGAGCGAGAACGGCGTTCGCGCGACTAACCCGTCGTCCCAGCCTTCCGGCATCCGCTCAGAGGCCTGGAAGGCCTCGAGCTTGCGAGCAGAGGGCACGTGGTCGGCAGGCCCCAGAACGAGACCGATCCGCTCATGGCCAAGCGAGACGAGGTGTCGCAGTGCCTGGTCGACGGCATGGCGATCGTCGACCGACACTCGCGGAAAGCCGATGTCCTCGTACGCGGCATTAATGAGTACCACCGGTAGACCGCGGTCGTGGAGCAGACGGTAGTGATCGTGGTTGGCTGCAGCCTCGTGGTACTGGCCACCGAAGAAGACCAGGCCCGAAACCTCCTGGGCCAACAGCAGCTCGACGTACGCGGACTCCGCGATTCCTCCCCCGGTCCTCGTGCAGAGAACGGGCGTGAAGTCATGCTTCGCCAGCGCGTCGGCCACGACCTCGGCGAAGGCTGGGAAGATGGGGTTCTGGAGCTCGGGGAGGACGAGCCCGACCAGACGCGGGCGGTTACCGCGAAGGTGAGTCGGCCGCTCGTAGCCGAGAACATCGAGCGCTGTCAGCACCGCCGCGCGTGTCGCCTCTGAGACCCCGGGCTTCATGTTGAGGACGCGACTGACCGTAGCTTCGCTGACGTGTGCGTACTTCGCTACTTCGGCCAGCCTGCGCGCCATGCGGCAAGCCTAATGCATGTGGAGAGGAATCCCATCCGGACACGACCGGCCGTCAAGGGTGACCTCAGGCGTCGGCACCGATCTCTGCCTCGAAAAACAGCTCGTCGATCGATACCGCCGTGCCCTGAATATCCCCCTCAGCTTGCCGATGACAGCGCTACGGCAGGCGACCTCGTCTGAACAAAGCTGCGGTGGCGAGTAGCAAATCTGCAAGCAATCGTCTGACTCTTGCATCGATTTGCAGAATCTGTCATGCTTGCCGGCGTGACGCGTGCGGGAATGACGGCAACGGCGCTAAGGATTATCCGGACTCAGTCGACGGCCGGTCGAGTGCATCCCATTCCCCGAGTCGCGGAGCAGGGCCATGGAACCTAACTCGCCCGGCGACGGGACGTCGTACTTGACGTACAGATTCCGGAGCGAAGGAAAGGAAAGGACACAATGAAGTTCAATCGAAGCGTCAGGATCGTCGCTGCCTTAGTAGTAGCGACGAGCCTGCTTGCAGTTGCGGCCTCGGCCTCGAGCGCCGCTCCCACGAAGACGAAAAAGGTCACGATCAAGGTGGTCTCGCTGATCCCGGGCAGCACGAACGCAGCGTTCGCCCAGTGGAACACGCGCGCCAAGCAGTTCATGAAGGCGAACCCGAACATCAAGGTCTTGGGTGTGCCGTATCAGTGGCTCGGGAACACGTTCGCCCCGATGCTCGCGGCCAAGACCCTGCCGTACGTGTTCACCGTTCCCTTCACCGACGCCAGAACGCTCGGCTCGCACAAGGAGCTCGCCGACATCACGGCTCTGGCTAAGAAACTGCCGTATTTCTCGAAGTACAACCCACCGGTCATCGCGGAGGGAAAGGTCGGTAGCAAGGTCTACGCGTTGCCGACTGCGGCTTATGCGCAGGCGCTGCACTACAACCGCGCTCTCTTCACGCAGGCCGGGCTCGACCCGAACAAGCCTCCGACAACCTGGGCGGAGTTGCAGGCGGATGCCAAGCAGATCACCGACAAGACCGGCAAGCCCGGCTACGTCGAGATGGCCGCCTCTGACAACACTGGCGGTTGGATCCTGACCACCGACATTTACTCCCTCGGTGGGCGCGTGGAGAGCGGGAGCGGGTCGAAGACAAAGGCGACCCTCGCCGGCAACTCCTACATCACCCAGGCACTCAACCTGCTGCACGCGATGCGCTGGGATGACAATTCGATGGGCTCCAACTTCAACCTCAGCTGGGGCACGATCAACCAGGCCTTCGCGGCTGGCAACGTCGGCATGTTCATCAGTGGCTCGGACGTCTACACGAACATGGTGCAGGCCGATAGCATCGATCCGGCCATCTACGGCATCGCGCCGATCCCGACGGCGAGCAACAAAACCGCCGTCGTCATGGGCGGTGGCACGCTGGCGGCAATCGCGCCGTACGTGACCAACGCCGCCCAGAAAGCTGCTTGCATGAAGTGGATTGACTTCTTCTACGAGCAGCCCCTGGTCAACAAGGCGCAGGCCATCGCCAACGCGAAGACGTTGGTTGCGAACAAGCAGCCGGTGGGCGTTCCGACGTTCCCGGTGTTCAACAAGAAGCAGTTCGATCTGGCCAACTCGTGGATCAAGCCGTACTTCAACGTTCCGCGCGACCAGATGGCGCCGTTCCTGACCGGCATCTTCAAGCAGAAGCTGGCTCCGGAGCCGGGTGTGGCGACGCAGGATGTCTACCACTCGCTCGACGCAGTCGTTCAGGCCGTCCTCACGGACAAGAACGCAGACTTCGCTGGTCTGCTCAACACGGCACAAAAGGCGGCTCAGACCGCAATCAACAACAGCTGATTAGGATCGACTCTGTAAAGTCAGCGGGAAGCCGCAAGGCTTCCCGCTGACTTTTCTACGGCCCACTTCCCCGAGAACGATATGGATACGGCAAACCCAACTGCGAGCGATATGAGCGCCGGATCACTGGGCGCAACCGAGCCCGGAAGGGCGAGGGTTCACTATCATCGCCGCCGCACGCCGGTCACATGGGTGCGTTCAGGTGGCCTGACCACGTTGCTGTTCGCCCTACCACTGCTGCTCATCTTCGGAGCGTTCTCGTGGTACCCGATGGTGCGCTCGGTGTTCCTCTCGATGGAGATGACCCCCAACCTCGTCACGTACACATGGGTGGGGCTCGACAACTTCCGCTACGTCATCCACGATCCGCTGCTACCGATCGCCGTCAAGAACACGGCCTACTTCGCCTTTCTCGCGCTCATCTTCGGCTATCCAATCCCGCTCGTCGCCGCCGTGCTGATGAGCGAGGTTCGCCGCCACCGCGGCTTCTACTCTGCTTTGGCTTATATTCCCGTCGTCGTCCCGCCGGTGGTCTCCGTGCTGCTCTGGAAAGAGTTCTACGACGGCAGCGTGACAGGCGTCTTCAACACGATTCTGGGTTGGGTTCACATGGGACCGTACGCGTGGCTGTCGTCGCAGCAGATGGCGATGCCGGCGCTCGTGGTCGAGTCGACCTGGGCCAATGCCGGCGGCACGGTGATCATCTACTTGGCAGCCCTTATCGGTGTGAACAGCGAGCTCTACGAGGCTGCCTCAGTTGACGGAGCATCGCTCTGGCGGAAGGTCTGGCACATCACCATGCCGCAGCTTCGCGGCGTGATGCTGGTGACGTTGATCCTGCAGATCATCGGGACGGCTCAGGTCTTCCTGGAGCCATACCTGTTCACCCAAGGCGGGCCGAACAACAAGACCTTGACGGTCATGTTGCTTATCTACCAGTACGCCTTTGGCAGTTCTGTTGGCTCAGGCTTTGGTTATGCGACCGCTCTCAGTCTGATGCTTGCCGCTTTCCTGGCCCTATTCTCGCTCATCTATCTGCGAGCTACTCGTTCCTGGAGCAGCGAATGATCACTCCCTGGATCCGTCGTCATCGGAAGTCGAGCAAGAGCGTTAGCAGCCAGGGCCTGATGCTTCCGGGGCACCGAATGCCCCGGATCCGTCGCCGTCGTAATCCGGTCTCCGGGTTGACCAATCAGGGCCTGATCTCGCCCAGCGACTGGAAGCGGCCATCGGTGAGATGGGGAGTCGGGGCCACGCACATGCTCCTGCTAGTCGCGCTCGTCGTCATCGGGCTCGGCCCCTTGCTCTGGCTCGCGAAGGCGGCGATCACGCCGACAAACGACATCTTCAACCACCCGCTGTCGCTCACCTTTGCTCACGGCGCGGCCTGGAGCAACCTGCGCACGGCCTGGTCAACGGTCCAGGTGGGCCACTACCTACTAAACACCATCGAGATCTGCTTTGGCTCCTGGCTAGTGCAGCTCACGGTCGCCACCACCGGAGGTTACGTTCTCTCGGTGCTGCGGCCCAGGTATGCGCGAGTCGTCACCGCCATGCTGCTAGTCACGCTCTTCCTACCTGCAATCGTGCTTCTCGTGCCGCTCTACCTCATGATCGTGAACCCTCCACTGATCCACCACTCCTTCATGAACAGCTATTGGGCCGTCTGGCTACCCGCCGGCGCCAGCTCCTTCAACGTCATCATCATGAAGAGGTTCTTCGACAACCTGCCGCGCGAGCTGTTCGAGGCGGCGCGTATCGATGGTGCAGGGCCAGTCCGCCTCTTCTTCTCGGTCGTGCTGCCGATGTCCAAGCCGATCCTCGGTGTTGTCTCGGTCTTCGCCTTCATCGCCGAATGGAAGAACTTCCTCTGGCCGTTCCTCGTGCTCCAGGACCCGAACAAGCAGCCGATCTCTGTTCGACTGCCGGCGATCGCTGGGCAAACCCAGCTCGGGGTCTTCCTCGCCGCAATGTTGATCGCCTGCATAGTGCCCATCGTGGGCTTCCTGATCTTCCAGCGCTCCTTCCTACGCGGCTCGGGACTGGGCGGCGCAATCAAAGGCTGACCCGAAAGGACCGATATGGCTGCAATCGAGTTTCAAGGAGTCTCGAAGGTATTCGCGGATGGGACGCGTGCGGTCGATTCGCTCGACCTGATGGTGAACGAGGCCGAGTTCATGGTTCTCGTAGGCCCCTCGGGATGCGGGAAGACGACAGCGCTGCGCATGGTCGCGGGGCTCGAAGAGATCAGCGAGGGAACGATCCTCATCGGTGGGAACGTGGTGAACGACGTCTCTCCGAAGGAGCGCGACATCGCCATGGTCTTCCAGAACTACGCGCTCTACCCGCACATGAGCGTCGCTGACAACCTCGGCTTCGGCCTCAAGCTGCGCAAAGTGCCTAGGTCGGAGAGGCGACGAAGAATTCAACAAGCTGCCGAGACGCTTGGGCTCGAGCCGTATCTCGATCGCAAGCCGCGCGCGCTCTCCGGGGGCCAGCGACAGCGGGTTGCGATGGGGCGCGCGATCGTACGCGAGCCCCGCGCGTTCCTGATGGACGAACCGCTCTCGAATCTCGATGCCAAGTTGCGCGTCCAGGTGCGGGCGGAGATCCACAGCCTCCAGCGCGTGTCTGGAGTGACCACGATCTATGTCACGCACGATCAGACCGAGGCGATGACGATGGGCGATCGGATCGCCGTGCTCCGAGACGGAACACTTCAGCAAGTGGACACACCCGAGCGTGTCTACCAACGGCCAGCGAATCAGTTCGTCGCCGGCTTCATCGGCTCGCCGGCGATGAACCTCGTGGATGCGCGGTTGACACGAGCGAACGGAAGCCTCGTAGCCCACTTCGGCGACCACAGCCTCGAAGTCGACAATGAGCTGGTCGCGGAGCACCCGGAGCTGTTGGCGTACGAAGGCAAGGACGTCGTCCTCGGCATCCGCCCCGAGGACCTCGAGGATGCGGCCTTCGTCGGCGAGGTCCCGCCCGGACGGATACTCGAGGCCGTCTGCAACCTGAGAGAAGCGCTCGGGTCGGAAGAGCTACTGCACTTCCCGGTGACTGCCGAAGCCAACGCGGGAGAGCCAATCGGGCTGCTGGACAGGAAAAACGTGATGCTTCTTGCGCGAGTCGATCCGCAGTCGAAGATGCGCGAGGGCGATCGACTACGACTCGTCGCGGATACTAGGCGGCTGTATTTCTTCGATCCCACAACCGGTCGGGCGATCTTTGCTGACCAGAAACAGGTTCCAGGGGCGAAGAGCTGACCGCTGCACCACTCGCGAACCCGGCCCAGCGAGACAGGGCCTCTGGTGGCGCAGCGCAGCCATCTACCCAATAGTCGACGCCGGCCTCCGACGATGCCGACTACTGCGACGTCGACCCCCTGTTCGAAACGCTGGCTGAGGCCGAGCGGCTGATCGTCGAGGCGCACGAACCGGGAAACTCGTCCTGGAGCGCGTCTACTCGAAAGAGCCCAACTTCGGCTTGCGGGCTTGAAAGTGCTCCATTTAGCTACTAGACGGCCTGACCACTCTCGCAAGAGCAACGAGCGCGAGCCCGATCGCAGTTCCGAGCGCGGCGCCGCCGATCACATCGAGCGGGTAGTGCACACCTGCGTAGACACGCGAGAGTGCGATCAGCGTCGCCAGGGCAATAAGCAAGACACGGGTGCAGCGGCTGCGCGTGGCGGCCGCGAGAACGACGGCGCAGGCGAAGCTCGTGCTGGCGTGCCCGGACGGGAAAGAGTAACTGTGCGGCAGCGCCACAAGCGTCTCGATCTGGGGGAAGCTTCGAGGAGGCCGTGGCCGCTCGACGACGGCTCTCAGTCCTGCACTGGCCAGACCGGCGGCCAGATCGGCCGCACCCACCCAGATGAGTAGAGACGGCCGGCGCCAGAGCAGAGCGAAGACGAGCGCAAGCACGAGCCAGACCGCGCCGTCGCTACCTAGCCAGGAAAGCGCTACCGCGAGTGGGTCGAGTAGACCGAGGCGATGCGTCGCAATGGCTCGCTCCAGCCTCTGGTCGAGGCCGATCAGAGCGGAAGTACCTGTCGCGCGCGTTCGACCAGGCGACGCGGATCGAGTGGACGGCCGAAGAACGCGTTCGCACCGAGCGAGTGGGCAAGCTGTTCGTCGGCTTCGTCGAGTGAGCTGAACATCAGTACGGGCGGTATCGCTTCTCCGTGGCGCTCGTGCAAACGACGGAGTATCTCCCACCCATTCACCTGCGGCATGTTGGCGTCGATCATGATCAGATCCGGCGATCGCGTCTCGACCAGACGCAGGGCCTCGTCGGCTTCCGCCGCCTCCTCGACGTGATAGCCCTCCGGCTCGAGACTGGCGCGGACGTATGCGCGCACGCCGGGCTCGTTGTCGACGATGAGGATGGCCGGCCCGTCGCGGGACGGAGAAGCGCCAGGTCGCGAATGCTCGAGGAAAGCGTCGAGGTCGCTCTTACGAAAGCGCCGATGCCCACCCGGGGTCGTGAACGCCGGTACCCTCCCCGCGTCGCACCACTTTCTGATCGTGCTCTGGGCTACGCCGAGATACTCGGCCGCACGACCAAGCGTCAGCCACTCCGACCGTTCGTCCGAAGGCCTCGCCTGGGGTACATTCCGCTGCGGCATCTCCGATCAAGCCTTTCCAGTTCGCGCTATTTCCAATCGGCTCCGGTAGTTTTCGGGCCTTTTCGGCGGCAGCACGAGAGAGTGAGCAACCGAGGAGTCAGCGCCGAGCAACCGTGACGGTCACGATCCGGATCGTCTGCTCGCGTGTCTGCGTGCCTTTCGCACCCGAGCCTCGGCAGAGAGCAACGCCCAGCGCCGTCCCGATCGCAAGAGCCGCGACGACCATGAGCAGGAGTATGACCCGGCGCAGCCACGAAGATCGCGAACGCTGAGAGCGGGCGCGCCGGGACGGATGGGGCTTTCTCGACGGGCTCATGGCCGGTAGTCGACCGCCGCACGGGCATACAGGCAGAAGGCTGCGTCGAGCACAATCACCAGATCGCGCGGCCAGCCACGTACGGGAGCTCGCTCGGCCATCGTCTCGGTAGCCCAGTGCTCTGCGTCTCTGTACGCCTCGGCGGCCTCGGTCATGGTGAAGGTCTGACCGATCCGCCGCCTTAGCTCATCCGAGATAGCCTCCAGCTCTAGGTAGAGGCGGTCACGGCTCGCAGGCTCGTCCGCCAGCGTTTGGAAGCGCCGGTATCCCTCTCTCCACTGCTGACGGGCAACTTCCACGTTCTCGGGCACGCCGGCGATCATAGTTGGCGACCCTTAGCGTCGGAGCCGCCGAGCGGACGCTCGGTTCTCGATCGGCAACCCTTGCGACGCGACCGGCAGCGAGCGGGCCAGAGTGGTTGCAGCTCACCGGCGATCAGCTCGCCCAGCTTGTAGCCGGGGTTCGCGAGTGCGAAGGCGACGTGCGCATGCAGGCACTTGAGCTGGTCGTGGTTGCCGGCGCCGGCTATCCCCAGCCCGAGCGAGGCGCCCCCGTCGAGGAAGGGGCCGAGTGATCGGGACAGGCGCCTACGCCGGCGGTGTTGCTTGCGGTTCGCCCGCTTCAGGCTCCGGGCAAGCCGGCGACTACCCTTCACCGCTTCGCTCCAGCGCTTCACTCCGCCCGCCGCCTCCAGCTTCGCCACCGACGCAACGAGGTGCGGACAGGTGAGGTAGAAGCCCGTCGGGAAGGGCTTGCCGTCCTTGTCGTAGGGTTTCTGCTCGGTCACCGCCGGGAAGCCGAACGGGCAGCGATAGGCGACCCGCGCGAAAGCGCGCGGTTCTCTGCCGAGCTGAGCCGCGATGATCGTTCTGTCGTCCACTCACGCGATCTTACTGCTGAGCGCGTGCCCTGCTCTTGCGCCACTCGTCGATCCCCGTGACGATGTAGAGGTGCTCGCCCCGATGGACGTAAAAGAGGCGCCGCGCCTCACGCGCAGCTGCCTCGGGGGTGGACGCCTGGTGCAGCTTCCGCGTCAGCTCGCTCTTCGTCGATTTGAGCAGCTCGACCTGCGTACGCTGCTGGTCGACCAGCTCTCGCTTGTCGTAATAGGCCCGCAGCGGCCCTGCGTAGAGCAGCGCGATCAAACCGAGAAGAAAGAGCAGGACGAACCTGCGCGCACCCGTTCGCTGCCGCCGCCTTCGGGCGCGCGCAGGTCGTCTGGACACTGATTTCTTGCTCCTGCTCGCCACGGCTCCATGGAGTTCTCCGTCGGCGAACGAGTGTCCTGCCGCTGATTAGGGAACTGCTTCAAGTTCCTAGACCTCTTCTACCTTGATCACATTGGTCGAGTCGGCGACGTTGACGGCGGTACCGGCGGTAATGACGACGCGGTCACCGCGTTCCACCAGCCCTGCCGATCGCACGATCTCGATCGAGCGCTGCCAGAGTGTGTCGATGTTCGGACAAGACGGCATCTCGAGCGGAATCACACCCCACTCGAGCGCGAGCCTGCGAAGAACGTAGCGGTTGTGCGAGAGGGCGATGATCGGGCGGTGCGGACGCAAATGGGCAAGCGCCGAGGGAGTGCGGCCGCTGAAGGTGGGAGCGAGAATGGCCTTCGCCTGAATAAGCTCGGCCACATCACAGGCGGCGTTCGACATCGCCCGCCCGATCGATGGCTGCTCGCCGGGCCGGGGTATGCGGTGCCGCGAGGCGAGACTGGGCTCGATAGCACGAGCGATCTCGTCCATGACGCGCACCGCTTCGAGTGGGTAGGAGCCGACGGCGGTCTCTTCGGAGAGCAAGAGCGCCGAGGTGCCGTCGAGGATCGCGTTGGCCACGTCGCTCGTCTCGGCCCGTGTGGGCTCAGGGTTGGAGATCATCGACTCGAGCATCTGGGTGGCGGTGATGACGGGCCGCACATGCTCGAGCGCCGTGGCGATGATCCGCTTCTGAAGAAGCGGAACTGCAACCTGACCGACCTCGACGCCCAGATCGCCACGAGCCACGATCACGGCGTCGGCAGCGGCGATGATCTCTTCGAGCGCTTCGACGGCCTGCGGCATCTCGATCTTGGCGATCACGCCGGTGTTCGAGCGACGGGCGTCGATCAGATCGCGCAGAACTCTCACATCGGCGGCGGCGCGAACGAAAGAGAGCGCCACGTAGTCGAACTCGAGCCCGAGCGCCAACTCGAGGTCGGAGAGATCCTTCTCCGTCAGAGACGGAAGGGGGAGCGGCACTCCTGGCAGGTTGACGCCCTTGTGCGAGCTCACCTCGCCTCCCTCGACAACTACGCAGGTCGCCTTTCCCCGGGACACTTTCTCGACCCGCAGCCGCACCGTTCCGTCGTCGATAAGAACGGAGTGTCCCTGCGCGAGCGCGCTCACCGCTACGGCCGGCGCCAGTGGCAAATCAGTGCCGGAGGCCTTCCCTTCGCTCACCAACACGATCTGCTCGCCCAGCTCGAGCGTGCGCGGCGGATCAACCACGCCAAGCCGAATCTTGGGGCCTTGGAGGTCGCCGATCAGCGCCAGCGGGCGACCGATCTCGGCCTGCACCTCGCGCACGTAGCCGGCCAGGCGCTTGTGCTCTGCAGGCTCGCCGTGAGAGAAGTTGAGGCGAAAGGCGTCGGCACCGGCCTCGGCCAGCGCCCGTACGTCATCCAGGCTCGAGCTCACCGGCCCGAGCGTGACGACGATCTTCGTTCGGCGAACGCTAAAGGGTTTCAATACCCGAACCCTAACGACCCGCGCCCACCGCCCGGTGTCAGACACCGGTTGGTGTCAAGAGTCCCGGCGTGGCGGAATCGCAACATTCTTTCCTCCTGGTGCGTTTCTCTGGCGGAGGTGGAAACCCAATCTAGGCTTCGCGATCGGCTCTGTCGCTGCGTTCTCGCTTCGGCGCTCGGCGAGAGGCACCGACCGGTAGGCGACGGTCGGTGGAACAAAAGCCCCACATCCGTCACGGAGTGTCCCTTGACGGTCCCCGGTGTCTGACACCGAAGGCGAAGGGCCGGCGCTGCCGGCCCTTCGCTCGAGGCAGTGGATCGCGTAGCGCAGCTCCCACTAGTGCTTGGCGCGCGGGAAGGCGCTCCAGCTCGGATAGACGGCCTTGTCGCCCAACTCCTCCTCGATGCGGAGTAGCTGGTTGTACTTGGCGACGCGATCGGTGCGGCAGGGCGCGCCGGTCTTGAGTTGACCCACGCCAGTGGCAACCGCGAGATCGGCGATGGTCGCGTCCTCGGTCTCACCGGAGCGGTGCGAGATCACGGCCGAGTAGCCGTTCTTACGCGCCAATTCGATGCAGTCGAGGGTCTCGGTTAGGGTCCCGATCTGGTTCAGCTTGATCAGGATCGAGTTGGCGACCTTCTGCTCGATTCCCTGCTTGAGCCGCTCGATGTTGGTCACGAAGATGTCGTCGCCGACCAGCTGCAGTCGATCGCCGAGCCTGCTGGTGATCTCGCTCCAACCGTCCCAGTCGTCCTCGGCGTGGCCGTCCTCGATCGAAACGATCGGGAAGCGATCGATGAGCGAGGCGTAGTAGTCGGTCATCTCGCTCGAGCTCAGGTTCTTACCCTCGCCGGTGAGCACGTAGCGGCCGTCTTTGAATACTTCGCTAGCGGCCGGATCGAGCGCGATCGCAACCTTGTCGGCGTGTCCAGCCTTTTCGGCTGCTTCGAGGATGGCCTCGATCGCCGCTTCGGTCGAAGGCAAGTCGGGCGCGAATCCACCCTCGTCGCCGACGCCGGTCGCCAGGCCGCGCGAGGAGATGACGCTCTTCAGGGTGTGGTAGACCTCGGCGGCGATGCGCAGTGCCTCGGCGAAGCTCGTGGCTCCCACCGGGACGACCATGAACTCCTGCAGATCGATCGAGTTCTGGGCGTGGACACCGCCGTTGATCACGTTCAGCATCGGCACCGGCAGCGTGTTCGCATCCGGGCCGCCGAGCCAGCGGAAGAGCGATAGATCGGCTTGGCTCGCCGCCGCCTTGGCGGCCGCCAGCGAGGCGCCGAGCACCGCATTGGCGCCGAGGCGGCCCTTGTTCGGAGTTCCGTCGAGCTCGATCAGCTTCTGATCGATGCCACGCTGATCCTCGGGATCGGCGCCCTTGAGCGCCGCCGCGATCTCACCGTTGACGTTGGCGACTGCCTTGGTGACTGACTTGCCCAGGTAGACGCTCATGTCGCCGTCGCGAAGCTCGACCGCTTCGTGCGCGCCAGTCGAGGCGCCCGAGGGAACGATCGCACGGCCCTTGTGCCCGGACTCGAGCAGGAGGTCGACCTCGACCGTCGGGTTGCCGCGCGAGTCGAGAACCTGGCGGCCGTGAACTGCGGCGATCCTGCTACTCATTTTGTTATCTCCTTTGCTCGATCGAAGTAGCTGTCTTGTTCCGCGAGCGTGAGCGCGGAAAACTTCTTACCGTCGGCCTCAGCCAGCGAGGCGGCAAGCTCGACGCGATCGCGGAAGCGACCGGCCGCCTGCCTGAGGGCCAGCTCACCGTCGACACGGGCGAGCCGGCTCACATTCACACAGGCAAAGAGTACGTCACCGATCTCCGCGGCGACGTGGGGATCCGGCTCGGCGCCGGGCGCAGGCTGCCCGGCAACCGCTATCGCCTCGGAAAGCTCGTCGAGCTCCGAGGCGAGATCGGCCAGAGCTTCGGAGAGCGCCGGATAGTCGAAACCGACCGCGGCCGCGCGACTCTGCAGCTTTTGCGCCATCAGGAACCCCGGCAACCCAGTACTGACATCGTGGAAGATGCCTTCGCGCCCTTCCTCGCCGGCCTTGATCTTCTCCCAGTTCTCGAGCACTCGCCCAGTGGTCTCCGCCTCGGCCTTCCCGAATACGTGCGGATGCCGGCGCACGAGCTTTTCGTGGCAATGTCGAGCCACCCGCTCGAGATCGCCCTCGCCCTCCTCCTCGAGCAGGAGCGAGAGGAAGTAGACCTGGAAGAGCAGGTCGCCGAGCTCGTCCAACTCCTTGGCCGCGTCTCCCGCGAGCACCGCGTCGGCCACCTCGTAAGCTTCCTCGATCGTGTGCGGAACGATCGTGGCCGCGGTCTGCTCACGATCCCACGGACAGTCACGACGTAGGCGCGTGGTCAACTGTTGCAGCTCGAGAAGCGCTTGCGAAGGGTCGCTCAAGATCGCCTCCCGGCGCCGCGATGCTAGGTCGTCGAAGTCGTGGTCGTGGCGACCGTGGATGTGCTCGACGCGGGCGGTGCGAAGCCGGTCGCGTAGGTCGTGTTATCGGTGCTGTACTTACGTGCCTTGGCTACCCAGTCGGAGATGGCCTGCTGTTGCTTCCCGGAGAGCAGGGTTTGCTCGATCGTCGCCGAGGCCTCGGTGAGCGATTGGGTATGCGCCGGCTTGATCGGCCCGGTCGCGAGGATGACGTGCCAGCCGTAGATAGTCTTGACCGGCTTCGAGAAGGTGCCGGTCTTGAGCGCAAACAGGGCCTTCGCAAACGTAGGTACCAGCTGGGCCTTCTGCTGGACTCCGAGGCTGCCGCCACTCGACTTCGTGGAATCGGTCGAGTACTTCTTGGCCAGCTTTGCGAAGTCGGCTCCTGCCTTCAGCTGTTGGTAGACGCTTTCGGCCTGGGCCTTGGTCTTGACGAGAATGTGCGAGACGTCACGACTCTCGCCCACCTTGTAGCTCGTCTTGTGCCCGTCGTAGTACTTCTGGATATCGCTCTTCGAAACCTTGACGCTCTGGGTCAGTTGCGCCTGCACGCGCTGGCCGATCAGGTTCTGGCGGAGGCCGTCCTTTAGCTGCTGCTCGGTCACATGCTCCTTACGAAGCTCCGTCTGGTACTTGGCCTTGCTGCCTTTGAAAGTCTGTTGGATCACCTGTTGCAAGCTGGTGTTGACTTCGGCGTCAGTGACCTTGATGCCCATGTTCGCCGCCTCTTGATCGATCGCCGCAGACAGGACGAGCGAGGCCACGATCTTGTCTTTCACCGATTCGTAAGCGGCGCTTCCGAGCGCGGGGAAAGCCTTCTTGGCCTGCGTGTATTGCGACTTCGACTGAGTCAGCAGTGCGTCGTACTGCGAGTGGAGGACCACCTCGCTGCCGACGACTGCGATCCCGTTCGCCGGTACGTTGCGCTTGCTCTTACCACCGCAAGCCGCGAGCACCGCCACGGCGACGACCGCGAGACTGAGGAGGGTAATGATGCGCCGAGTTTTCATCTGGTAAAGCGCCTAAAACGAGTCTCTTCACAGCGCCCGGCGCGTGGCGATTATAGCAACGAGCAGGTCGCTGGCCGCATCGAAGGTGGAGCTGCGCAACGTCACCTCTCTCTGCGACGAGCTGTAGACCGCCGTCTCCACCCGATTTCTGAGCTCGCGCAGCTCGGCCGAGCCCAGCACGAGCGGGCCGACACTCACACGGCCGTCGCGAAAGACGAGATAATCCGCGCCTATCTGAGCTAGATCGAGTTTCGCGCGTTGGATCGCGAAGAGGTTGGCGACGGGCTCCGGAAGCGGCCCGAAACGATCCTCGCAGGAACCCTCCAGCTCGCGTAGCTCGTTCTCGTCCTCGACCAGCGCCAGTCTCCGGTGCAGGTCGATCTTGAGTGCCTCCGAGGGCACGTAGCCGGCGGGAATGTAGGCGTCGATGCGAGCGTCGATCCGGAGCGGGCGCGGCGTGGCGCGGCGCCGGCCGGAGAGCTCGGCGACCGCCTCCTCGAGCATCTCCACGTAGAGCTCGAAGCCCACCGCGGCCACGTGACCCGACTGCTCGTCACCGAGCAGCGCGCCCGCGCCCCGCAACTCGAGGTCGCGCATGGCAATCGCCAGACCCGCTCCCAGCTCGGTGTGGTCGGCGAGCGTAGCCAGGCGCATACGCGCCTCGTGTGAAAGCTCCTCGGCGCTCGGGTAGAGCAGGTAGGCGTGGGCGACGCGATCGGAGCGACCAACCCGGCCGCGAATCTGGTAGAGCTGGGCCAGCCCGAGCATGTCCGCCCGCTCGACTATCAGCGTGTTCGCCTGCGGGATGTCGAGCCCCGACTCGATGATCGTCGTCGAGACGAGCACGTCGGCCTCACCGTGCAGGAAGCGGAGCATGCAATCCTCGAGCTCCCGCTCGCGCATCTTGCCGTGACCGACGATCATCGACAGCCCCGGGCAGAGCTGCCGTAGGCGCTCCGCGGTCTCCTCGATCGTCTCGACCCTGTTGTGGAGGTAGAAAGACTGGCCGCCGCGCGCATGCTCGCGCTCGAGCGCGGTCTTCACCAGCTCCTCGTCGTACACGCCAACGAAGGTCCTGATCGGCTGGCGACCCTCGGGTGGAGTCTCGATCGTGGAGATGTCGCGCAGGCCAGCGAGCGACATGTGCAGCGTGCGCGGTATCGGCGTTGCGGTCAGTGTGAGCACGTCAACCTCGAGCCTGAGTGAGCGGAGAAGCTCCTTCTGGGCGACGCCGAACCGCTGTTCCTCGTCTAGCACCACCAGACCGAGGCTCTTCGGGATGACGTCACGCGAGAGCACGCGATGAGTGCCGATCAGAATGTCGATCTTTCCCTCTCTGAAATCGGCCAGGATGCGCTTGGTATCGGAAGCCTTGCGGAAGCGCGAGATCATCTCGACACGCACCGGAAAGTCGCGGTAGCGCTCACGGAAAGTATTCCAGTGCTGCTCGGCGAGCACGGTCGTCGGCGCCAGCACGAGCACCTGGCGCCCGGCGAGAGTGACGGCAAAGGCCGCGCGAATCGCGATCTCCGTCTTACCGAAGCCGACGTCGCCGCAGATCAGGCGGTCCATCGGCCGTGGCGACTCCAGATCCTCCTTGACCGCCTCGATCGCTCGCTCCTGATCGTCGGTCTCGCGGTAGGGGAAGCTGGCCTCGAGCTGGCTGAGCCACTCATGCTCGAGCTCGTAGGCGACTCCCTCTACCTGCTGCCGTTGCGCGTAGAGCGAGATCAACTCGCCGGCCAGCTCGTGCACGTTGACGCGGGCGCGCGACTTGAGCAGCTGCCAAGCCTTGCCACCGAGCTTGGAGAGTGCCGGCGCCTTGCCGTCGGCGCCGATATAGCGCGAGATCTTGGCGATTTGCTCGTGCGGGACGTAGAGACGATCGTCGCCCTTGAAGCCGAGCAGCAGGTAGTCGCGCGTGACGCCCGCCACCTCCTTCGTCTCGAAGGCGATCAGCCTGCCGACTCCCTGATCCTCGTGCACGACGTAGTCACCCGGACGCAGCTCGGAGAACGACTGCAGAGCGCGCCCGATCCGTGGCGCCGCACGGGACGGGCGCTTGCGGAAGACCTGCGTCTCGGGGAGCAGTGCGAGACCGAGCTCCCTCCAGACAAACCCACGCCGAGCCGGCGAGACCGCGAAGCGCAGCTCTCCCTCGCGGGCGAGCTCCTCTCCCTCCTCCAGAAGCGGCGCCGACAGTGCTCGCAAACGACTCCCCGTGCGCAACGCCTCTCCGCGGTGCGAGAAGGCTACGACGACACGCAGCCCAGCGCGCACGAAGGAGGTGAGGTCCCGCTCGGCCTCGCTCAGGCCACGCGCCGCGATCGCCGGCCGCTGTGCCTCGAAAGAGAACGGCTGCCCACGCGGGAACGGATCGAGCTCACTCACCCCCTCGAGCGAGAGCGGCTCGATCTCGAGCTCCTCGCGCCAGACGCGCTCGACCTCCTCGCGCTGCCAGACGAGATCGGGCACGGCATCGAGTAACGAGACGACCGGTAGTGGAGGCAGGCTCGCGCCGTGCTCTTCAAGCGCCGCCGTCACGAGATCGGATCTCCATTCCGAAGCCGGATGGATCAGCACCTCCTCGACCTCGTGCAGGGTGCGTTGCGTGAAGGGCGAGAAAGCCCTCATCTGCTCGATCTCATCACCGAAGAGCTCGATCCGGAGGGGATCACGCCCGCTCGAGGGGAACACGTCGAGGAGACCGCCGCGAACGGCGAACTGACCGCGCTCCTCGGCTCTTTCGACCCGCTCGTAGCCGGCCACGGCGAGATCGCGTGCGATCTCATCCAGGCGCTTCAGATCGCCGAGGCGAAGGCGGATCGCCGCGGGTCGAGCCTCGGGCGGTGGCATCCCATCGGCAAGAGCCGCGGCGGACACGCAGACGAGACCGCCCGCCTCGAGCACGTCGAGCGCTCGAGCCCGCTCGCCGATCAGATGGGCGGCCGGGGTGAGCCCGGAATCCCAGCGCACGCCGCGGCTGGGCAGGAAGGCCACCTGCTCGATGCCGAGGAACCAGCTCGCAGCCTCGGCGAGATCTCGGGCAGCCTCGTCGTCGGCGACGGCGATCACGAGCGAGCGCTCGAGCAGCTCGTAGAGAGCGCTGACGAGGAGCGGTAGCGCCGGCTCGGAGACACGCGCGCGGGTGGGTAGCGAGGCGGCCAGGTTGGCGAGTCGCTCGTGGCCTGCGAGCTCGCGGACAAAGACGTGAAGAATCGGTCGGACCATGACTTTGGCGGGACCTCCGTCCCGCAGGGGCAGTTTAGGGGCTATCCGGTAGGTCTACGTGTCCGAGGCGGCCGCCCTGTCCGACTTCTGACACCTCGGCCCACTACTGGAGTTGACGTTGACTAAACGGGCAGTAACACTTGACAGGTGACCGAGTCAAGCGGCGAGACCATCGGCGAGCGACTCCGGCGCCTTCGACTGGAGTGTGGGTTCTCGCAACGGCAGATCTCGTCGTGTGGCGTCTCGAACGCCTACATCTCACGCATCGAGGCCGGGACGCGCGTTCCCTCCGTCAAAGCCATCCGCGAGCTGGCCAAGACGCTCGGCGTCACCCCCGACCTCCTCGAGCGAGGCGTCGATGTCAATCCACGCGAGGAAAGAGAAGTACGAGCGCTACGGGCGGAGTTGATTTTGCGCCTGGACAACGACGCGAGCACCGCCGAGAGGTTGTTGCTTCCGATTCTCGAAGAGGCTGAGCGCGACAGCGACGAGCGCGCCACCACTCGCGCGCAGCTTTTGCTCGGTCTAGCCGCATGCCAGCGAGGCGACAATGAGCGAGCAATCGAGTGCCTGCTGCCATTGATCGCGGAAGAGAGGCTCAATCCGATCGTCGGCCCCGAGCTCTTCCGCGCGGCAGCCCGCTGCCTCAGCGCCAACGGCAGGCAGCGCGAGGCGGTCGAGTCGCTAGAAAAGGCGCTGGCGAGCGCCGAGAAGCTGGTCGGGCCTGGCTCGGCCATGGCCGCCTCCTTCGCATCCGATCTGGCCTCGCTGTTGGCTCAATCGGGCTCTGATGAGGAGGCCAACCAGTTACTCTCGCGCACGCTCGGGCAGGCCGAACAGCTGCGCGATCCAAACGAGCAGGCCCGCATCTTCACGATGCAGGCGCAGTCTGCGCGCGAGGAGCACGACATGCGTGGCGAGCTCGTCGCGCTCAGGAGAGCACTGGCCTCGCTCGAGGCGAGTGAGAACGTCCACGGGCTTGCGCAGGCGCACCTGCTCTACGCGCACATGCTCACGGAGGCAGGCAGGGCTAGCGACGCGCTTGCGAACGTGGAGCTGGCGACGTCCTACCTGATCGGCGGCGAGACGGAGACAGAGGGCTTCCGCATCCGCCGCGAGCGGGCACGAGCCGCGCTGAAGGGCGGCAACCCCGAGGAAGCGATCGTGCTCGCCAGGTCGGCGCTGGCGATCACAGCGGTGATCGACTCCATCGAGCGCGGCGGCGCGCACTGGACGCTGGCCGAGGGACTCGCGCAAACGGGTCAGGTGGCCGCCGCCGAGGTCGAGGTCGAGAAGGCGCTGTCGCTACTCCGCTCGGCCGACCAGCGGGTGGCCAGCAAGCTCCTGCGCTGGTGGGCGCAGATCCTGCGTCAGAGCGGGCGCAACGACGAGGCTTTCGCCGTGCTGGAAGAAGCTCTCCTGCTGAGCTAGCGCTCGTTGAAGCGCGCCTGCGCCGATTCCGGGCCCTCGCCGGCGAGCAGCTCGACCGCATCGGCGGCGCGAGCGACTATCTCACCCAGATCGACCTCGGACTCGAAATCGGAAAGCACGAAGTCGGCGACCGAGCGCCGATCGCCGCGACCGGGCCGCCCGATTCCGACACGAAGGCGCAGGAACTCCTTGGTCCCGAGCGCCTGGGCAATAGAGCGCAGACCGTTGTGACCGGCAAGGCCTCCGCCCAGTCGCAGCTGTAAGCGGCCGGGCTCCAGATCGACGTCGTCGTGAATGACGAGCAGCTTCTCCGGGGCAAGCTTGAAGAAGCGCAGCGCGGCCGCAATCGAGCGACCGGACTCGTTCATGTAGGTCTCCGGCTTGAGCAGTGCGGCGCGTTTTCCCTCCAGCCTCAACTCGGCCAGCTGCCCGGAGAACTTGTCTCGAAAGCGGCCGTCGTGCCGGCGGGCAAGCTCGCCGGCAACCATGAAGCCGATGTTGTGACGGTTGCCCGAGTACTCGCGCCCGGGGTTGCCAAGTCCAGCGACAAGCAGATCCAGCGTCGAGACCGCTTCGCCTCGACGAAACCAGCTCATCTACTCGGAGGGTGCTTCGCCCTCGCCCGCCGGGCCTTCGCCTGCAGCCTCTTCGCCCTCTGCCCCTGCCTCTTCGGCGGCGGCTTCGGCAGCTGCTTCGGCTTCGGCTTCCTCTATCTCCTCCAGCGCGCGAGACGGCGGCGTCACGGTGACGATGAGCGTGTCGGGTTCATCGAGGAAGACGGCGCCCTCGGGCGCTGTCAGATCGGAGAGGTGCAGCGAGTCACCGATCTCGAGCGAGCTTATGTCGACTTCGATCTGATCGGGGACCTGGGCCGGCAAGGCTTCCACGGCGAGCTCACGCGCGGCCGGCGCGACGATTCCGCCTGAGCGTGAGCCCAGCGCTTCGCCGATGAGTGTTACGGCAACGGCGGCGTGGATCGTCTGGTCGAGACGAACGGCC
Organism: Actinomycetota bacterium; assembly: GCA_003170155.1. Taxonomy (GTDB): domain Bacteria; phylum Actinomycetota; class Thermoleophilia; order Gaiellales; family Gaiellaceae; genus Fen-549. The sequence continues at coordinate 49,566 of PMZQ01000081.1, read as the reverse complement.
TGGAAATCAACGTGCAGAAGGCCACCACGAGCAGGATCGCGCTGGTAGGCCTTGAGAATCGAGGGATGCGCTTTCTTCTCGCCGGCGACGACGACGTCGAGGATCGCGTGCGCTCCGTGCTCGCCGGTCAATGCGCGACGCAACTCCGGCTCGGGTACGGCGATCGCTCGCGACTCCAGCTCGTACCCATAGAGAACGCCAGGCACCAGCCCTTCATGGCGCAGGCGCCGGTTGGCAGCGGAACCTCGCTGCACGCGTTCCTGAACCTCGAGCTTGACTCTCTCAGCAGCCATGGCGGCGAAGTGTAGCGACCACGGCGCATCGAGTGCCCGACGATACGACGTGCTGCACCGTCTCGAGCCCCTGGCGACAGGTCAGACCAGCCCCGCGGTTTCGCCCATTTGCCATCTCCCAGGAGTACCCGTTCACGATCGGTACGTCCTTGATCGACGCCGGCCAGCCGAGCGGAAGCTTGCCGCGAGGCGCCCCGGGTCGGAACACGCGAGGAGAACATGCGCGAGTCCTTACCTGGCGACGGGTAGTCGTCGTCATGGGCACTCGATCAGTAGTAAGCCGGTCGAGTTCTAGGGCGAGCGCCAGCTCTCGTCGAGGCAGGGGAGCACGATCGAAAGCAACGCCCCGCCGTCGCTCGGCTGCTCGACGGTCACCTGACCACCATGCGACTCGGCCACCTGGCGCACGATCGCCAGCCCGAGCCCCGAGCCGGGAAGAGCGCGAGCGGACGGGGCTCGATAGAAGCGATCGAAAACGAAGGGTAGATCCTCATCGTCGATCCCCTGACCGTGATCGCGGACGCTGACGGTGCCCCCTTCCACGGCAACCTCGATCTCGGCATCGGGCGGGCTCCACTTACAGGCGTTGTCGAGCAGGTTGGCAACCGCCCGCTCGAGCCGACTCGGAACCCCTTTCACGAGACATGGCTTCAGGTCGAGCACGAACACGTTCCGGGGCGAAAGCCGGCGCTCGCGCCCGACCGCCTGCTCGACGAGCAGGTCAAGGCGAACCTCCTCGACCTCCAGGTTCGGCTCGACTCCGCGCGCCAGGTCGACGATGTCGGTCACGAGCACCGCCAGCTCGTCGATCTGCTGGCTGACGTCGCGCAGAATCTCCTTCTGCTCCTCTTTCGGCAGCTCGGCGCGGAGCATCACCTCTACGTTCGTTTTTACGGTCGTCAGTGGAGTTCGTAGCTCGTGCGAGGCGTCCGCGACGAGTTGGCGCTGCGAGCGCAGCGATAGATCGAGCGCCTCGAGCATCGTGTTGAAAGACCTGGCAAGACGCGCGAGCTCGTCACGACCGCGCATCTCGATACGACGAGAGAGATCGCGTGTGCGAGCAACGTGCTCGCTGGCCTCGGTCATGTTGCGGACTGGACGAAGCGCCATACCGGCGACGATCCAGCCGAGGATGACAGCCAGCCCGATTCCGCCCAGACTGACGACGAGCAAGGCGACGGCAACGCGTCGCAGCGGTTGCGTAACAGCCGTCAGGGGCCGGGCGACCTGGATGGCACAGTCGGGAGCGAGAAAGGACGTGTAGACACGAACGCCCTGCTTCTGCACGCTCTTGCCGCGGGGGATTTCGATTGTGACGCCAGTGAAGAAGGCGTCTGTCCTGCCGGTCGTCATGCTTCTTACCCGCTTGGTCACGGGAAGCCGGGTACCGTCAGGCAGACCGAAATGTTTCAATACATCGCCGGTCGCGGTGATCGTCTGGTAGTAACCGCCCAGCCTGCCGGCGAGCGACGACGTGAGATTCACGTTGCAATGGGTCGGCGAGGACAAGTTCTTCACGTATGTGGCCTGAGCAGTCCGATCCTTCAGTGAACGGTCGAGCTCGTTGTAGAGCTGCGCGCGTACGAGCACGTAGACGGTGCTCGCGACGAGTGCGATCGCGACCGTCACGGCCAGCGCCGACATGACTATCAGGCGCAGGCGAAAGCTCATCGGAAAGCCCCTAGGCGGTTTCGCGAAGGATGTAGCCCACTCCGCGCACGGTGTGAACCAAGCGCGGCTCTCCCCCGGCCTCCGTCTTGCGCCGCAGGTAGCCGATGTAGACCTCGAGCGAGTTGGAGCTGGGCCCGAAGTCGTATCCCCAGACCCGATCGAAGATGATCGAGCGCGAGAGCACCTGGCGCGGGTTGACCAGGAAGAGCTCGAGCAGCAGGAACTCGGTGCGCGTGACCTCGATCAAGCGGTCGCCGCGGTGCACCTCGTGGGCTACCGGGTTGAGGACGAGATCGGCGAAGCGGAGGATCTGGTCGTTGGAGCCGCCAGCCCGGCGCAGGAGGGCGCGCAGGCGTGCCAGCAACTCCCCGAGGTTGAACGGTTTGGTGACGTAGTCGTCGGCGCCGGCGTCGAGCCCGGCGACCCTGTCCTCGACCTCTACGCGGGCAGTGAGTATCAGCACCGGCGTCTTGTCGCCCGAGGTGCGAAGCTGCCGGCAGACCTCGAGCCCGTCGATGCCCGGCATCAGCACGTCGAGGACGACCGCGTCGATTCCGTGCCCGTCATTCTTCATCCGCTCGAGCGCCTGGGCGCCGTTTTCGGCGGTCTCCACCTCGTAGTGCTCGACCTTCAGTGCCCGCTCGAGTGCCTCGCGCAGAGGCTGCTCGTCATCGACAACGAGGACTCTCATGGCTCTTAATCTGCCACCTTTCTAGAGAACCCGCGAAACATTCCGCTAGTAACAGTAGACGGTACGACCACTGTCATCTAGCCTCCTGTCGAGCTGTCGGCGGTTATCACGCGCAGAGCGCACTTCTGTCACGAGCGAATCGCGCTCGCAGTTCACGGTCTTGCGGTTGTTATTTGATCTGCAAATTGATACCGAGCAGAACCAGCCACCACAAGAGGACGGCAAATACTGCCGACACGACCCGCCTGACCGTGCCCAGGTTGTTGAAGTAGTGATGCTGCTGAGCAATGATCAAACCCACGACGATATAGACGACGAAGAGGAAGCTCGGTATATAAGTCCGGTTTCGCATAGCTCGAGTATAACCTTGTGTCTCCGAACAACGAATTCGTCTCCGCAATTTCGAGGTACGACCGACTCACCCGATTAAAACCCGCCGGGAATTGCGAGACTGGCAGCGAGTCAGAAGAGCTGGTTCTCGCCCTCGAAGATGGCCGAGACCGAGCTGTCGCTGAAGACGCTCAGGATCGTCTCGGCCAGCAGACTGGAGACCGGGAGCACCGTGAGCGACTCGGGTCGATCGAGTGGGTCGATCGGCACCGTGTCGGTGACAACAATCTCGGCGAAATCTCCGCCGGTCAGCCTCTCGAGCGCGTCGCCCGAGAAGTGTCCGTGCGTGGCGAAGACGTGCACGGCGAGAGCTCCGGCTTTCTTCAGCGCTCCGGCGGCGGCCACGAGCGTGCCGCCAGTGACGATCATGTCGTCTCCCATCACGGCGATCTTGCCCTTCACGTCGCCGATCACCTGGCTGATCGCGGCCTGGTCGTGCGCGGGTCGGGTCTTGTTCATCACGGCCATCTCGCAGTTGAGCATCTGCCCGAACTTGCGCGCCATCTTGGCGCGGCCGGGATCCGGCGAGACCGAGACGACGCTCTCGCCCGAGAGCCCCTTGTCGCGGAAGTACTGGGCAAAGAGCGGCAGGGCGGTCATGTGGTCGACCGGGATGTCGAAGAAGCCCTGAATCTGCCCGGCATGCAGGTCCATCGTCAGGACGCGGTCAACGCCGGCGTCCTGGAGAAAGTCGGCGACAAGCTTGGCGGAGATCGGCTCCCTGGGCGCCGACTTCTTCTCCTGACGCGAGTACGGGAACCAGGGCATGACTGCAGTGATGCGCTTGGCCGAGGCGAGCTTGGCCGCCTGCGCCATCAGCAGCAGCTCCATCAGGTTGCGGTCGACCGGCGGGCAGCCCGTCTGCACCAGGAAGACGTCGCTGCCGCGAATCGATTCCAGGTAGTGGCAGTAGGTCTCGCCGTTGGCGAAGGTCTCCAGCTCGACCGCGCCGAGCTCGATGCCGAGCTTGTCGGCGATGTGCTGTGCCAGCACCTTGTGCGAGCGCCCGGAGAAGAGCATCAGCCTTTTTTGCGGGCCGCGCTCGATCCAGTGCCTTTCGGGGTTCGGCTCGGTGGTCATGGACGCCTCTAGTCCAGCTAACTGAGACGCGTCAGTCGCCATCTGGCCCACGAGCATAACCCTCCTTGTTCAGCTGGCGAGAGCGGGCGATCGCGAGCGCGCCGGGCGGAACGTCGTCGGTGATCACCGATCCTGCCGCTATTACCGAATCATCTCCTATCTCAACCGGAGGCACGAACGAGTTGTGCACGCCGGTGCGGACGTTACGTCCTATCTTCGTCTTCTGCTTGCCGCGTCCGAGCTCGGGACGGTAGTTGGCCGTAATCGCCCCGGCCGCGACGTTCGTGCCCTCGCCGATTTCCGAGTCGCCGATGTAGGAGAGGTGTGGGACCTTCGCCCCAGCCCCCACGTGCGAATTCTTGATCTCGACGAAAGTGCCGGCCTTGGCGCCCTTCTCGAGCACGGTGCCCGGGCGCAGGTAACAGAACGGTCCTACCGTTACGCCCTCGCCGATCTCGGCGTCGATAGCGACGACCTGGGGTCCAATCTCGGCGCCGCTGCGGACGCGTGTGCGCCCGCGCAGGATGCAGAAAGGATGGACGATCGAGTCGGGCTCGAGCTCGACGGTCGGCTCGATCCAGGTCGAGGCCGGATCGACGATGGTGACTCCGGCGAGCATGTGCGCCTCGTTGATTCGATCGCGCAGGATGGCTGTGGCGTTGGCCATCTCCAGCCTGGTATTGACGCCTTCGGTCTCGATCGGGTCGCTAGCGACATGAGCGCTGACGAGCTCGCCATCGGCAACCAGGAAGCGAATCGCGTCGGTGAGGTAGAGCTCGCCCTGCGTATTCGCGGGCTCGAGCCTTTCCAGCGCGGGCCACAGCTTCTCGGCCGCGAAGACATAGATGGAAGAGTTGACCTCGCGCACGGCGAGCTCCTCGGGCGTAGCGTCGCCGGCCTCGACGATTGCGCTGACACGACCGTTCTCGTCGCGGAGCACTCGCCCGTAGCTACGGACATCCTCGGGGCAGAAGGAGAGCACCGTCGCAGCGGCCGCGTCTTGCCTGTGCGCATCGATCAGCTGCTCGAGCAGGGCGGAGGTGAGAAGAGGCGTATCGCCCGAAAGCACGAGAACCTCGTCGGCTCGGCCCTCGAGCAGCTCCCGGGCAGAGCGAACGGCGTCGCCAGTCCCGAGCGGTCGCTCCTGGATAACCACGTCGAGCCCCGTAAAGAGATCGGCGGTGGGTGGCGAGGCGACGACAACGAGTAGGTCGAGCTCGAGCTCGTACGCAGCGGCCATCACCCAGTCCACCATCCTCAGGCCGAGGATCGTATGTAGATGCTTCGGCAGCGCTGACTTCATCCGCGTCCCGAACCCGGCGGCCATGACGACCGCTCCGAGTCTGGGAGAACCAGTCATCTTCGACCTGCCCGGCGCACGCGCACATTCTGCCTTGTCTGCCGAAAGCGCGCCTCCCCAGCGGCGACGTGGCATGCGGCGGGCGACGAGAAGAAGCGAGTGGACACACGCATTTCGGCCGCACCGAGAGCCGAGCGCGATCCGATTCGTTCGCCGTCGCGGCGCCGAGGAAACCGGAGGTTCCGGCCGGATACCTCGCATGGATCACTCGCGAAGCGAGTAGATACCCAGCGAAGCCGCCGCAGCCGACACGAGCGGCTGCGGCTCATCGAACGCCCGTCCTCAACTCGTCGCGGACCCCGGAAAGCACCAGCGGCAGGCCGCTACGTTCCTAGGACGTTGCGCTGAGCGAGCGCCGAAGGCGCAGCTCGCGCCCGAAAAAGACGCTGGCGGGAATCGTCAGATTCTCGCCAGTTGTTCTGGGGCGCCAGGATTCGAACCTGGGATCACGGGACCAAAACCCGTTGCCTTACCACTTGGCCACGCCCCACCGATGCGTCGCTCGAAGAGTATCGCCCGCGAACGGGCGTGATCATCTCGCCCGTTCCTGTCGCCGCGGCGCTAGCGCCGCTCGATCAGCAGCGCACCGAGAGCCGCCAGCGCAAGTACGACGAGGGCAACGATGACGAACACGATCGCCACCAGCGTCAGGACGAACACGAGCACGCCGACTGCCTGCGAGGCGGCGACTATCCAGGCCAGCTCGCGCGCCGATCCACTCAACTCCTTCCGCCCGAGCAGATAGAGCGCGAGCACTCCGGCCGCGATCACGACGGCGAGCCAGAGAGCGATCGCGCTGAAGGCAACGAGAAGCGCCTCGACTATCACGATGATGAGCGCGATCCTGAAGCGGTTCGCGTGCAGGAACCGATTGAGCCTCGAGCTTCCGTGCTCGATCGTTGCTTGCTCTCGGTACTCGTTGCTCGCCACGGTGCAAAGCTACCAGGCCGGCTCGGTGATCCAGATCTCGCCGCTTCGCGACATCTCCTCGGCGACGGCCTCGGCCTGGGCTCGCCGCTCGAACAGGCCGTAGACGGCGGAGCCGGCTCCGGACACGCCGGCGCGGAAAGCCCCCAGCTCGACTAGCCGAATGCTCAGAGGCGAAGCGACGAGGTCGTTCGGGGGGAAAAGCGCCAGATCTGAGGGTTGGTGCACGTCCTCGAGGGCAGCCAGCAGTGCTGCCCGACGCTCCGAAAAGCCCCGCTCGCCGCCGCGCCGATCGAACGCTCGATAGACCTCGGCCGTCGAGGATTTTGTCACTCCGGCCGGCAGAAGCAGAAGCACCGTGTAGTCCTGCGGGAGCTGGAGCGAGCGCAGCTCGGAGCCGTCGCGCGTACCGAGCTGCGGCCCCTCGGCGAGGAAGAAGGGAACGTCGGCGCCGAGCGTGCGGGCGAGCTCGGCGAGCCGGAACGGTGACAGCGGCTCCGCGAGAGTCTCGTTCGCGAGTCGTAGCGCCGTTGCCGCGTCACTCGAGCCTCCGGCCAGACCGGCCGCAACAGGCACGCTCTTCTCTATCGACACGCGCCAGGCGGGCTCGACACCCGCTTCTCGAGCCAGCGCCTCTAGCGCCAGGCGAACGATCGTGTCGGTTGCGAATCCGTCGACCCGAAGCGCGGGCGCCGGCTCGAGCTCGATCCGATCGGCGAGCGCGATCCGTTGGAAAACGGTCACCAACTCGTGCTTCCCGTTCTCCTGCACGGGGCCGACGACGAGAGCCAGGTTGAGCTTGGCCGGCGCCAGCACCCAGCTCACGAAAGAGCCTCCGTCAGTGCGATGAACTCTGCCGGCGCCAGTGCCTCGGCCCGGCTGCGAGGATCGCGATCGATCTGCGCGAGCGCCGCCTCTGCGAGCTCTCTCGAAGCCAGCCCGGCGATGGCGAGCGAGTTGGCAAGAGTCTTTCGCCGGTAAGCGAAGGCCGCATTGACAACTCGCTTGATCCGTACGAAGTTCTCGCTCATGGGCTTGCGGACGAAGGCAACGAGAGCCGACTCGACGCGCGGTCGCGGCCGGAAAACCTCGCGCGAGACGGCGTGGAAACCGCTCCGCTCCGCTGCCAGCTGGACGAGCACCGAGACCGCGCCGTAGGCCTTCGTTCCCGGCGAAGCGAAGAGCCGATCGGCCACCTCGCGCTGCACCATCACGCACCAGAGCTCGATCTGAGGCAGACCGTCGATCGATTCGACGATCAGAGGCGTGGCGATGTTGTAGGGAAGGTTCGCCACCAGCTTCGTCGCCCGAGGAGCCAGCGCTGCCAGATCCACTGCCAGCGCGTCGCCGAAGTGGAGCGACACCTTCTCGCTGCCGGCGAAGCGCTCGCGTAGGTGCGATTCCAGCCCTCGGTCGAGCTCGACGGTGTCGACGTGTGCCACGCGCTCGGCCAGGTAGGCCGTGAGTACACCTAGTCCGGGCCCGATCTCGAGCACCCTATCGGCGACGTCGAGCCGGGCCAGGCGCCCGATTACTCCGAGCATGTTCTCGTCGACCAAGAAGTGCTGGCCCAACCTCTTCTTCGCTTTGAACAGCGGCGGGCTCATGGCAGAGAGAAGGCCACGCGGGTGTTGGCGGCGGTGCGCTGCGCCAGCTCTGCGGCCGACTCGCCGCGCACCTCGGCCAGTACCGCGAGCGTGTGGACGATGAAGGCGGGCTCGTTGGGGCGACCGCGCTTCTGCTGTGGCGCCAGGTAGGGGCAGTCGCTCTCGACTAGCAGGCGCTCGGGCGGGACTCGCCGCGCCGCGCCGCGCAACTCTTCGGCTTTAGGGTAGGTGACGTTGCCGGCGAAGGAGATGTAAAAGTCGCGCTCGAGCGCCCACTCGAGAAGGCCAGGCGAAGAGAAACAGTGCAGGACGACTGTGCCCGCAAAGCCATCGAGCAGGACGCGAGTGTCGACGTCGGCCTCGCGGCTGTGGATCACGACCGGCTTATCGAGCCGGGCGGCCAGCTCGAGCTCGACCGAAAAGAGATCGCGTTGGGCTGACCGAGGCGCCAACTCGCGGTAGTAGTCGAGCCCCATCTCCCCGATCGCAACCGCGCGTGGAGATCCGAGCAGTTGCTCGAGCTCGTCGAGGCGCCCGGCGTCGGCCGAACTCGCCTGGTGTGGATGCACGCCGAGGACAGCGAAGACATCGTCGTGACGCTCGGCGAGCACAACCGTCTCGCGGCAGGAATCGATGCCCATGCCGACGCTGACGATCGCCTCCAGGCCAGCGGCGCGCGAGCGGGCGATGAGCTCGTCGGGGCTCGGCTCGCACGCGTCAAGGTGCGCGTGCGCGTCGATCACTAGTGCGCCGCCTCTTCCATCCGCCGCAGCTCCTCGGCGACGACGGCCTCGGGATCGAGCTTGCGGAAGAGCGGCTTGGGCTCCAGCAGCTTCTGGCCGACTGGAAGCTCGCTTGCCCGCCAGCGCCCGCGCAGCGACTCGTACTGCCCGGTCAGAACCAGATGCGAGTCACCCTCCTCACGATGCTCGACGAACTCGAGCTTGCCGGCGATGTCGTCGCTGTAGCCGAGCAACTCGTGTAGGGCCTGGGAGGAGAAGGGCAGGAAGGGCGTCAAGAGGAGCTTCAGGTTGTCGACGCAGCGCAGGGCGACGTACAGAATCGTCGCGGCCCGCTCGCGGTCGGACTCGATCAACTTCCAGGGCGCCTGCTCACTCACGTACTGGTTGGTAAGCGTGGCCAACCGCATCGCTTCGGTCAGCCCCGATTTGAAGCGAACACCCTCGATCTCGCCACCCACCGAGTCGAGCCCGGCCTCGATCGCGGCCAGGATCTGCTCGTCGGCCTCGTTCAGCGGACCGGGGGCCGGAACCTCGCCGAAGTGCCGATGGACGTTCTTGAGCGTGCGGTTGACGAGGTTGCCCCAGGTGGCGACCAGTTCGTCGTTGTTGCGGCGCGCGAACTCCGCCCAGGTGAAGTCGGTGTCCTGGCTCTCGGGGCCGGCGATGGTGAGGAAGTAGCGCAGCGCGTCGGCGTCGTAGCGCTCGAGAAAGTCCTTGACGAAGATGACGACGCCGCGGCTGGATGAGAACTTGCGCCCCTCCATGGTCAGGAACTCGCTAGCGACCACGTCGTGGGGAAGCCCGAGCTTTCCCTTGCCGGCACCGACCTCGCCGCCCTCGCCGTAGCCGAGCAACATGCTCGGCCAGATGACGGTGTGGAAGACGATGTTGTCCTTGCCCATGAAGTAGTAGTGGCGCGAGTCGGGGTTTTGCCACCAGTCACGCCAGGCATCCGGAGTGCCGCGCGCGGCCGCCCACTCCACCGTCGAGGAGAGGTAGCCGATCACGGCGTCGAACCAGACGTAGATGCGCTTGCCCGACTCGCCGCCGTCGTAGCCTTCGACCGGAATCGGCACACCCCAGTCGAGGTCGCGCGTGATCGCGCGCGGGATCAGCTCGTCGAGCAGGTTGAGCGAGAATCGACGCACGTTCGTCCGCCACTCGCGCTGACGATTGATCCACTCCCTGAGTGCATCGGCGAAGGCCGGGAGATCGAGGAAGAGGTGGCTCGTTTCCTTGAATACCGGCTCGGTGCCGTCAATGCGCGAGCGCGGACCCACGAGGTCGATCGGATCGAGCTGACGCCCACAGTTGTCGCACTGGTCACCGCGCGCCTCCCGATAACCGCAGTGCGGGCAGGTGCCCTCGATGTAGCGGTCGGGCAGCGTGTGACCGGTCGTGACGGAAAAGGCTCCCATCGCGGTGTGCTCGATGATGTAGCCCTTCTCGTGCAGTGTTCGGAAGACGTCGCGCACGACCCGGTAGTGGTTCTGAGTGGTCGTGCGCGTGAAGATGTCGTAGGAGAGACCGAGGCGCCTGAGGTCGTCGCGGATGACCTCGTTGTAGCGATCGGCAAGCTCACGAGGCGAGAGTCCTTCCTTCTCGGCCGCGACCATGACCGGCGTTCCGTGCTCGTCGGTGCCACTCACCATCAGTACGTCGTTGCCCTTGAGCCGGTGATAGCGGGCGAAGATGTCGGACGGGACGCCGAAGCCGGCGACGTGCCCAATATGGCGTGGGCCACTGGCATACGGCCAGGCCACCGCGACCAGGATCTTCTCGGCTGTCTTGCTCTCGCTCATCGCCAGCTGCACCTCCTTCGGGACTCAACATCATACGAGGCGGCCGCTTGGAGCCGAGTGCTCGGACGACGACGAAAGCCGAGCCGGACGCTGCACCCAGGCAAAGGAGGAACAACGCGGGAAGAAAGATCCAGCGCCAGTCGCTCGATCTCGAACTCGTGCGGGCGCGCGTTCCAGCGCGAGTGGGAGCCGGCGCAGAGGCGTTCTCGCGCGCAGCGGCGATCCGATCGGAGCCCGGCGAGGGATGCAGCGCCCGCTCGAAACGAGGGCTCGAGCCGGACTTCTGCACAGTGGTTGGAGCCGCACTGGTCTGGCCGGCTCCGTCACTCGCCGAGGTTTGCGACGTCCGGGCGGTGGCGGCGGAAGGAGCGGCTTCGGCTCGCTCGAGTGCCGAGATGCCGATAACGAAAGGGGTTTCAGCAGACACTTCGGTGCTCACGAATGGAACCGATTCGTCGGAATTGGCGCCGGGATTCGGGCCTTGATCGGCCGGCGCGGTCGCGATCGGCTGCGACGATTCGGACTCGGCCGGGGCGCTGGTGGCACCGGAGTCGGGGCTCTGATCGGCCGGTGCAGTCGCGATCGGCTGCGACGACTCGGACTCGGTCGGGGCGGTAGCCGCGCCCGTGTCGCCTCCCACAGTTGCCGGCTGAGGCTCGGGCGTTTCCTGAGGCGTAGGCGCAGGCGCCTGCTCGCTGGTTACTGAGGCTGTACTCACCTGATCGTCGTCAGCAGAAGCTTGATCGCCGCCTGGCTCGGTTACTGCGTCGTCGCTCGGCGCCGTCGTGACGAGCGGAGTCTCAACTACCACCCCGACCGCGATTCCCACCGGCTGCTCAACAGCCACGGAGGTAGACGATCCGGTTTCGGTTGCTTCACCACCGCTCTCGACCGGCTGCTCAACGGGCGTCACCGATGTTCCGTCGCCGACTTCCAGGGGATCTTCGCCTGCACCGGTTGCCGTCTCTGTGCCCGCGACCTGGTCACCGGGCAGCGGCGTCTGCTCGCGCACGGGCAGGAGTGTCTGAGGGTCGATATAGCCGTTCGGGTTGGAGGCGATGCGGATGCCGAGGTGGACGTTCGCGGGCGAGCCGTCGGCCGGCGCCGGAGCGATTGTCCCCACCTTCTGCCCCTCGCTCACCGTGGCGCCTTTCGAGACCGCGATCGAGCCCAGCCCGACTAGTGTTACCGCGTAGCCGTCGGCCGTCTGAATCGTGACCGTGGGCCCGTTGTTCGGCACCTTGCCCGCGAACGAGACCGTGCCCGTCGCGGGCGCGCGCACATCTGAGCCGGCTTCTCCGGCGATATCGATACCCCGGTGCTGGCCGCCCGCATAGGGATTGTCGCCGAGAGAGAAGGCGCGGACGACCTGTCCGTTTGCCGGCCAGGTCCAGCTCAGTGCCGGCGCGGCCAGAACCAGCGCAACCAGAATCGCCACAAACGTGAGCAAGGAAGAACGTCGCATCCGAGGCCCCTTTCTGTTGTCAGTTCAGAAAACAGGGCCAGCATAGCCGGATGCCGAAACGTTGTCAATACAGGCTACAGCGAGCGCCCGTAGAGGCGATTCCGGGCCACGCCGGAGAGCTTGGCAACCAGCTCGACGGCGCGACGACGCGACAATCCCACCTCGATCAGCTCGGTCACCGCGGCGGCCGCGATCTCATCGGCCTCCTCGGATTCCCTGGAGGCCGGACCGATCACCAGCGCGATCTCTCCCTTCGGCTCCTGCTCGAACTTCTCGGCGAGGTCGCCGGCGCGCCCGCGCACGACCTCCTCGAAGTGTTTGCTCAACTCGCGGCAGACGGCGAGCTCGCGCTCGGAGTCGAAACGGGCGAGACTGGCCAGGGTAGCGAGCAGCCGCTTGGGCGACTCGAATGCAACGACCGGGTGCGGCCATTGCGCGAGCTCCCGCCAGAGCGCCTCCCTGCCCTTCTTGCTACGAGGCAGGTAGCCCAGGAACTGGTAGCGCTCCCCGGCGAGCCCGCTGGCAACGAGCGCCGTCTCGACCGCGCTCGGGCCCGGGAGTACCGTGACCGGAACGCCGGCATCGAGCGCCACCCGAATGAGACGGGCTCCCGGATCATTTATCGCCGGCATGCCGGCGTCGGAGACGAGCGCGATCCGCTCGCCGGCCTTAAGGCGCGGCAGAAGCTCCGCCGCGCGCGCCGCTTCGTTGTGCTCGTGGTAGCTGAGCGTGCGCGCCTTGATCCCGTGACGCTCGAGCAGCGTGCGTGTCCGGCGCGTGTCCTCGCAGAGAACGAGATCGGCCTCGGCCAGCTCGCGCAGAACTCGCAGCGTTACATCTTCGAGGTTCCCGATCGGCGTGGCACAGACAGCGAGCGGCATCGTTCACTCTCCTGGATTGATACGGGCGAGACTCTCGACGATAGATAGCACCCGGGCCGGAATTGAGCGAATGACGCTATTCCGCGACATTCCCGTTTGCCAGCCGTGACGGCTATACGGGTACCGCTTTCCGCCCGTGAGCGAGTGAGGAGGTGGGTAAAGACGCTCGAGCCCCGAGAAACAGCTCGACGGAGCGAGAGCCCAAACAGCGTCAGCGCTTCCTATGGTGTGGCGGCGGCGGATTCTAGCGCTTCGAAGGCGACGAAACCGGCGCCGATCATGCCGGCGTTCGACCCGAGCTCCGCCGCGACGACCCGGGTCATATCGCCCAGACCATCGAGTGATTCCACAACCATGCGTTCGCGCGCCGGAGCGAGGATGAACTCGCCGGCCGCCGCGAAACCGCCGCCAATGACGATCAGCTCGGGGTTGAAGATATTGACCATGCTGCCGAGCGCAGAGCCGAGGTGGTCGCCGATCCGGTGCAGCAGCGCCAGCGCCCGTTCGTCGCCCGACTTACCGAGCTCGACCAGCTTGCGGGAGTCGACATCGGGCCCTAGCTGGTCGCGCGCTGCAATCGCCGCCGCGTGCCCAGAAGCGAATGCCTCTAGGTGGCCATGGCCGCTGCAGTCGCCGTAACAGGGAGGGCCGTTGTGGAGGATGACCATGTGTCCGAGCTCGGCACCCGCTCCCACCGAGCCCCGGTATGGCTTGCCGCCGAGAATCAACCCGCCGCCGACGCCGGTACCGAGGGTGAGCATGACGAGATCGCTCGTTCCGCGCCCGACGCCCGCTTTCCACTCGCCGATCGCAGCCACGTTGGCATCGTTGTCGATACCGACCGGAAGCTCGAAGCGCTCACTCATGCGCTGGCGAAAGTGCAGTCCCTGTAGGGGCAGGTTGACCGAGCTGAGCACGACACCCGAGCGCTGGTCGATGCTCGCGGGAATGCCGATACCGATCGCTGCGATCTCCTCGCTGAGCAGATCCATTATGACCTGATCGATCCCGGCGAGCAGCGCCTCGGACGAGGCGGTCGGACTAGGAATCTGCACTTTTTCGAACACGTTGCCGTCGGCATCGACGACACCGGCCAGGATCTTTGTCCCGCCCACGTCTACGCCGATGACCTTCGATGCGCTCATTTCAGATGGGTACGATAACTGGTTAATGGCCAACCGCGACGAGCCCTACCGTATCTACCGCGGCGGCAGATCAAAAGGCAACGTACCGCTGAAGCGTAAAAACAGCTCCTCCAGGGGTCGGAAAACGGCTGCTGGCAACAGCGCCGGAGCCCATTCGCGGCGCCTTCGCTTTCCGCGCTTTGGGCTTCGCCACAGTGGCTGGAAGCGGCGGACCCTGATCGCGCTCGTCGTCGTCTTCCTCCTCATCCTGACCTGGGCGCTGGGCAGCTACTTCGCGCTCCGAGACGGCGTGCAGAAGGCAAACAAGCGTCTCGGCCCCCAGGCCACACAGGCGCTCTCGCCGCTGCACGGGCTGATGCTCACGACCGCTTCGAACATCCTCGTGCTCGGCACCGACCACTCCAGCACGGCCGCCCGTGCAGCCGACGACCATTCGGACTCGATCATGATCGTCCACACCGATCCCTCCCGGCACCGGATCGTCTACCTCTCGATCCCGCGCGACCTGCGTGTGCCCATCCCCGGTCACGGCGACGACCGAATCAACGCAGCGTTCCAGATCGGTGGACCCTCGCTGGCGATCCAGACCGTCTCGACCTACACGGGGCTGCCCGTCAATCATGTGATCGTCGTCGACTTCGGCGAGTTCCGCCGGCTGATCGACGCGCTCGGCGGTGTCGACGTCTACGTCCCGAAACCGATCCTGACCGACCCCTTCGACTGCCCCTACTCCGCTTCGCGCTGCGCCAGCTGGAAGGGCTACCGCTTCGCCAGGGGCATGCAGCACATGAACGGAGAGCGCGCGCTCGTCTATTCGCGCATCCGCAAGAACCAGCTCGACCCGAGCGAGACCGACATCACCCGCGGCGCCCGCCAGCAGCAGATCGTTCAGGCCGTGCTCTCCAAGATCACGAGCGCCACGACGATGATCCAGCTCCCCTGGCTCGCCGACGACCTGCTCAAGCCGATGGCGACCGACTTGAGCGCCGGCGATCTGATGCAGCTCGGCTGGATCAAGCTCCGTGCCTCGCGCACCCTCCACTGCCGGCTCGGTGGCGATCCGCAATATGTCGACGGCGCGGCGGAGTTGATTCCCGGCGAAGAGAACTTCTCGGTCATCCGCATGGTTCAGGGCACCGAGGCGCCACGGCCGCCCGCGGTTGGCGCCTCGCTCTATGCGCCCGGCTGCAGCACAGGAGCGATGCTGCCGTGAGCATCCTCGCCTGGATCGCCTTCGGATTCCTGGCCGGTGCGGTCGCCAGATGGGCCACGCCCGGGAAGCACCCCCGGGGCTGCATCGTCACGATCGCAGTCGGCATCGCGGGCGCGTTCATCGGCGGCGTCGCGGGCAATCTCCTGTTCGGGACCAGGGTCAGCTGGAGCTTCTCGTTGCGCCCGTTTCTGGTCGCCGTCGTCGGCGCGATCGTTCTGCTGCTGATCCTGCAGGCCCTCGAGGGCCGGCACGAGCGCAGGCGCTAGGAATCGCTGCTCGAGCTCTTGTCCGAGCTGGGCTTACTCTCGCTCTTACCGCTGTCGCCTCCGGAATCGGAACCGGACGCTTCCTTCGCCTGGCGGCGCGAGCCGCGACCGTAGTCGGTCGCATAGAAGCCGGATCCCTTGTAGTGAATGGCGGCCGGATGAAGCACGCGCTCGAGCGGGGCTTGCCCGCACACCTCACAGTGTTCGGGCTGCGGATCGTTCATGCGCTGAAAGACCTCGAAGATGTGGCCCTGTGGGCAGCGGAACTCGTAGATCGGCATCTCGGGAAAGAAGGCTAGCGGTCGCGGGCGGAGATGACTAACGCCTACGCTCGACGGCCTCGCGGTGGCAGGGCGCATCCTCGAAGGCGGAGAGCCCGTCCGGTGTCTGGCGGTGGCGGCGGCGACGCCGGGCAGCCAGCGCGGCCGAAGCGCCGACGATGCCTCCGAGCAGGAAAGAGCTCGCGTTTCTGAAGAAACCGCGCTCGCCGCTTCGCTCCTCGCTCACCTCGGTGTCTTCCTTTCTTGCCGCTCTGGCCACAACATCTGCCCCGGGGATACTTTCTCCTCTCACGCTAGTCGCTCGCGGGCGCCGCGTGAAGGAGAGATTCGATCGCCCGTATCCCGGTCTCTCCGAGATCGATGCTCGACTCGTTCACGTACAGCTCGATATGAGCGCGGCACACCTCGGCGGAAAGCTCCTGCGCGTTACTGCGGACGTAGTCAACGCTCGCTGCAGGATGGGTGAAGGCGTACTCGACCGAGGCGCGAATCGCCTGCTCGGCGGCGGCACGCGTCTCGGAGTCGAGATCGGAACGGGCGCAAATCCCGGCCAGCGGAACCGGCAGCCCCGTCTCCTTTTCCCACAGTTCGCCCAGATCGCAGACGCGGACAAGGCCGTGCTCGGTGTAGGTGAAACGGCTCTCGTGGATGATCAAGCCGGCCGCGGTATCGCCCTTCTCGATCGCCCGCAGGATGCGGTCGTAGCGGAGTTCGACAACCTCGCCGAGCGCGGGCGCGTAGCGGCGCAGGAGCAGAAAGGCAGTCGTCTGCAGGCCCGGCACGGCGATCGGCCCGGCCGCCGCCTGCGCCAGGCTGGTCGCCTCACGCGCAACCACAAGCGGCCCGCAACCGAAACCGAGCGCGGCACCGCTCCGAAGCAGCCAGTAGCGATCGCCGACCCCGGCGAAGGCACCGAAGCTGAGTTTGGTCAGCTCGAGCTCTCCATCTCGCGCTCGCCGGTTCAACTCCTCGATATCGAGCAAGACCGGCTCCAGCTCAAAGGGCACCTCGACCAGACCATGCACCAGCGCGTGGAAGGCGAAGGTGTCGTTCGGGCAGGGCGAGAAGCCGAAGCGGAGCTTGCTCATCGACTCGACGGTAGCTGCCCGGCGGATCCTCCGGGTTTACCGGTTCCACACAACGGAGATGATTCGCTCTCGATATAGAACTCCATATTTCGATCGGAGGCCCAGGGGTGAGATTGTTGGTTCTCTTCTTTCTAGCTTTCACGGCCTTCGCGTCGCTGGTCGCCTTCTCCCCCGACGACAGTAAGGCGGTGCGCAAGGCCTTCGTCAGCTACGCCTGTGTCGCCAACCCCGATGCCAAGGGTCACGCCTTCGCCGGCTCCTGTGCGCAACGACTCGCGGATACCCGCACGGGATTCGGCTGGAGTTCCGGGCACTAGTCAAGGCCTACGAGTACACGTATGAGCGCCTCTACCCCGGAGGCGCTCTGCGCAGCACGTGCTTGAATGGCCCTGGTGGCCGAGATCGAGATCGTTCGTGAGCCCTACGGCGGCCCGGCGTCGCGGCCGCTGACCGACGCGCAGGCCGAGGAGTTGCGCGTGCGCTACGGCGGCTGGGAGGGCGCCGGCTCCGAACCCGAACCGGAGCTGTTCGAGGATCCCGACGGACACTTCATCGTTGCCCGGCTGGACGGGAGCCCGATCGGCTGCGCGGGGATCTGCCGCTGCGAGGGCAAGCAGACCGCCGAGCTGAGGCGCATGTACGTCGCTCCCGGGGCCCGGCGCGCCGGAGTTGCCCGCGCCCTGATGACCGCCCTCGAGGAGAAGGCGCGCGAGCTCGGATACCGGACCCTGCGCCTCGAGACCGGCCCCGAGCAACCGGAGGCCGTTCACCTCTACGAGACGGGCGGCTTCACCGTCATTCACAACTTCGGGCCATATACGGGACAGCGGCGCAGCATCTGTATGGAGAAGCCGCTCCAGTGAGCAAGCCCTAGATCTCGATCAGCTCCGAGAGCTACGCGAGCCCGGCTTTGCGCTACCTCGGCGACGCGGTTCTGATTCGGCACAAAACCGGCACATTCTCGAGCGTCTTTCTCGATACCGTGCTACGCGCCGTGGATGGGTTTATTTGAGCGCCCAGCGAAACGAAGCACCCCGGGGAGGAGAGGTATGTCCCGCCCGAACCCCGAGAAGTCATGCGGAGCCTGGCCTACGGCTACGAGTGCTTCCGGCTTCGAATCTCGGCTGGAAAAAAAGGACTGCGCCTCGGCTGAGCTCCCGTCCCGATCGCGCCAAGGCGACCGGTTCTTCTATCTACGCCGAGTTCCTAGAGGAGACGTTCGAGCAACCGCCGCGTCGCGCCCACGAGCACGAAAAGGCCGTCGTCGATGCGCCAGCTTGAACGGCTCGGCTCCTCGACCTCGTTCGAGATCACACGCAGCTCGAGCGCCGGGATCGCGGCCAGTTGCGCAGCGCGCATGACCGAGAAGCCCTCCATCGCTTCGACCTCGACGTTGCTCGAGCCACCGACGCTGGCGGTTGTCCCGACCGGTAGGAAGCGCGCTTCAGGAAGCGCCTCGCGCGCCGCTGCAAGCAGCCCAGCGTCGGGAACGAGCCGATTCGGTGAGAAGCGGGGGAAAAGATCGCAGTAGACAGCCTCGGAGCCGACGACGATATCGAGCAAACCGACCCCCGAGCCGCGCCTCACTCCCGCCAGCCCCACGTTCAGGATCGCCCGCGGACGCTCTCTGACAATCTCCTTGGCGGTGGCGATCGCCGCCTCGACAGGTCCGACCCCGCAGACGAGTAACCGCGCTCGGTCGCGGGCTCCCGCGAGCTCCTGACCAATGGCGCCGACAACGAGGATCATGCCGAAAAACTACCCGTCGCGAACGAACTTGGAACTTTCGTCTATTGGCAGCACCACGTTCTTCCGCCCGCCACCAAGATCCACGTACCCCGTCGGGCCGCGAAACGGTAGCGGGAAAAGACGCGCGAGATGTGCCGACTCCGACTCGGTGAGTCCATCCGGCCCCGGTGTCGCTACGGCGCTCAGGCGACTACGCGCAAGCTCATCCCGAGCTCGCCCACGACATACCGGGTCCGGCGCTCGCCGAACTCGTCGTCGGGCTCGAACGGCTCCGGGAGGACTTCACGAACCTCGTTGAGACGGGCGCGACCACCAGAACCCCGCCAATCTGCCGAGGATTCCTGCTCTGCCGGCTCGCTACCGGTGGCTTCGTTTTCAGACTCCAGTTCGACTAGGGAGAGAGAGTGAACGAAGTCGTCGCTCGGCTCTGCTTTTTCGGGTGGCTGCGTCTGATCACCGCGCCGTGCGACCGAGCCCACCCAGCGCGGTCGTTCGGCCTCCTCGGGCTCGACCCAGCCGGCGCCGCTGGTCTGCGAGCCCTCGCGGCGCACAAGCGAGCCGAGCCAGCGCGGCTTTTCCGTGTCTTCTCGCTCGTTGCCTTCCCAGCCCCCACCGTGCGCCTGCGCATCACCGCGGCGCGCCACCGAGCCGAGCCGGGGCGATGCCACCGGCTCCTGTTCGCGGGAGGGATCCAGTTCGGGTGCCATAGCCATGCCCGGGTGATCGACCCCAGTGAGGTGGGTTTTTACGACGGCTCTTGCAGATAACCGCAAAGCGGGGACGCCGGTGTCCCGTTTGTGAGTACTGCGCGCGGCACGCGGGAAGAGCAGGCCGCATCGTTTGACCCTTTCGCTCCTGTCGCGGGCACGCGATTCTGGTATCCGCCCGAGCAGCTTGCGCTCCCCTCACGGTTCAGGGAGACTGTCGACGTGGGCCACACGATCTTTCACCTCGACGAGCTCGAGTTCCACTCGCCCCAGCGCGGCGATCCGAGCCGCGGTATCGCTCCCCTCTCGGACGCCCTCCAGAACATGCGCGCCAACATCTGGCGCCTACCGCCGGGCGTACGCTGCGCCCGCCACATCGAGCACGTCCAGGAGGAGATGTTCGTCGTCCTCGAAGGCACCGCGACGATACTCCTCGGCGACCCGCCCGAGCGCGTCGAGCTCCCGCACGGCTCGGTCGCCGTCGTCGAGACCGAGACCGCTCTCCAGCTCCGCAACGAGAGCGACGAGGAAACCACCGTGCTGATCGTCGGCGCCCCGCCCGAGCAGGGCAAGGCCGAGCATCTGCCCGACACCGACTAGCGTCCTTTCTCGGGCGTTGCGGTTTAGGCTTTCTCGACCTTCTTTGCCTTCGCCTTCGTCAACACGATCTCGCCGTTCTGAGCGTCGACGAGCACGGTGTCGCCGCCTGTGAACTCGCCCTCGAGCAGGTGCTGGGAAAGCGGGTTTTCGATCAGGCGCTGGATCGCGCGTTTGAGCGGGCGGGCACCGAAGGACGGATCCCAGCCGGCTTCGACGATGGCCTCCTTGGCGGCGTCGGTCAGCTCCAGATCGATCTCCCGCTCACTCAGGCGCTCACGCAGACGGACGAGTTGGAGCTCGACGATCTCGGCGGTCTGCTCGCGCGTCAGCGGCTGGAACTCGATGATCTCGTCGATCCGGTTCAGGAACTCGGGCCGGAAGAACTCGCGCAGTTGCCCGGTCGAGCGCAGGTTCGAGGTCATGATCACGACCGTGTTGCGGAAGTCGACCGTGCGACCCTGGCCGTCGGTGAGGCGACCGTCGTCGAGGATCTGCAGGAGCACGTCGAAGACCTCGGCGTGCGCCTTCTCGATCTCGTCGAGCAGGATCACGCAGTAGGGCCGGCGCCGGACAGCCTCGGTCAGCTGGCCGCCTTCCTCGTAGCCGACGTAGCCGGGCGGGGCGCCGATCAGCCGCGCGACGGTGTGGCGCTCCTGGTACTCGGTCATGTCGAGCCTGACCATGGCGCGCTCGTCGTCGAACATGAACTCCGCCAGCGCCCGGGCGAGCTCCGTCTTCCCCACTCCAGTCGGGCCGAGGAAGACGAAAGAGCCGATCGGGCGGTTCGGATCCTGCAGGCCGGAGCGGGCGCGGCGTAGCGCATTCGCCACCGCCTCGACCGCCTCGTGCTGGCCGATCACGCGCTCGTGCAAGCGCTCTTCCATATGGATCAACTTCTCGGTCTCGCCCTCGAGCAGGCGGTCGACCGGGACACCCGTCCAGCGCGCGACGACCGAGGCGATGTCGTCCTCGTCCACCTCTTCTTTCACCATCGGCTCGCTCCCGGCCTCGGCTTCGGCGCGCTCGTCTCGCTCCTTCTCGAGCGCCGGTAGCTCGCCGTAGCGAATCTCGGCCACGCGCTCCAACTCGCCCGCGCGCTCGGCCCGCTCGGCCTCGCCGCTCAGCTCGTCGATCCTCTGCGTGATCGCCTTGACGCGGTCGAGCGCCTCCTTCTCCTTGGCCCAGCGCGCAGCCAGCTCGTCGCGCTCGGCCTTGGCCTCGGCCAGTTCGCGCTCCACCGGCGCCTTCACTTCCTTCTTCTCCTTGGCCATCGCCGCCAGTTCGATCTCGAGCTGGCGCACGCGGCGATCGGCCTCGTCCAGCTCGAGCGGCGAGGAGTCGATCTCCATGCGCAGGCGCGAGGCCGACTCGTCGACCAGGTCGATCGCCTTGTCGGGCAGGAAGCGGTCGGAGATGTAGCGGTCGGAGAGGACGGCTGCGGCCACCAGCGCGGCGTCGCGGATGCGCACGCCGTGGTGCGCTTCGTAGCGCTCCTTGAGCCCGCGCAGGATGGCGACGGTGTCGGTCACGTTGGGCTCGCCGACGATGACCGGCTGGAAGCGGCGCTCGAGCGCGGCGTCCTTCTCGATGTACTTACGGTACTCGTCGAGCGTGGTGGCGCCGACCGCACGCAGCTCACCGCGCGCCAGCATCGGCTTAAGCATATTGGCCGCATCGATCGCGCCCTCCGAGGCGCCGGCACCGACGATCGTGTGCAGCTCGTCGATGAAGACGATCAGCTGGCCCTCGGCCGCCTTGATCTCGTTCAGTACCGCCTTCAACCGTTCCTCGAACTCGCCCCTGTATTTGGCTCCCGCGAGCAGAGAGCCGATATCCAGCCCCCAGACGCGTTTGCCCTTCAGCCCCTCGGGCACGTCGCCGGCGACGATGCGCTGCGCCAGCCCCTCGACGATCGCCGTCTTGCCGACGCCGGGCTCGCCGATCAGAACCGGGTTGTTCTTGGTGCGGCGCGAGAGCACCTGCATGACCCGACGGATCTCGTCGTCGCGCCCNNATCACCGGGTCGAGCTTGCCTGCTTCTGCAAGCGCGGTCAGGTCGCGGCCGAACTTCTCGAGCGCCTGGTAGGTGCCTTCAGGATCCTGGCTCGAGACCCGCTGCGAGCCGCGCACCTGCTTGAGCCTGTCCATCAGCTCAGCGCGCGGAACGACGTCGAGAGCGAGCAAGAGATGCTCGACCGAGACGAAGTCGTCGCCGAGCTTCTTGGCCTCATCGAAGGCGCGGTCGAACGCGGAGGCGAGCGCGGCTGAGACCTGCGGCTGCACGGCGGTGCCCGAGACGCTCGGCCGCTGGCGCAGATCGGCCTCGGCCTTCGCCCGCAGCGTCTCATCATCGCCGACAAGTGTCCGCGGCAGCTCCTGGTCGAGCAGCGCCAACAGAAGGTGCTCGGGAGAGACCTCTGGATTACCGCCGCGACGCGCCAGCTCCTGGGCCTCGGAAACGGCCTCCTGCGACTTCAGTGTCAGCTTGTTGAAGTCCATCAGCTCACCTCGGAATGAAGACCTGTTGACTGGGCGGGATCGGAACTTCTCGGAATCCCCGGCGCCTCGCTAATCCACCCTCCTCCCCCCACCCTCCCACGGGGCGTAGCACGGTATCGAGAAAAAACGCACGCGAATGTTCCAACTCTGTGACGAATTGCGGCAACGCATGAAAGTCGAATATCCACAGCGACTCCTACCCGTCCTGCCGCCTTCGACGCGGCTGCAGAAACGGCGGCTCAGGTGCCCGGTAGATGACGAGCTCGCGCCGGTAGGAACGGTGCACTTGCTCGATCGCCTCGTGCATCTCCCGTTCCAGCCGATCGAGCCGGCCACGCATCCGCCGCATCTCGTCCTCGAGTGCAAGCACCCGCTCGACCCCGGCCAGATTCAGCCGCAGCTCGGTCGTCAGGCGCTGGATCTCACGTAGCCGCTCGAGGTCGGCCTCGGAATAGAGCCGCGTGTTCCCACCCGTCCGCTGCGGCCGCACCAGCCCCTTGGCCTCGTAAATCCGAAGTGTTTGCGGGTGCATGCCGACCAGCTCGGCTGCGATCGAGATCATGTAGCGGGGGCGGTCGTCAGTCATCGCCGTCACCTCCAAACGTCTCGAGAGCTACTTGCCGGGCGAGCGACAGTGAGGGGACAACGACCTCGTGCAGGTACGGGGACTGAAGTGAGAACCAGTTGCGAGTCGGATGTTTCAACGGCACCCAGACGAATCGGACGCCCGCCAGAGACGCGATCGAGACGAATTCGTCAACCCGCCTCTCGGTATCCAGTCTGTCCCTCAAGGTGTCACGAACCGATGCGCCCTGCCCGATTATCAAGGTCGGCTGGAGAATCTCGATCGTCCTCACCAAGTGGCGAAGGCAGTTGTGCCACATGATCTTCGTCGTACAACTGCTCGTGCCAGAGTTCCGGATCTCGTCCCGAGGCACGATTGCAGAGCAAAGAGTCAGATTCGCCATCGCGTAGGCATCCAGGACGTGAACCCTCCCACTCGCGGTGTCGAGCCACTCGCCTTTCGAGTCCGTCCCGAGAGGAAGACCAAACGCAAGCCTGAGAGCCAAGACAACGCCCTTCATATGCGGATTGCGATCGCTCCACGTCCCGTCGATCAGCCTGCGCACCTGAGCCCGCCGTTCGACGAGAGAGATGTACGCCTGCTCGTAGCCCATATCCATCGGAACGATCAGCACCCGAAATGGAGCGCCGTTCACAGTCGCGTCGTAGTGCGATCCGAGGTGAGAGAGCTGACCTTCGAAGAGAGCGACTCCGGGCTTAGTTCGCGCGCTCCTTCGACAGCTCAGGTGAGTCGCGCACCTGAAACTCTCTCCCTCGAACACGCGTTCACGCATGTACTCGGAGAGATACTCCTCACGCCTGGCGGTCGCAGCCGGATCAGTCCTCACTGAGAAAGTCATCAGCGCACCAACCTCTCGCGCGGATTCTCTCTCGAAACTGACTTGAGTTGCTCGAGCGCTTCCTTCTCGGCCTTGGAAAGCTTCTTGGGCACGGTCACGCGCACGCGCGCGAGCAGGTCTCCGCGACCCGAGCCCTTGAGCTTGGGCGCGCCCCGACCGCGCGCGCGCAGGAGCTTGCCCGACTCGGAACCGGGCGGGATCTTGAGCGAGATCGGACCGTCGGGGGTCGGCACCTCGACGGTCGCTCCGAGTGCGGCCTCCGGATAGGTGACCGGTACCTCGACAACCAGGTCGGCGCCGCGACGCTCGTAAAGGGGCGAGGGCGCCACGCGTGTGACCACGTAGAGATCGCCGGGCGGACCGCCACCCGAGCCGGGCTCGCCCTTGCCCGTGAGACGGATGCGAGTGCCATCCTTGGCCCCGGCCGGGATCTTGACCTTGTAGCGCTTCGTGCGCCTGGTGCGGCCCGAGCCGTGGCAGGTCGGACAGGGGCTCTCGACGATCATGCCGGCACCGCGGCAGCGCGAGCAGGGCTGCGAGATGGCGAACGGGCCCTGGCTCTCGGCAACGACACCGCGGCCGCCGCACTGGGGGCAGGTCTTGGGCGAGGTACCGGGCTTGGCGCCCGAACCGGCGCAGGTCTGACAGGCGGCGTCGGCCTCGACCGGTACACGCGTCTCGGCTCCCCGCAGCGAGTCCTCGAAGGAGAGCGTCAGCGTCGTCTCGACGTCTCTGCCTTTCGTCGCCTGAGAGCGAGCGCGCCCACCTCCGCCACCGAAGAGATTGGTGAAGAGGTCGCCGAAACCGCCCAGCCCGCCAAGATCGCCGAGGTCGTACTGCTCGTAGCGCACTCCGCCCGGCCCGGCCCCGGCGCCCATGCGCGGACCGGCCGCGCCGAACGCGTCGTACTGCTTGCGCTTGTCGGTTTCGGAGAGGACGTCGTAGGCGTTCTGAACCTCTTTGAAGCGCTCCTCGGCCTCCTTGTCGCCGGGATTGGCGTCGGGGTGGTGGCGCCGCGCCAGCTTGCGGTAAGCCTTCTTGATCTCGTCCGCGGAGGCGCTACGCGAAACTCCGAGCGTCTCGTAGAGATCCCTCGGCACGATCGCTACTCCTCCCGAGAAGCCGCGGCCACGATCACACGCGCCGGCCGCAAAACGCGGTCGCCGAGCAGGTAGCCGCGCTGTACGACCTCGAGGATCGTTCCCTCCTCGAACTCGGACGGGATCGCTGCCAGCGCCTCGTGGACGTGTGGATCGAAGGGGACGTCGGTGGGAATCTCCTGCAACCCCTCCCTGGCGAGCACGTTGCCGAGCTGGCGATGGACGAGAAGAACGCCATCCTCGAGCCTGGCCTCCTCGTGCATCGTGGCGGCCTCGAGCGCCCGCTCGAGATCGTCGAAGACGGGCAGGATCGCCTCGACCAGCCCAGCGTGGGCGCGCGCCATCAGCGCCTCCTGCTCCCGGGCGACGCGCTTTCTGTAGTTGTCGAAGTCGGCCGCCATCCGCTGTAAGCGGTCGAGCAACTCGTCGCGGGCCGCTTCGGCCTCGGTCAGAGCGCGTTCCAGCTCGACCGGATCCGGTCCCGATTCGGCGGCCTCCGGAGCCGCGGGCTCGGGCCGCGACTCCGGCGACTGCTCGGGATGCATGGGCTTGTGAGCGTGCGCGTTATCTGGCATCGAATCTCACTTCACGAGGCTGAAGCTCACGGCTAGCCCTTCTGCTCCTCATCGTCGATGACCTCGTAATCGGCCTCCTCGACGACCTCGTCATCGGCTCCGGCCTGACCGTCGCCACCCGAGCCGCCGCTCGCCTGCGCCTGCGCGGTCGCCTGTGCGTAGACCGCTTCGGCGAGCTTGTGCGCGGCCTCCTGCAGCGCCTCTGCCTTGGACTTGATCTCGCCGGTATCGCTTCCTTCGACCGCTCCCCGCAGCTCCCCGATCCGACTTTCGATGTTCGTCGCCTCGTCCGAGGAGATCTTCTCGCGGTGCTCCTTGAGCGTGCGCTCGCTCGTGTAGAGGAGCTGTTCGGCTGCGTTTTTCGCCTCGGCCAGCTCGTGCAGTTTGTGCGCCTCCTCGGCGTGAGCTTCGGCTTCGTGAACCATCCGCTCGACCTCGTCACCCTTGAGCCCCGAGCCGCCCTCGATCTTGATCTGCTGCAGGTTGCCGGTGCCGAGATCCTTGGCCGAGACGGCGATGATGCCGTTGGCGTCGATGTCGAAGGCAACCTCGACCTGCGGGATGCCGCGCGGCGCCGGCGGGAGGCCCATCAGGTGGAACTTACCCAGCGTCTTGTTGTAGGCGGCCATCTCGGACTCGCCCTGGAGCACGTGCACCTCGACCGAATCCTGGTTGTCGGAAGCCGTCGTGAAGATCTCCGACTTGCGCGTCGGGATAGTCGTGTTGCGCTCGATCAGCCTGGTAAAGACACCGCCCTTGGTCTCGATCCCAAGCGAGAGCGGGGTCACGTCGAGGAGCAGGATGTCTTTCACCTCGCCCTTGAGCACACCGGCTTGGATGGCGGCGCCGACGGCAACCACCTCGTCGGGATTGACGCCCTTGTGCGGATCCTTGCCGACGATCTCCTTGACCCGCTCCTGAACCGCCGGCATACGGGACATGCCGCCAACGAGGATGACGTGATCGATCTTCTCGGCGCTGAGGCCCGCGTCGGTGAGCGAGCGCTTGGTCGGCCCGACCACGCGCTCGAGCAGTTCGGCGGTCAACTCGTTCAGCTTGGCGCGCGTGAGTTGCAGGTCGAGGTGCTTGGGACCCTCCGGCGTAGCGGTGATGAAGGGCAGGTTGATCTGGGTCGACATGGTCGAGGAAAGCTCGATCTTCGCCTTCTCGCCCGCTTCGTAGAGGCGCTGCAGCGCCATCGGATCCTGGCTCAGGTCGATGCCGTTGTCGCGCTTGAACTCCGCCACCATCCAGTCGACGACGGCCTTGTCGAAGTTGTCGCCGCCGAGGTGGTTGTCGCCCGCCGTGGACTTGACCTCGAAGACACCCTCGCCCAACTCGAGCACCGAGACGTCGAAGGTGCCGCCGCCCAGGTCGAAGACGAGAATCGTCTGGTCGTTCTCCTTGTCGAGGCCGTAGGCGAGCGAGGCCGCGGTCGGCTCGTTGATGATCCGAAGGACATTCAGACCGGCGATCTTGCCCGCATCACGGGTCGCCTCGCGCTGAGCGTTGTTGAAGTAGGCCGGAACGGTGACGACCGCTTCCGAGACCGACTCGCCGAGATAGGCCTCGGCGTCCGCTTTCAGCTTCTGCAGGATCATCGCCGAGATCTCCGGCGGTGCGTACTGCTTGCCGTCGGCGTTTACGCGAACATCCGCGTTAGGACCCTTGACGACCTCGTAGGGGACGATGGTCATCTCCTCGTTCACCTCTTCGAACTTGCGCCCCATGAAGCGCTTGATCGAGAAGATGGTGTTCTTTGGGTTGGTGACCTGCTGGCGCTTGGCCGGCGCGCCGACGAGGCGCTGGCCGTCCTTGGCGAAAGCGACCACCGACGGCGTCGTCCTCCCGCCTTCGGCGTTCGGGATGACCGTCGGCTCGCCGCCTTCGAGCACAGCCATGCAGCTGTTGGTGGTGCCCAGGTCGATACCGATCGTCTTTGCCATTGTCTGAAACCTCTCTCTGTTACGTTGCTTGCAGCTAAGGAAATCTAAGTGTCAGTGTATCAACCTTCTCTCAGACCGCAAGAGTCGGTGCTCGGTGTCCCCGTTCTGGCGGTTCCGAGACCTCACTCGTGCCAGGAAAAGGACAGCACCGGAAACCGCTTGAGCGTCCCTGTAGACCCAAATCGCGGCGAAACGAGAAATCCCTCATTGGGGTGACAGCGCTCTCGCCCGAGCGAGCGAGGTTTCGTGAGCCGATCCCCCCTTTACGAGGGAGATCGAGAAAGATCAACAACAAGAACGAGGGATTTACACGCGCACGGGCACCGCCGATAAGTCGAGACAGTGGCGGGCGGTGACACCCATAGCGAGGCGAGAGTCTCTCGTGTCCTCCTCGGAACTGCGGACGAGTCGTATCTGAAGAACGTCCGCCGGGCGCTACAGGAAGCCGGCTACCGCGTCGAGGTCGCACTCGACAGCGAGACCGTGATGGCCTCGCTCGAGCCGCGCCGCTACGACCTCGCGGTTCTCGATACCAGCCTCGGCGAGATTGACGGCCTTTCGGTCTTCGACCGCCTGCGTACCGAGCCCGACGGCAGAGCCCTGTACTTGATCGCGCTCGTCGACTCCGAGGAGAGCCGACCTCTCGACGCGTCGATCGGCTCCGACGACTGCCTGACCAAGCCGTTCGAGATCTCCGACCTGCTCACCAGTGTTCACATCGCCAGCCGCATCGTCACCCTCCAGCGCGAGCTCGATTTTGCCAACCACCGCATCTCGGCGCTGGCTATGACCGATGCGCTGACCGGGCTGCCGAACCGGCAGGCGATCTACGACATGCTCGGCACCGAGATCGCGCGGCAGAGTCGCGAAAGCCCGGTCTCCTGTGTAGCGCTGATCGACATCGACCGCATGCGCGAGATCAACGACGCCTACGGCCGCGCCGGCGGCGATCTGGCAGTGCTCAGGGTTGCCCGTACGCTGCGATCGAGCGCCCGCGACGCCGACAGCGTCGGCCGCCTCGGCTACGACAAGTTCATCGTCGTCCTCTACGACTGCACGCCCGACGATTCCATGATCGCCTGCGACCGGCTCTGCAGTGTGATCGAGCAAGAACCGCTGAAGATGCCCGACGGCGAGGTTCGCATGTCGGTGTCCTGCGGCGTGGTGGCGCTGGATCCGGATTTCTCCGCGGTCGAGACGCTCGACGCCGCGCGCGCCGCCCTACACACCGCCAAGGCGCGCGGCGTCAACCACGTCGCTCTCGAAGCGAAGTTCCGCGAAGCCTGGTTCTAACATCCCGGCGGAAAATCTCTGATTTTCCGCCGCGGTAGAACTTCTGCTGAGCCGCGCCTGCGGCGCGCTCGAAGCGCGGTCAGGCTTGCCGGAGAAAACCGCGAAGGTTCCTCTCGTTAATTTACGTGCGCATTACCTGCGGCCGATTGAAGAAGGTCGATTAACTACGACAATTAGGTACGGTGGCAATCATGCGGAAAGGGCGACTCGCTCATCTGCTGGTTTTCGTCGTCTTTCTGGCGGCGGGGGGCGGTCTCGCCTCGGCGCTGCCGTCCAGCTTGCCCGGGTCGGCCTCGGCCAGTCTTGCCCTGAAGGGGCTAATCGACCGGAACCTCGTACGAGCCGAGATCGTGACCTCGACCGACCGCTTGCACGACTACTGGGTCGAACGGGGAGTCGTATCCAAGCTTCGCGGGAATCTCCTCAGCCTGCGCGAGGCGGACGGCACG
This sequence comes from Actinomycetota bacterium, assembly GCA_003170155.1. Taxonomy (GTDB): domain Bacteria; phylum Actinomycetota; class Thermoleophilia; order Gaiellales; family Gaiellaceae; genus Fen-549. Next base: position 20,321 of record PMZQ01000081.1, on the reverse strand, counting down.
ATCCGCACGGTCAAGCTGTCTCCTCTAACGCGAATCAAGCTGGACGGTCGCAGGGTCGCCGCGCGACGCGTCGTGGCGGGTTTGCGCGCAACCGTGATGAGAGACGGTAGCGCCGCGGCCAGCTGGCTGTACGTGTTCAAAAAGGGAGCCGACACGACCGGACCGCTGATCAAGGCGCTGCTGGTCACCGGTTTCGTGCGTGCCGAAGTGGTGGCACAAAACGCGAGTCAGCTCAGCAACAGCCTTGCCGACACCGGCGTTATCCAGAGCGTCGGCAGCACCTCGCTGACTCTCACCGAAACCGACGGCACCTCATGGAACATCCCGATCGACAGCTCGGCGCTCGTGCAGGTCAACGTCAGAACGGCCGACATCGGGTCGCTCGCGGCCGGGATGCCGGCGACCGTGATCCGGCACGGCGACGGTTCTCCGGCCCAGATCTGGGCCGTGGGAAAGCCTGCGAGTAGGTTGAAGACCGGTACGCGGGGCTAGGAGCTAGGAGTGTTCACGCCGGTCCCCGCCCCCGCGTCTCGCCGCCCCGATACACAGAGGTTGCCCCGAACGGTCCTGCTGATCGAGGACGACACCAGTATCGGGACGCTGGTGTGCACCTACCTCGAGCGGGACGGCTTCGAGGTTGTCTGGCTCAAGACCGGCGAGGAGGCTCTCCTGGAACTGGCCCGGCAGAAGATCGAGCTTCTCGTACTCGACATCGGCCTGCCGGGGATCGACGGCTTCGAGGTCTGCCGCCGCGTTCGCGCCCGCTCGCAGGTGCCGATCCTGATGCTGACCGCACGCGACGAGGAACTCGACCGGATAAACGGTTTCGAGCTCGGCGCGGACGACTACGTGCTCAAGCCCTTCTCGCCGCGAGAGCTCGTCGCCCGCGTGCAGGCGATCCTGCGCCGAGGCAGGCAGGCGGAGTACGAGGACGTTCTCCAGCTCGGCGACGTGGAGCTCCGCCGCAGCGAGCGAACGGCGCTCGCCGGCGGACGTGAGGTCGAGCTCACGAGCAAGGAGTTCGACTTGCTGGCGGCGCTGATCGAGCACAGCGGACACGTGCTCTCGCGCGAGCGACTGCTCGACGAGGTCTGGGGCTTGACCTATCCGGGCGACACGCGCACCGTCGACGTCCACATCGCCCAGCTCCGCCGTAAGCTCGGGCTGCGCGACCTGATCAGCACGGTACGAGGCGCGGGCTACAAGGCCGTGCGCCCATGAGACTACGGCCCCGGTCGCTGCGCGCGCAGCTTTTCACCGCCATCGGCGTGATCCTCCTTCTCTCGGCCGCGCTCACTCTCGGAGTCGGTGGGCTACTGACCCATCGGGCGGTCGACCGGGCCACGTTGCACGACCTCTCCCATCAGGCGGATCTGGTCGCGCGCCAGGGTCAGAGCGACCTGTTCCTGGGCGGTCACCTTCCCCAGCTCGCGCCTTACCTCAAGCGTCAGAACGAACGCGTCGTAGTTCTCTCTTCTCTCGACACGCCGTCTCCGACCGTCTACCGGAAGACCCTCGTAGCGTTGAGGGCCGGCCGCGGAGTCGACGGCTCGATCACGATCGCCGGAACGGCCGACTACTTCGCCGCGCGTGCGGTCAACGGCAAGGGATTCGTGCTCCTACGACCTCACCGCAACGTCTCCGCCGACTGGCTCCCGTTCTTGAACGCGCTGGCCATCGCCGCCGCGGCGGGCATGCTTCTGGCCGGTTTGATCTCGCTCCTGCTCGCGCGCCTGGTCACGCGGCCACTGAGGCGGGTGGCGCTCGCCAGCCGGGCGCTCGCCGAGCAAAACGTCTCGGAGCCGGTACCAGTCGAGGGGGCGACAGAGCTGCGTTCGCTTGCAACCTCGTTCAACGAGATGGCCGAGCAACTGGCCGTCGCTCGAGAGGCGGAGCGGTCGTTCCTGCTCTCCGTCAGTCACGAGCTGAGGACTCCGCTCGCGTCGGTGCGCGGCTATTCAGAGGCTCTGGCCGACGGCGCGATCGCGCCCGCCGAGGCAGCCGAGACGATCGGACGGGAGGCGCTGCGGCTGGAGCGTCTCGTCCACGATCTGCTCGATCTCGCCCGCATCAGCCGAAGCGAGTTCAGCATCGACAGCGCCCCACTCGATCTCCGCGACGTGGCGGAGGAAGCACGACGGCGCTTCCAGACCCAAGCCGAGTCGTTCGGGGTTCGGCTGGAAGTTGTCGTGGAGGGGTCCGCGCTCGCATACGGCGACCACGACCGCCTGTTGCAGGTCTCGTCGAACCTGATCGAGAACGCCCTACGCGCGACTCCCCCGGGAGGCGCAGTTCGCATTGTCGCGAGCGCCGGCGAGCTCGCGATCGAAGACACCGGTCCGGGCCTCGACCCGGAGGAGCTTCCTCACGCTTTCGAGCGCTTCTACCTCTATTCGCGTTATGGGAGCGAGCGCGCTGTCGGAACCGGGCTCGGGCTGGCGATCGTGAAGGAGCTGGTGGACGGAATGTGTGGCACCGTCGCGGTCGTGAGCAAGCCCGGAGCCGGTACGCGCTTCAGTGTCCGCCTGCCGCTGCAGCCGCAAGTCGGAGAATCAGGACCGGCTCGCGGAGCCGTCAAGACAGTCTGAATCGGCCGGTCGATCCGAAAACGCTCGCGTATCTGCGCACGGCGTTACCGATACCGATTTTACAATAATTTTACGTAATCCGTGAGCAACTATAGTTTACGTCGATTTTACGCTCGCCAGGTTGCTTTCTTGCCGTGGTTCCCATAAAACTAAGCGCGTAATAGCTCTTCATTATTCCCGTCCTCAATTAACTCGAAAAACTGTATTCGAAGTTCAAAGGAGATCGAGATGAAGCTAAGGGTCGCGCTCCTCGCCGTTCTCGTCACCGCGCTGACAGCCTCTCTGGCGAGTGCGGCCTTCGCGGATAGGCACCAACGAGCGAACAACAATAACGCCGCCACGCCCACCACCACCACGACGACCACGCCCGCAACAGCCCGGACTTGCGGGCCCATCGTCTCGCTGATCATGCGAGGCAAGCTCGTATCGACCGCCGCCGACGGGACGTCACTGATCATGAGCGTGAACCGGACAAACTGGCACGCTCGCTGGTACAAGGGCCTCACGGTCTTGGTGCGCGTGGCCAAGAAGGCGAGAATCTGGCTCGACGGTAAGAGTGTGGTGCTTTCCGCACTCAGTGCCGGAGACAAGATCAACGTTCAGGCGCGAGCCTGTCGGCAGCGTGCTCTCGCCGCCGCTCCGCCGTTGGCGATTCGCATCGTTGCGTCGTCTCCGAAGCCGGCGCCCCCGACGACCACAACTACGACTACCAGTTCATAGTCCACCGCGACAACACCGCGGCTTTGCGGAGCGAGGACCGGTCGGGGGAACCGGTCATCGCTTTTCCGCGCCTCCGAACCGGCCGGTTTGGACTCACCATCAGTGCTCCTCGCGATCGCCGATCGGAACCGGGAGACCGAAGGTCGAGGCCGGCAACTCGAGGCACGGCGCGTTGCTCCGCCGGTTTCACTCGGCGCCGTCACGGGCCGGCCTGGGCTACGTCTCGGTCTCGGCCTCAAACGGCGAGCGCACGATCAGCATTCTGAGAGCCCGTCCCGCCGCCGGCTCGGCGAGAGCGATCCCGAGCATGATCACGGCACAGCCGCCCCAACCGAGCCAGCCCAGCCGGTCACCAGCCAGCAGAAAGCCGAAGACGGCCGCGAACACCGGCTCGAGAGCGAACACGACCGCGGTGCGCACTGCACTCATTCGCTGCTGCGCCCAGCTCTGAACGAGGAAGGCAAAAGCGCTCGCGAGCAGGCCGGTGACGAGCAGCGCGCCCCACACCATCCAGCCGTGCGGAATGCTCATTTCTTCCCTCCAGAGCGCGATCGCCGTGAAGCAGACGAAACAAAACACCATCTCGGTAAGCGCCAGGATCAACGGGTCGAAGAGCGGCGCGAAGCGCTCCATCAGCACGATCTGTGCCGCCCAGAGCAGCGCCGACACGAGCACCAGAGCATTGCCCGAGCGCGAGCCCTGCGGAACGCCCGAGAGCATGGCGAAGCCTATTCCCGAGAGCGCGACCGCAAGCCAGGTTGCGCGCCCGATTCGACGGCGCAACATAACCAGGGCCAGAAGCGGGGTCAGCACGACATATAGGCCGGTGACGAAGCCACTACCCGAGACGGTCGTGCGCATGAGACCCTCGGTCTGGAAGGCGTAGGCGCAAGCGACGAGCAGGCCGAGCAGCGCCCCGGCCACGACGCCCCGCTTCCACGGCCGCCGCCGGGCACGCGCGAGCGCGAAGGGAAATAGGGCGATACTGCCGATCGCGAAGCGGACGGTGAGGAAGGCAAATATCGGGTAGACGGCCACGGCGTCCTTGACCTGGACGAAAGTGAGCCCCCAGATGACAGTGACGAAAACGAGTGCGATCAGCGGCACCGCGCGAGCATAGGGCCTATCCCGGTAGGGATGTGCGTCCGAGGCGGTCAAGCCGTGGATGCCCGTGGCCGGAGGACTGTGAAGACGCACTGGTAGTGCGTTGAGCAGTTCTCCGGTTGCTGGCGCCGCGGGTCGGGCGTGTAGGCCTATTGGGATAGGCCCATAGTCAGCGCTCGAAGAATCACGTCTCACGAAGACCCACTCGTCCTTCGGTGCACCGAGCCGAGCCCAGGTCCACCCGAAGGAGTGAACCGGTACCATTCTCATAGTTGGGGCGCCTGCTACGGCACCCCGCTCGATCCACTGTTTCTCCTCGATAAGAGGCAGCGCGGAGGAAACTCCGTGTACGAGTCTCTATCTTTTAAGGAGACTCTCATCTTTAAGATAGGACTAAGCGTACGATGCTCTAGATGAACGATTCCGAAGTCGCGAATGACGGCCAGGGGCGGTTGGTTGTACCCGTCGTACGCGGTACCGTCGTGGCCCACCGATCGGTTTAGAATCTCAGCTCATGTCACCTCCTGAATCAACCACGGCCACTGCCGGCAGCAACTCGTCTCGTGGCCGCGTCCTGCCCCGCGGCTTCCGCGACCTCGTCTTCCAGATCTCGCTCTGGGTCGGTTTCTTGCTCGTGTACCGGTTGGCGCGGGGGGTCGCGGATCACAACGGCGCAGTCACGCCGGTGGCGAAGGAGAACGCGCGCCATGTGATCGCGCTCGAAAGCCATGTGAACGCGCTCTTCGAGTTGAGCTTGCAGAAGGCGCTCATCTCCTCGCGTTACCTCGTAGACGTCGCGGCGGCGACCTACTGGCTGTCGCAGTTCGCCGTTCTGGGAATCGCCCTGTTTTGGGTCTACTTCCGGCAGACGGAATCGTTCACACGCTTCCGCAACTGGGTGATGCTCGCCAACGTGATCGGCCTGGTCGGGTATGTGCTCGTTCCAACCGCACCGCCACGGATGTTCCCCAACTTCGGCTTCCTCGACATCGAGGCCCTCTTCTCCGGCCTGACTACCTCGAGCAAGGGTGTCAGTTCTCTCGCCAACCCTTACGCGGCCATGCCGAGCCTGCACGCAGCCGACGCCCTGATCGTGGGCATCTCGATGGCCTTCGTCTGCCGACGACTATGGGCCAAGGTACTCTGGCTGCTCTGGCCGCCGTGGGTCTGGTTTACGGTGATGGCGACCGGTAACCACTTCTGGCTCGACTGTCTCGCGGGCGTGCTCGTGGCGCTAGTGGTCGCGCCGGTTGCGGATCCACGCTTCCGCTTCTGGCGACGGGTAAACGAGCCGGCAGCGGCGCTCGAGTAGGTCATACTCCACCTCTCCGCCGCTACGCCGGGTGTTACCAACCCCGGCGAGTTGATCGCAAAGCCGCTATACTCATAGCAGTTATGCGATTGTTAGCAACTGCTAGCACACCGCCGATCGAGTACGCAGGCCGGCACAGGTTCAAGGTCGCCGGGATGCACCAGATCGACCGGACGGAGTGCCGAAAGTTCCGCTCGTGAACAAGGCAGAGACGATCAGACAGGGTTTTCTGAACGATGTCCGCAGGCTCGCCACCAGAGGCGTTCGTGGCCTGGCGCACACTCGCATCACCCCCAACGCCCTCACCGCTACAGGCGTTTCGCTCTGTATCGGCGCCTCGGTCTTCGCCTTCTTCACCTATCGGTACGAGCTCGCCTTCTTCTGGACGGCTGCAGCGCTATTCGTAGCCGGCTCGTTGCTAGACATCCTCGACGGCGCTCTTGCCCGCGCAAGCGGGAAGGTGACGCCGTTCGGCGCCTTCGTCGATTCGACGACCGATCGCATCAGCGAGGCGTTCATGCTCGGCGCGATCGTTCTGATCTTCGCGCGCGGTCATGCGCTGTTCTCGGTCGGGCTGACGGTCGCAGCGATCGCCGGCTCGTTTCTCGTCAGCTATACACGTGCACGTGCCGAGATAATCGGACTGCGCGGAGACGTCGGTGTCGGCGATCGCGCCACGCGCGTGGTCGTGATCACGACCGGTCTCGTACTCGCGCCCTGGGGAGCACTTCCTTGGGCGATCGGAGTGCTGACGGCACTGGCTTGGTACACAGTCATCCTGCGAGCGTTTTTCGTTCGCTCGCAACTGCTCCAGGGAGGAAAGTAATGGTTGCATCCAGCGGGAGCTCGAACAGAGCTCCGCGCTCCGCGAACGGCAAAGTTCGCGTGGCGATCATCGGCGTCGGGAACTGTGCAAGCTCGTTCCTACAGGGCGTCGAGTACTACAAGAACGCGGACGCGGGCGACTTCGTCCCCGGTCTGATGCATGTCGATCTGGGCGGCTATCACGTCAACGACATCGAGTTTGTCGCCGCCTTCGACGTCGTCAAGGGCAAGGTCGGTAAAGACCTCTCCGAGGCGATGTGGGCTCACCCCAACAACACGATCAAGTTCTGCGACATTCCCAAGACGGGCATCAAGGTCTCGCGCGGTATGACTCACGACGGCCTCGGCAAGTACCTGTCCGAGATCGTCGAGAAGGCGCCCGGCCCGACCGACGACGTCGTCGGCATCCTCAAGGAGACCGGCGCCGACGTGGTCGTCAACTACCTACCGGTCGGCTCGGAGGAAGCGGTCAAGTGGTACACCGAGCTGATCCTGAACGCGGGCTGTGCGATGGTGAACTGCATGCCGGTCTTCATCGCCCGCGAGCCCTACTGGCAGGGCCGCTTCGCCGAGGCGGGCGTACCGATCATCGGCGACGACATCAAGTCGCAGGTCGGCGCCACGATCACTCACCGCGTGCTGACCAGCCTCTACCGCGAGCGCGGCGTCAAGCTCGAGCGGACGATGCAGCTGAACGTCGGCGGCAACTCCGACTTCCTGAATATGCTCGAGCGCGAGCGGCTGGAGTCGAAGAAGATCTCCAAGACCAACGCCGTCACCTCGATGCTCGACTACGACATGGGCAAGGAGAATGTTCACGTCGGGCCGTCGGACTACGTACCCTGGCTGACCGATCGCAAGTGGGCCTACATCCGCATGGAGGGTCGCACCTTCGGCGACGTGCCGCTCAACATCGAGCTGAAGCTCGAAGTCTGGGACTCGCCCAACTCGGCCGGCGTCGTCATCGACGCGGTTCGCATGGCCAAGCTGGCGCTCGACAACGGCGTCTCGGGAGCGCTCGAGGGCCCGAGCTCCTACCTGATGAAGTCGCCGCCGAAGCAGATCGTCGACGACGAGGCCTACGAGGCGACCGAGGAGTTCATCAAGCGCTATTCGCGCAAGGACGCCGTCAAGCCCGCGAAGGCGTAGAGCAACTCGGCAACCGTTCGATCCTGCGCCCGCTTCGGCGGGCGCAGGTCTTTCTAGAACCAGAGCACCGGCGTCTGAAGTTGCGGCGCGACTACACTCGCTCTCGTGGCTCTGCGCATCTGCCTAGTGACGCCTTTCGCCTGGTCGCAGCCTCATCCTGTAAACGAGAACGTGGCCGGCATCGCCGCCGCACTTCGGACGCGCGGGCATCACGTCACGGTGCTCGCCCCCTCCAACCGGGCGACCGACCTGAGGGCCGGCCGGCGGGCGCTGGCGCGCGAGGAAGACGCCGACCTGATCGCTCTCGGGCCTGCGATACCCGTGACTCGGCGAAGCAAGCTCGGCATTCGCGTCGGCGTGCGCGCCAACCTGGCACTGGCGCTCGTCGAAGGACGGTTCGACGTCGTACACGGGTTCGAGCCGGGACTGCCGAGCCTCTCGTATCTAGCGCTGCGCGAGACGAGATCGCTGACGGTGGCGAGCTTCCTCTCGGCTGAGCGCGTCTCCTACCCGCCTGCCCGTTCTCGCCGCGAGCGTCTGCTCGCCCGCACCGACGCGTTACTGGCGACCAGCGAGGAGATAGTCGCGGCAGCCAGGGAGCGCTTCCCCGGCGACTACCGGCTACTTCCCGAGGGGGTCGACACCGCCTTGTTCCAGCCTGGCGAGAAGCGCCGGCTGATCGCAGCCGAGTGGCGCTCACCCGAGCGGGCCGTGGCTCGGAGCCTGATTCGCGCTCTGCGCGAACTGGACGGCTGGGAGCTGCTGCTCGTACGTACGAAGCCGCTCGCGGGGCGTCCGAGCGTGCCGCGTGACCTGCACGGTCGCGTCCATGTGCGCACGGCGCGCGATCCGGAGGTTCGAGCGCGTTTGCTCGCCGAGGCGGCCGTATTCGTGCCGGCGCCCGGTGGGTTGGCGCGACTGCGTCTGGAGGCCGAGGCTTGCGGTGCAGCGATCGCCGACCCACCAGCGCTAGCGGAACAGCCCCAGCTGGCCGCCGCGGCTGCGGCGCGACTGGCCGAGAACGAGAGCGCGCGGAAGGAGCTACAGGAACAGGCCCGGAAACGCGCCGAGAAGCAGTCCTTCGCCGTCGTTGCGCGCGAGCTCGACGGGATCTACCGCGATCTGTGCAAGCGTCGGCGGGCACCCCACAAGCAGAGCGCCGATCCGCTGGCCGGCCGAGAGCAGATCCTCTGCGACCTGCACATGCACACGAGCTGGTCTCCGGACTGCTCGATCGAGGTGGACGACCTGCTCGCTCACGCCGAAGAGATCGGCCTGGGGGCGATTGCCGTCACCGATCACAACATCTTCGGCGGCGCCAGGGAAGCGGTCGAGCGGGCGCGCTCACGCGAGCTGATCGTGATCCCCGGCGAGGAGATCAAGACCGGAGAGCAGGGCGAGGTCATCGGCCTGTTCTTGGAGCGTGAGATCCCGCGTGGGCTCTCCTTTGCCGACACCGTCGTCGCTATCCACGAGCAAGGCGGACTCGTCTACGTCCCCCACCCCTTCGATCGCCTGCACTCGATTCCCGACGCGGCGACGCTGCGTCGGCACCTGGCCGAGATCGACGTCTTCGAGGCCTACAACGCGCGGCTCGTCTTCGAGACCTTCAACGACGAGGCACTTCGATTCGCGCGGAAGTACAACCTGACCATGGGTGCCGGCTCCGACTCGCACGTGTTGCAAGGGCTCGGAACCGGCTGCGTGCGCATGCGCCGTTTCGAGAGCCCGGAGGAGTTCCTGATCAGCCTCCACAGGGCCGAGATCGTGCGCCGGCCGAAATCGCTCGTCTACCTGCAGTCGCTGAAATGGGCGGCGCAGGTCAAGGAAAGGGCGCGCTAGGGGAGAAAGTAGAACTCGCCTACCGTGCCCGTCGTACCCAAAGACGAACTCTTCGAGAAGTACCTGCAAAAGGCGATCACCGAGATCAACGATCTCGGGCATGAGATCGCCGCCGCGGGCGATACACCGCGGGCGGTCGTTCTCGGGTCGGGTCACCCACTGGCCGACATGATGCTGCTCAAGTACGACCCGAAGCCGTCCGAGCTGCAGGAGGGCGTCGCCTTCTTCGGCCGCTCCGGCCAGGCAATCCTGAAGTCACTGCAGCGTTTGCGCGTCGATCCGATGGCGATCTACGGGACGAACTGCCTCAAGATCGCAGGCGAGGAAGAGGCCGAGGCGCGTCCCTACCTCCTGCGCGAGCTGCACATCGTCCAGCCGCGGCTGCTGGTGGTCATGGGCGAGCGGGTTCTCGGCTTCGTGAACGAGCTCGGCTTCCCGCTCTCGGAGCGGCTCGAGCCGACGCTCGGCGGGCTGCAGCGCTTCACGGCGACGATCGAGGCGCTCTACTGTCCCGACATCGACGCTTCGCTCGACGAGCAGGCGGCGAAGACGGCTTTCTGGAAGGCCTTCAAGCTGGTCGGGCCGTGGTGGGCCGAACAACCGCCGTATTGAGGCTGCGGCTGGCGCTCGCCGCCGTTTTCCTCGCCCTGCTCGCTCTCTACTACTCGATCAGCGAGCTTTTACCAAACCTGTCCGAGCGCGGCGACGTGCTCTGGGTTGACTTCGCCCTGCCTCTGCTCATCTTCGCCCCGGTCTACCTCGCGCTCGAGCTCAGGAACCGGCGCAGCGCGGTAGTCGGCGCGATCCTCGCGGCACTTCTCGCCACCGCCCTTTTCCTGAGTGGCGAGACCCTGGCGGCCTCGATCCCGAAACTCGCCGCCGCGGCGCTGGTCGGATTCATCTTCCTACGCTTCTGCGAGAAGCTCTGGCTACTGGTCGCAATCGCGCTTCTGGCTCCGGTGACGGACACGATCTCGGTCTGGCGCGGGCCGACGAATCGGATCCTGACCACGGCGCCACAGGTGTTCGACGCCTTCTCGGTCGCCTCGCCGGTCCCGGGCGAGCGGGCGATCACGCTGAGCTGGGACGCCCCTCGTGACTCGCAGATCGCCGGCTACCTGATCTACCGCCGGCGTGACGGCGGCGGCGAGCGTCAGCTGACCGAGAAACCTTTCTGCGCCCCCAAAGACGAGTGCGGGCGCTCGCTCGACTTCACGAACTTCGGACAGCCGGCCGGCGCGCGAGCCGTCTACCGCCTGTTGATAGTCGACGCACGGGGCGGGACGGGCAGGGCAACTTTCAGCGTTCCTCCGGTCGGACATGGCAAGGCGCGCTCGAGCGCCAGTCCCGGCCCGCTTGCGCCGACAAATCTGAGCGCCGAGACCGCACCCGCATCGGCCGGATTGGGACTGTCAGACATCATCTTCTTCGCCCTCTTCCTGGCCGGGGCCGTGCGTTTTCGCCTGCGACCCGCTGCGACCTGGCTGGCCCTGGTCGCCTCGATCGGCGTGACCGGCATCCTCGCCGACTACGAGAACTTCTTCGGCCTGCAGGGTTTCCCGGCGATACCCGGCCTCTCGCTGGCCTTTCTGCTCGTAAACGGCGATCTGATCTGGCGCCGACTCCTCAATCGCGAGGAAATCGACGACGACTTCGAGTCGCGGCCCGTGCCGCTGCCGCGGCGTTAGGCGAGCAGCGAGGCAGGCGCGCGATCGTCAGCGTCTGCTTGGAAGTAATCCGCCGGCTCGAAGCCGAGCACGTCCGCATACGCACCTAAGGTGCCTATCCCTGCAGGCCCCGAAGACGCGCGAGCCCTGCCCCATTTCGGGACAGGGCTCGGTGCGCATCTCAGACAGTCGAGCGTTACTTCGTCGTGCAGTTCGCCTGCGCCCAGGCACCGATGTGCTGCGCCGCCGCGCTCAACTGCGCGACGTTCAGCTCGGACATCAAGGCCTGTAGCTGCTTGGCCGTCGGCGTCACGTTGGGTTTGAGACCCAGTTTGGAGAGCTTGGCAGCGGCTGCGGCCAGCGCCTCGAAGTCGGGCCGGATATCGGCTGGAACGACCTTGGCGAGCGCCTTCATCCTGGCGACCTGCGAATTCAGGTCGGTCGGAATCTTCCCCGACGTCGCGTTGGCAACAGTCTGTTCGGCGGCTACGAGGTTCGCGCAATCGCTTCCCGTGAGTTTCGCGCCACCCGACGCCGGCGTCGTCGACTGGCTCGTCGTCGTCGCGGGAGGCGTCGTCGACGCGGCCTTCTTCTTCGAGCCGCAACCCGGTGCGATCACCAGCACGAAGGCAACGAGAACAGCACAGATCAGCTTCAGTCTCATGTACGGGGCCCCTTTCCAGCGCTAGTGCGCATGGATTCGCTTGCCGCGCGATCGTAGAACACCACGGCGCTCGCTACAAGCGGAACCGGTACCGACTCCTCTATCGAGCCGAGCTCAGCGAGTTCGTTCTCCTAGCTCCGCTTCACCTTCCACGCCCATTTGGCCGGGGTGGAGTCGGTGTTACCGGCGCGGTCGGTCGCTCGAACAAGGAGGGTGTGCTTGCCGCGCTTGACCTTGTACGTGGCTCGCGAGCTGTAGGACTGCCACTTCTTCTTGTCGAGCTTGCAACTGAAGCGCGGGCTCTTTTCAGAGGAGGTGAAGGTAAAAATGACCTTGGTCGTTGCCTTCTTCGTGCGCACGATCTGTTTCGGGTGCTTGCCGATCTTCGTCTGCGGCGAGCGAGTGTCGACGGTGAAGGAGCGCGACGATGGCGTGGCGTCGGCGTTTCCGACCTGATCCTTGGCGCGCACGTTGAAGGTGTGGGCGCCGTCGGAGAGCCCCTTGTAGCTCTTCGGAGAAGAGCAGGCGGCCCAGGCGGCGCCGTCGAGCTTGCACTCGAAAACAGCGCTTGCCTCGAGCGAGGAGAAGGTAAAGGTCGCATTCTTCGTCTTCACCAATCCCGACGGGCCGGAGCCGATCTGCGTCTCGGGAGAGGTCGAGTCGACGGTGAAGGAGCGCGAGGCCGGGCTCGCGTCTACGTTTCCGGACGTGTCGATGGCCCGAACCTGGAAGCTGTGAGCGCCGTCTGCAAGAGGGCCGACTGCCTTCGGCGAGGTGCAGGCGCTCATCGCGGCGCCGTCGAGACTGCACTGGAAGGTGGCGGCTTCGTCGGCAGAGAAGCTGAAGCTCGTGCTGGACGTGGCGATAGTGCTCGAGGGGCCCGAGTCGATCTGGGTCTGAGGCAGCGAGTAGTCGCCGTACCCCCAGAGCTCGTAGCCGTGGACGCCGTCGTTGGCCTCGAAGTAGAGATTGCTTTTGGAGACGGTGAGATAGAACGGGTCGCCGCCTGCACTCGGATTGATGTCCGCGACCATGGCCGTGCCGGCACCGGTTCCGTCGCTCTTCCAAAGCTCGGTGCCGTAGACGCCGTCGTTGGCCTGGAAATAGAGACTGCCACTGAAGGCGGCAAAGCTGCCTGGGTTGCTCTGTCTCCAGTCGGATTGATGTCCTTGACCATGGTCGTGCCGGCGCCCGTGCCGTCGCTCTTCCAGAGCTCGGCGCCGTTAGTGCCTCCGTTGGCCTGGAAGAAGAGGTTGCCGTTGAAGACGGCGAGGTATTGCGGGTAGCTACCTCCGGTCGGATTGATGTCCTTGACCAGCTGGGCGCTGATCGTCGTCGCCGCCTCGCCGCGTGGCGCCAATGCGCCGCCAAGAAGAGCCGTCACCGCAGCGGCGACCGCTATGGCCGTGAACAGCCTGGCGATCGTGGCTCGGGTCAGCACCCGCGCCCTGCCCCGCTTGCGTTCGCGAATCTTGGTCGAGCGGACGAGCTCGGGCCTCATGGTCATGACCTCCTGGCGGCGCTCGCGCGCACGGCTTGGTTGGTTAATCGAAAGAAGACACACAACCTTGCTCGTCTGAGCGAAAACCAAACTCAGGCCGTCGGCTCGCGCTCGAGCAAAGGCCACCGTCTCGACGTGCGGCAGGTGCGGGAACATGTCAAGCGGGCGAGGGCCGGCGCCCGGTGAGGCGGGTTCCCCGCCTCCCATCCCCACTTCGAGCCTAACGCCGAAACTCACACACGTCTGTGATGCAACTGTGCCGGAACTGGAGACGGCCGAGCGGCGGCGCCGGACAGGCGCTCCGGGTTGTTAGCGAGCTGGATTCGTACCGAAACCAGCTCCGAAGAAGACCTCGATCAGCCCGACTCCGGTACGAGGTCGTTTGCTTCCCTCTCCAGCAGTGCCACCGTCTCGACGTGCGGCGTGTGCGGGAACATGTCGAGCGGGTGGGCGCGGATCAGCTCGTAGCCGGCCTGTTCGTGCAGCAGCTTGAAGTCGCCGGCGAGTGTGGTTGGGTTGCAGGAGACGTAGACGATGCGCGGCGCACCGATCTCGGCCAGGCGGCGCAGGGCCTTGCCGGCGAGTCCGGCGCGGGGCGGATCGACCACGACGACGTCCGGGGGGCCAGAGCGCTCGAGCAGATCGCGCACGACCTGGCCGACGTTGCCGGCGAAGAAGGCTTCGTTGCCGACGCCGTTTCGCTCCGCGTTCTCGAGCGCGCAGGCGACCGACTCCTCCGAGATCTCGATTCCCCAGACCGAGCGAGCGTGCTTGGCCAGGCTGAGCCCGATCGTGCCGGTGCCGCAGTAGAGATCCCAGACGGTCTCGTCGCCGGTGAGTCCCGCGAGCTCGCCGGCGAGCGCGTAGAGGCGCTCGGCCATGCCGGTGTTCGTCTGCAGGAAGGCGTTGGGGCGGATCCGGAAGCGAAGACCGCAGAGCTCCTCCTCGATCGCATCCTCACCCCAGATGAGCTTGGACGGGACGTTCGTGGTCTCGCCCTCGCCGTCGTTCACCGCCCAGTAGATCGAGCGCACCTCGGGGAACTTCGTCAGCGAGCGAACGAAGAACTCGGAGTCGAAGGGCTCGGTTGTGGAGGTGACGAGCATGACGAGTGCCTGGCCCGTGTTGCGGCCCTCGCGCACGACGAGGTGACGCAGGTAGCCGCGGTGCGTCTTCTGGTCGTAGGCCTCGAGCACCTCCTCGCGCGCCCACTCCGTGGCCGCCTGGCGGATCCCGTTTCCGAGCTCGGTCGTGAGCAGGCAGCGCTCGATCGGCAGCACCTCGTCCCAGCGGCCGGCGCGGTGAAAGCCAAGCGCCGGACCGTCGGGGGTGTTCGCGAACGAGTACTCGAGCTTGTTGCGATAGCCGTAGATCTCCTCGGCCGGGATGATCGGCTCGAGCTGCGGCTCGGCGATACCGGCGATGCGAACGAGCGCGTCCCGCACCTGTGCGGCCTTGGACTCGCACTGAACCTCGTAGGCAAGATCCTGGAAGCGGCAGCCGCCACAGGCGCCGAAGTAGGGGCAGGGCGCCTCGACCCGGCTCGGGCCGGGCTCGAGCACCTCGACCATCTCGGCCTCGGCGTGGCTGCGCTTCACCTTGGTTACGCGGGCGCGCACGAGATCGCCGGGCAGACCGCGGCGAACGAAGAGGACGAAGCCGTCGAGCCGCGCGACGCCGTTGCCGCCGAAAGCGAGCGATTCGATTCGGAGCTCGAGCTCCTGTTCTTTACTGACCGGGGCAGGCATGGACAAGGAGCGTAGCTGTGACGAGAGCTAGCACCGGCGACGTATCCGAATTGTCGGGCGCGGTTGCTCGCCGCCCGGCGCGTCAGAATCTCGTCAACCGCTCCCCGAGGAGGATCGATGAAGCGCTCCACTTTCGCCCTCGCACTCGTCACGCTGCTAGTGCTCGGCCTGGCGACCGCTTGCGGCTCCAGCTCGATAAAGAGAACGATCAGCGTCGGCGGCAGCGCGACCATCAAGGCGAAGCCGAACCTGGCTAACTTCTCCTTCGGCGTGACCAAGAACGGCCCCAGCGCAGCCCAGGCACTCGCCTCCAACTCGAAGGCCATGGCCCGAGTGATCGCCGCGATCAAGAACGAGGGAGTGGCGCCGCGCGACATCCAGACGCAACAGGTGAGCGTCAATCCGATCACCAACCTGAGTGGAGTCACGACCGGCTACAGCGCCTCCAACTCGGTCAGCGTCGATCTGCACGACGTCGCGAAGGCCGGCACGCTGATCACCACGGTCACGGGCGCCGGAGCGAACCTGGAGAGCGGGCCGACCTTCTCGCAGGAAAACACGGATCTCACCTATCAGCAGGCGCTCGGCAAGGCGCTCGATCAGGCTCGTGGAAAAGCCGTCGCGATGGCCAGACGCGCCGGGCTCCGCCTCGGCAAGCCCACCTCGATCAAGGAAGGCAGCGAGAACATCGTGCCGATCTACGCGAACGAGATGGCGAGCGCCAAGCTGTCAGCCGCTCCGGTGCCGGTCCGGCCCGGACGCGTCGAGGTGACCGCAACGGTGACGGTCTCGTACTCGGCGAGCTAGATCCGACACCCCGTTCTGTCGCGCCAGGTCCCTGAGCCTGGCGCCAGGACATGTCCGTCGGGCAGGTGGCTGGTCTGGCCGCTGTATGGGGCTGCATTTACAGGGATTCGGCGATCGACAGAGATGTCCGCGCGGGACTGGTGTCGGAGCGTAGTGCCGTTACGCAGCCGCCCGAAGCTAGCCGCTAACGCAAAACCGACACGAGCACCTTGCGCGACCGCGGGCCGTCGAACTCGCAGAAGAAAATCCCCTGCCAGGTGCCGAGCACCAGCTTGCCGGCGTCTAGGGGCACCATGACCTGCGGACCGATCAGGGCGGTGCGGATGTGCGAGGACGCGTTCTCGTCGCCGGGCTCCCAGTGCTTGAAGGGCCAGCTGTCGTCGACGATCCGCTCCAGCGAGCTCTCGAGATCGCGAGCGACGTTGGGATCGGCGTGCTCGTTGATCGTCACGCCCGCCGTCGTGTGCGGCACGAAGACGAGCACAGCCGAGCCGTCGACCTCGTTACCGAGCGCCTCGCGGATCGCCGAGGTGATGTCCAGAACCTGGGTTCGCCTCTCCGTTTTTACGGATATCTCGCGCACGGTCACTATCCTAAGCACATGGCGGAGAGCCCGGGACAAGAGTTGTCGCTGGACGCGTATCGCGAGCGAGCCGATCGGTTCATCGCTGAGCTCGAACGCGAGGG
>PMZQ01000081.1:3144-3700 GCA_003170155.1 Actinomycetota bacterium | reverse complement strand
CGAGCTCTGGCGCTTCGCCTGCGAGGGCTACCTGGGCGCGCTCACGCGCAGCGAGGACGAGCAGATCGCCAGGCTCGAGGCCGGGCTCGAGGTGAACCTCGACGGCGAATGCATTCCCTATCGCATGCTCGGCCCCGAGATCGCGAACTGCGACGATCGCGGCCGCCGCGAGCGCCTCGACCGGGCCCGCGCCGAGCTGGTCGCCCGCGAGCTGAACCCGGTCATGCTCGAGCTGCGCCGGCGCCTGTGCGCGGCCGTGCGCGAGCTTGGCAGCGAGTCCGCAGTCGAGCTCTACCGGCGCTTCGACTTCCCCCTCGACGAGCTCGCCGGGCAATGCCGAGCGTTCCTGGCCGAGACCGAGCAGCTCTACGAGCGCGCGCTGGCGCGGTTGCTCGAGCTACGGCTCGGTCTCCGCCTCGACCAGGCCGAGCGCTGGGACACGCCCCGGCTGCTCCGGGCCAGTCACTGGGACGCGGCCTTTCCGGCCGAACAGATGCTGTCGGCACTGAAGACGACACTGGCAGGCCTCGGTATCGATCTGGGCAGCCAGAAGAAC
>PMZQ01000081.1:0-3094 GCA_003170155.1 Actinomycetota bacterium | reverse complement strand
CTTCGAGCACCGCCGCCTGGGCGACAACGCCGTCACAGAGGGTTGGGCCTTCCTGCTCGAGGGCTTGATCTCCGTCCCCGAGTGGCTGGAGCCACTTCTCGACCGGGAGAGCGCGGAGGAGTTCTGCTGGGAAGGAGCTGCGCAGAAGCTCTACTTCGGGCGCCGCTACTGCGCCAAGCTCCTTTACGAGCTGGAGCTGCACGCGACGCCCGATCCGTCGGGGATGGCACCGCGCTACCAGGAGCTGCTTCGCTCGGCGACGCTGATCGAGCCGAGCGCGGCCGACTACCTCCGCGACGTTGACGAGGGTTTCTACTGCACCTCCTACCTGCGCGCCTGGGCCTTCGAGGCACGCGTTCGCGCCCACTTACGCGAGCGCTTCGGCCCGCGCTGGTTCGAGAGCCTTGAGGCGGGCAAGCTCCTGCGCGGGCTCTGGGCAGAGGGACAGCGCCCGAGCGCGGACGAACTTCTGCAGGAGCTGGACGGCTCGCACCTGGATCTCTCGGTGCTTGCGGCAGAGCTGCGCAAGACGCTTGGCTGAGAGCGCCTCCCACCGCAGGCGCCACGCCCTGGTCACCGACCAGAGCTCGGGCTAGAGAGTCCTCCCTTTCTCAAACGGAGAGCGGAAGGCGGTCGAAGCCACCTCCCGCTGAACCTCACGCCGTAGGGGTCACTCACCCTTTTTACTCGCCGTGCCCTCAATCCGGCTCATCTCGTCCTTTGCAACCGGAATCCGGCGCGGCTTCGGCTGCTGGGGCTTGCGAACGTGCAGCTCGAGCACGCCGTTCCCGTAACTCGCCTTCACGTCCGACTCGGAAACGCCTGTGGGCAGCGAGATCGTCCGCTCGAAGGTGCCGAAGCGGCGCTCGTAGCGGCGGAAGCCGTCATGCGTGCCGGTCTGCTCACGCTCTCGCTCGGCACTCACGCTGAGCACGCCGTTATCGAGCTCGACCGAGATCTTTTCCTCCGGAATGCCGGGCAGATCGAAGGCGTAGATGATCTCGTCGCTCGTCTTCCAGACATCGAGAGCCGGGATCCAAGAGCGAGTGCCTCGCTCGCCGCGGCGCTCGCTGAAGACGTCGCCCATCGCCTTTCCCATCTCGACCCGGAGGGTGGTGAGATCTCTGAACGGATCGAATCGAACCATCGTGGCCATCTCGTCTCCTCCTTTCCTTGATTGGATGCGGATAATATTATCTGAGTCGGTTGTTGTCAAGTCTCTAAGTCGCTAAACTCCTTCGCTCCAAATGGCGAATTTGGCGACAACAGCTCTCAAGGGGAGGCATTTCCTCCGCGTCGCGGACTGGAAATCTGACGAGCTGACCGTCACTCTCGATCTAGCCGATGAACTGAAGGCGCTCCTGACCAGGGGTGCACCGCACCGGCTATTGCCCGGTCGCTCGCTGGCGTTGATCTTCAACAAGCCCTCGACGCGGACGCGCGTCTCCTTCGAGGTCGGGATCTGCCAGCTCGGCGGCACCGGTGTCAGCATCACGGCCGAGCACACCCACCTGGCGCGCGGCGAGACGCTCAAGGACACCGCCTGCGTGCTCTCCCGCTACGTGGACGCGATTGTCATCCGCACCGTCGCCCAGTCGGAGGTCGACGAGCTCGCCAACCACTCCAGCGTCCCGGTGATCAACGCTCTCACCGACAGCTCGCATCCCTGCCAGGCGCTGGCCGACGTGATGACGATCCGCGAGCGCTTCGGACAGCTCAAAGGCGTGCGGCTTGCCTATCTCGGCGACGGTAACAACGTCTGCTCCTCATTGATGGTCGCTGCAGCCAAGCTGGGAATGAGCTTCGTCGGAGCCTTCCCCGACGGCTTCGAACCGACCGAGCAGGCGCAGGCGGACGCCCGCGAGGCCGCGGCGGAGTCGGGAGGAAGTGTCGAGATCACCCGCAGCCCCGAGCAGGCGGCAGCCGGAGCCGACGTGCTCTACACCGACGTCTGGGTGAGTATGGGCCAGGAGGCCGAGCGCGATCTGCGCCTGGCCGCACTCGAGGCCTATCGAATCGACGAGCACATCCTCGCGCTCGCCGGGCCCGAGGCGCTCGTCATGCACTGCCTCCCGGCGCACTACGGCGAGGAAATCTCGGAAGAGATCGTCCACGGCCCGCGCTCGGCGGTCTGGGATCAGACCGAGAACCGCCTGCACGCCCAGAAGGCGCTGATGGCGCTGGTTCTCCGCTGAAAGTCCGCCGGCAGAGCTAGCGAAGACTTGCAGCGGAATGACCTCGGTGCACGAGGCAGCCGCGCATGTCGGCTGTGGTGGCCGTAGAGCTTCTTCCGAGCTGCTTCTCGTTCCGACGAGTGAGTTGGAGACTTTTTGGGAATACGTTGCGGCCAACAGCGTTTGCAGGGATATGAGGATTCTCGAAGAGATACGCGAGCAGATCGAGCAGGCGAGCGACAGGCGCGCCGAGCTTTACCATGCGCTCTCCGAAGGTCACGACTCCGAAACGGCAGCCGAGCTTCATCAACTCGAAAAAGAGATCGAGCGGTTGTGGCAGCAACAGCGCACCGTGCGTGCCTCGATCCGCTTCGGCGATCGTGGGCACATCCTCCAGCGCGCCCGCACCGAAGAACGGATCGAGCGCTCAGCAGCCTAAAAGTCTGCCGGATACCCGCCGAAGGTCCGCCCTCCTGCGGAGGGCATGACGACTTTCGTCGGCGTTCCCTTTCGAGCAAGTCAGCGCGACTTCGTCGCGTCTGCCTTGCCTGCTCCCAGAAGCATGACGAGCTAACCGTGATCGCGGGATGGGTTCGGCGTCGGGTCGGGAGACGGCGTCGCGCGAGCCGCGCCCGCGCTTGTCGGGCGCGGCGGCCTAGGATCGCTCCGACAAGCCTGGCTACACTGCGCGTGAAGGGGCGTTAGCTCAGCTGGGAGAGCGCCGGCTTTGCAAGCCGGAGGTCACCGGTTCGATCCCGGTACGCTCCATCTCGTGGCCGCGCTGGACGCCAAGCGCGAAACAGGCGCCCTCCAGATGTAGAAAAGGCGCCCGCTTCGCGCTGAGCGATCAGTTCGTGACCTGCACCCAGCCGTTCACCACGCTGTCGCTCTCGATCCTCTGACTGAACATGTTGTAAACA
>PMZQ01000061.1 GCA_003170155.1 Actinomycetota bacterium | reverse complement strand
ACCGGGATCGAAGCGGTGCGCCGGATACTCGCCGAACGGCCGATTCCGATCGTCATGCTGACGGCGTATGCCGACCCCGGCACCGTGATGGAGGCGGTTCGGGCGGGCGTCTTCGCCTATTTGGTGAAACCGTTTCGCGAGCAGGACTTACTCCCAGCTCTCGAGACTGCTTTCGCCCGCCACCGTGAATGGCTCGGCAGCAGGCGGGATCTCGGCCGAGCGCCCGAGCAAACCTTCGGGGCACTCGACGTCGTTGTCGGAGACAACCGCTGGCCGCTTCGAATCGAGCGCGGTTCCGATGGTTCGCTCGACGTCAGATTGCTCACCCGCGAGGAGGAGTCGAAATGAGTTTGCCCACCAATCGAAGCGACCGTCGCAATGCCGCTTGAAGGTCACGCAGATCGGCTCGGGACGTCACTGAGCCGGCGAGACAGGCGCTTCATCGCGATCATCACCTGCGTGCTCGTGCTGGGCGTCGTGGCTAGCGTCTTTGCTTACGCGAGCAGTCCAGCTGCTCCTTCGACCAGGGGCTGCGTCGTCGTGACCGTCGCTTCGTCGCTGGGTGGCACGACGTTACGGAACTGCGGCGCCGCCGCCAGGAGATTCTGCCGGAGCGAGGGAAGGCTCAATAGCGACATCGCTGCGGTGTGCCGGCGCGATGGATACGCTCTCGGGCCGGTTCGAGCGGGCAGACAGCGACAGACCTAAAGGTCAGGAAGAGCCACCGCTGGAACGAGCTCGATCAGCGGGGATCGTTTCCAGATTTTTCGAGCGGCGGCGGCTCGCCAAGGGACGCGTGCGGCGGATACGGTTCGTGTGGCGAAGCCGAGCGATCGCGGCGGCGACCCTCGGGAGGCGGCGGAATCGAGTCGGCGTCCGGCACTTCGTCCGGCCAGACGAGCAGGACTGAGCAGGGCGCGTGATCGACGACAAAGCGCGTCGCCGGGCCAAGGCTGTGCGGTCCCAAGCGAGAGCGATCGCCGTCACGGGCTACCACCAGCAGGTCGGCCGCTTCGGCGGCCCGCACGACCTCCCGCTCGACTCGTCCGCGGCGAATCACCTGGCCGACGCCGGCTCGCCCCAGCAGTCCGGCGGCAGCCGCGACCAGAGCCTCCCCCGATGCCGTCGCTTCGCCCGCCATCTGCTCGGTCGGGCCAAGCCGCGGCCGCCACCGCCCGATCAACCCCTCAGCCGCAGCACCGGCTGCGTGGAGAACGTCCTCGGGCACCACGTAGAGAAGCGAGACTCGGGCATCTTCGGGGATCAGAGGCGCGGCAGTATCGATGCAACCCTCCCACGTTCCTTCGGCCAGCCACAGCATCACGTGCACGGCTGAATCATCCCACCACCCGGAGCGATAGCCAAAGAGCGAGTGTCGCAACCAGGAGCACTAGCGGCACCGTGAGCGCCCCCAAGCGTAGGAATTCGGACATCGGCGGCTCGACCTCGTGCCGGCGCAGTGTCCGGCGCCAGAGCAGCGTCGCCAGCGACCCGACGTAGGTGAGATTCGGGCCAGTATTGACGCCGATCAGCACTGCCATCACCGGTCCGGCGCCGCCGGCCGCGACGGCGGGGAGTAGTAGCAAGACCGCAGGAAGGTTGTTGATCGCGTTCGCAAGCACGGCAGCGATCGCTGCCACCGCGAGCAGCGACCACAGCGATGAGCCATGGGGAACCAGATGATCCACCGCACTCCCCAAACCGCGGTACGAGACGGCGCTCACGATCAGCCCGAGTGCCAGCACAAACGCGAGAAACGGGACATCCACCGCCCGCCCCACGTTCCCGAGCGACACCTTCCTACTGCGCACCGCCGGGAGCACAAGCGCGATCGCCCCGGCGGCCGCGGCAAAGGCGGGGTCGATGTGAACGATCGAGGTGACCAAAAAGCCGACCAAAGTGAGTGCGATCACCGCCACCGGATAGACCGGCAACGCGACCGGGCGCGCGCCATCCGTCACGCCCCGACCGACAAGATCGGCCGCGAAGAACCGCCTCAACACTGCCCACTCGACGGCGATCGCGGCCAACCATGGCAACGCCATGACCGCCCCAAATCGCGCGAACGACAGCCCGCTCGCCCGGTACGCCAGGAGGTTGGTCAGATTCGACACCGGGAGCAGCAGCGAGGCCGAGTTCGCCAGATGCGTGCACGCGTAGACGTGAGGTCGGGCTCGGAGCCGAAGCCTGGCCGCGGTGGCAAAAACGACCGGCGTAAGCAAGACCACTGTCGCATCGAGACTGAGGATCGCCGTCACGGTCGAGCCCACGACGAACACGAGCGCAAGCAGTGCCACCGGTCTGCCGCGCGAGGCGGCCGCCATCCACGTACCGGCGGCGGCGAAGAGCCCTCCGCGTTCCGCCATCGCCGCGATCACCAAAACCGCCGCGAGGAACCCGATCGTCGGCCCGAGGTTGCGCGCCTCCTCGGCTGCCACGTGCAGCGGCAAGATGCCGAACGCCAGCACCAGGGCTGCCGCTGGCACTGACACCAACGCTTCGGGCAGCCTCCATGGCCGAACCACGGCCACGATCAGCGTGGCCGCGAGAAGGACGATCGCCAGAATCTCGGCCGGAGCGCCCGACACGCGGCTCTCAGTCCCGCCGGGCGGACGACGTTTGCGCCGCGTCTCTATCGGTGTGGTCGGGTACGACGATCATCTTCCGAATGGTCTCCGCCGATCACGCCGATCCGCGACTGCTCGGTACTTGATCCGCCACTTGCCGCATGTCGGCTCCGGCGATAACGTGCCGGCCAACCGCTCGTCTGAGTTGATCACGTCTCGTTTTTTCCTTTCCGGCCATTTATCCGGATGGAGCCCCCTCCTAGTGTCTCTTACGAGCCGGATCGTGGGAAGAGTCCGAGACGTTCGGCTCGCCATTCCGGCCAATACTCCACGCCGCTGGCTCTTATGGAGTGACCTCATGCCAATCCGGCGGAGAGCTTGGAGGCGTCTTGTTTCCCCCGGAGGCCATTGCGAGTGCTCAGGTTCAAGCCGCTGGTGCTCGAGGTACCTGAATTTACGGGTATTTCGTGAGTGATCCTCCGTGGACTGTTTTCAAACCTTCCGGAGCTGCTGGAGGAACTCCTCGCGGTAGCAGTACTACCTGCTTCCAAGGTGCGACATTAGTGCTGTTTGCGGCAATACTCTCGCTGTCGCCAAGCAGGGCCGAAACGTCAGCCACCGAGCTTGCGAGCGCAACCGCAAAGCCATATCAGAGCCGACTGTCGGCAGCTTTGCGAGGATCTACTCGTCTACGGATCGAGCGGCTACGGGGCAGACGGACAACGCAGAAGACGAGCAACTTCTTTGTTGTCGATTCCAGACTTACTTCGCCGCCGCGTCGCCCTCGGCCGTCAGAACCGTGTATAGACCCTCCCGCATCGCAGCGATCTCCCGCGCGCTGAGATGGCGGCCGAGATGCTCCGCGACGACGGCCGCCAGGAGCGGGTCGGCTTGGTCGAAGGCCTGCCGACCGCGCTCGGTCAGCGTCGTGTAGACGACACGACGATCCTCGGGGCAGGAAGCGCGCTCGACCAATCCGCGATGCTCGAGCCTGTCGACCAGACGAGTGACGCCGCTCTTGCTGAGCAGTAGCGAGCGGCTGACCTCGATCATGCGCAGCCTCTCCTCCGGCGCACGCGACAACCGCATGAGCAGTTCGACCTCCTCAGGAGTGATACCCAGGCCGATCAGGTCTTCGGTCACGCGAGCGTGGATCGTATTCGTGACCCGCAACAGGGCGGCCCAGAGATTGAGAGCTTCGCGCTCGAGCTCACCGAGATCCACGCCGGAGCTGCAAGGCTCGTCCCCCGGCTTGCTCGCGGGCCCAGCCTGCCCGGGTGCATTCGTTCTGACCGTCTCTTCCATCGTGACCGCTTTCTACCCAGGTTTGAGCGAAACAAGTCCCGGTGAGAATAGTTCACCAGACAAACGTTGTATACAGGACTATCCCACATGGAAAGGTGGCGCGACTCATGAGCGAGAACGAGACTCCGCTAAGTCCCAACCCCGAGTTCGCAGTACCGGCGACGAGAGAACGGCTCGAGTCGGTGGCCGAAGCGCTGCGCAGGCATGGCATGCGGGCGATGGTCGCGGCCAACCGTGACGAAGCCAAACAGCTCGTTCTCGAGCAACTGCCTGACGGCGCACAGGTTCATCAGGGCGCGTCGGTCACGCTCGACACCATCGGCGTCACCGAGGCAATCGAGCAGTCCGGGCGCTATAACGCCGTGCGGCCGAAGCTCTACACCCTCGACCGCGCGACGCAGATGGACGAGATCAGACGTCTCGGGGCGTCGCCAGACTTCATGCTCGGCAGCGTCCACGCCGTCACGGACGACGGATCGCTCGTCGTGGCCTCGGCCAGTGGAAGCCAGATCGGCGCGTACGCGAGCGGCGCCGGCCAGACGATCCTCGCCGTCGGCAGCCAGAAAGTCGTTCCGGACTTGATGACCGCGCTACGCAGGATCGACGAGTACACGTTTCCGCTCGAGGACGAACGGGCGCAAAAAGCGTACGGCATGCACAGCGCGATCCATCAGTTGCTCGTCATCAACGGCGATTATTCTGGCCGGATCACGGTGATCCTCATCGACGAACCGCTGGGTTTCTGAGCGTCCGGTTGATCGAGGAGGCTTACAACGCGGGGTGCGGAGTACTTCAACCGCTAGAGCTAACCGGCCACCACTGACGAGACACATCGTCCTCACTACGTCGGAGAAGACCGGCGGCCAGCTCGCCGCGCAGACGCGTGTTTCGCCACGCAGCGGTTTGAATATGGATTTTCCTTTCTCCGATATTTGGGCGATGCTGGACTCGAACCTGCGACCTTGGGATTAAAGGAGACCGCCGGGGCCTCAGCGGATCTCGCCCTAGCTGGAAAACGAGCGCCCTTAAGCTTATTTCGGCCGTTTGATCTCGGTGGGGCTGGTTGCCCCCATTGTTGCCCCTACGTTGGGCGCGGGTCGAGGCTGAGGATGCACGGAATCGCCCGCCGGACTGCGCTCTCCGGGGCTGTGGGGTCAGCCAGATCGCCGAGCCTCGCGGCCAATGTCCGCGCGCTCGAAAGAACGACCATTCCAAAGTCGCCCTGAGAGGCGACCCCGCGACCGCGGCACGCGGTCGTCCTCAGCCCGTAGGCGCTTGGCCTTGTAGAGGCGCTGGTCGGCTTCGTTTAGGAGATCGTCCAGGCTCGTGTCCGGCGCAAGCGAGGCGACTCCGACACTGGCGCTGACGCCAAGTTCGGCTGATCGCTCGTCCATCACGAGCTGGAGTCGGCGTGAGACTCCGTCGGCTTCTGAATATGCGGTGTGCGGGAGCAGGAAGGCGAACTCGTCGCCCCCGGTCCTAGCGACGAGATCGCAATTACGGGCGCGCCGCTTGAGCAGCCTGGCAAACGCTCGAAGCACCTCGTCGCCGCGCTCGTGACCATGCGTATCGTTCACGGCTTTGAAGCCGTCTAGGTCGAACAGCAGCAGCGAGAGCGGGTGGCCGTGACGTTCGGCGGCGGCGACTTCGCGCGCGAGTGCCTCCCGGAATCCGCGCCGGTTCGCGACCCCGGTCAGTTCGTCGGTGGTAGCCCGCTGCCCGAGCTCGCTGTGGGTGTGAGCGTTGTCGATCGCGATCGCCGCGAGATCGGCGAAGGTGCAGGCGAGCTCGAACTCTCCCCGGCTGAACGTTCTCTTCTGGCCGCGGCGATAGAGGCTTAACACACCGATCAGTACTTCTTGGGCGACCAACGGTACGCAGACGATCGCCTCGGGCACGTCCTCGGTTCCGGGCACTAATCGTGATCGTGGGTCGAGATGGGCATCGTTCGAGCAGATCGGCCGACCCATCAGGGCGACGAGCCCGGTTAGCCCATCGCCGACGCGAACGTGCAACGTGTGCATCTTCCTAGCGTTAGCCCCGCGGGTGAATATTGGTACTAGCTCTTCGCCGCGCTTCTCCCAAGCGACGACGTCTTGCGAAGGGACAAGCTCGTCGAGCGCCTGGTCGATACGAGCGAGCACATCCTCGATCACACGTTCGCTCAGGACCAGCGGCAGCATGTCGGCGAGACGCCTGAATCCGGCATCAGGATCTGGCACGTGGAGATAGGGGGGCATCGCAGCGGCCGTGGTCATAGACCCTGCTAGGTCTAGCCAGAGTATCCCCCGGTAGCGCCCAACGCGCATCGCCTGAGACGCCCAACGCGCATCCCCCGGAAGGGTGATCGCTGGCCTGAGCCTAGGCGATCGCAAGCCCGGCGGCTAGATGGCTTCAGCGGACGTGATGGAACTAAACGGGTTCAAACCT
>PMZQ01000003.1 GCA_003170155.1 Actinomycetota bacterium | reverse complement strand
AACGAAGGGACCGATCGCGTCTCGGGATCGCCGACGGCCGATATGCGCGCCGCGCTCATTGAAAACTTTCGCGACCGGGCGGCCATCCTGATAGCGACCGAAGCCGCCGCCGAGGGGATCAACCTCCAGTTCTGCAACCTCGTCGCGAACTACGACTTGCCGTGGAATCCGCAACGGATCGAGCAGCGGATCGGCCGCTGCCATCGCTACGGCCAGAAGTTCGACGTCGTCGTCGTCAACTTTCTCAACAACAAGAACGCCGCCGACCAGCGCGTGTACGAGCTCCTCGACGAGAAGTTCAAGCTATTCGACGGCGTGTTCGGGGCAAGCGACGAAGTTCTTGGCGCCGTTGAGTCAGGAGTTGACTTCGAGAAGCGCATTGCGACCATCTACCAGAAGTGCCGAACGCCCGAGCAGATCGCGTTCGAGTTCGACGAGCTGCAACGCGATCTCGAGACCGAGATCGCCCAGGGCCAGCGAGACGCTCGCGAAAAACTCCTCGACAACTTCGATCAGGAGGTGGTCGAAAACGTCCGCATCGCAAGCTCGATAGCCCTCGATCGCTACAACGAGCAGCTCTGGAGCCTCACACGGCACGTACTTGCCGACTACGCGGATTTCGACGACGACGGCTGCAGCTTCACCCTTCGCTCGAATCCGTTCTCGACGGCCTCGATTCATCCTGGGCCGTACCGGATGGGCAAGGACGTCGAGGACGCAAACACCTTCCGCGTGGGACATCCCCTCGCGCAGCACATCCTCGCGCTCGGGCGTGAGATCGAGCCCAAGACGGCGGAGGTCGAGTTCCCCTACAGCGCGAGCGGTAAGAGCATTGCCGCTCTCGATCCGCTGGTTGGAGCGAGCGGCTGGCTCATCTGCGCTCGTCTCACCGTTAGCTCCCTCGAGACCGAGGACTATCTGATGTTCTCCGGAGTCTGCGACGACGGCACGGCGCTCGATAGCTCGCAGTGCCGGCGGCTCTTTGATCTCCCGGCGCGGCACGGCGTAGAGCTCGAGTTGCCTTCCTCTGCTCGCGATGCGCTGGATCGGGATCAGAACCGACAGCGCGAGGAGTTGCTGAGCGAGTTGCTGACTCGGAACGGCGGCTGGTTTGAGACCGAGATGGACAAGCTCGACCTCTGGGCCGAGGACCGCCGAACATCGCTCAAGACGGCGCTCGCGGAACTCGACGACGCCTTGAAGGAGGTTCGCAGGGAGGCCCGCTTCGCGCCGACGCTCCCCGACAAGCTCGAACGGCAGCGAGCGGTTCGCGAGCTGGAGGGGAAGCGAGACGAGGCCTGGCGAGAGTACGACGAGGCGATGCGCGAGATCGATCGGGAGAAAGACGCGCTACTCGATGAGATCGCGCACCGTCTGGAGCAGACGGTCGAGCACGAGCCGCTCTTCTCGTTACGCTGGACTCTGACATGAGACGAGGAGGAGGACGATGAGCGACCCAGACGAGACGATGCTCGAGCCCGAGCGCCTCGATCTGCGGTCGCACGACATCGCCGGCGATCGCATTGCGGAGCTCTTGCAGCTTTTCCCGGAGATCCGCACCGAGGACGGGCTTCTCGACTTCGGCAAGCTCAAGATCGCTCTCGGCGAGTCGGTTGACGTCGGTAGAGAGCGCTACGGCATGAACTGGCCCGGTAAGGCTGAGTGCTTCAAGACGATCCAGGCACCGAGTCTCGGAACGCTTCTCCCCTCTCCTGAGGAGAGTGTGAACTGGGATACGACCGAGAACCTCATCATCGAGGGCGACAATCTCGAAGTACTTAAGCTCCTCCAGAAGGCGTATCTCGGCAAGGTGAAGATGATTTACATCGACCCACCTTACAACACGGGTAATGACTTCATCTACCCCGACGATTACAGCGAGAGCCTTCAGACGTACCTGGAATACACGGGTCAAGCCGATGCAGAAGGGCGTCGCTTTGGAACTACCACCGACGCCGATGGACGTTTCCACTCAAAGTGGTTGAGCATGATGTATCCACGGCTCTACCTTGCTCGTAATCTGCTACGCGAGGATGGGTTTCTCGTCGTGAGCATCGACGATGCGGAGCTACCCAATCTCCGACTTGTTCTTAATGATGTTTTCGGCGAAGCTAACCTCGCGGCAGTATTAGTCTTTGACAGGAATCGAAAGAACGATGCGAAGCTGTTTTCCGTCGGTCACGAATACATGGTCGTATACGCGCGCAACAAAGCACTCCTAGCGGAACTCAAGCTCACGCTTCGCGCACCAAAGGAAGGCGTTGAGGACGTCCGCGAGGAATTCGAACGCTTGCGTGTTCTCTATAACGACGACTGGCGTCTCGTAACGAAAGGCCTGCGCGAGTTTTACGCCACGTTCGAGGAGGATGATCCGCGGCGTCCTTTGACTCGGTACACAAAGGTCGATGCACGAGGTCCATTCAGAACAGATGGCGATGCGAGCTGGCCTGGCGGCGGTGGACCTACGTACAACGTACCGCACCCCGTTACCGGGAAGCCGTGCAAAGTACCTAGCCGCGGATGGGTTTGGCCAACTTACGATCGTATGAAAGAAGAGATCGACAAAGAAAGAATCGTTTTCGGATCAGACGAGACTACCGTCCCATCTGTTCGTAGGGATCTTTTCGATAAAGACGAGCAGGTAATGCGCAGTGTCATTTTTAGCTACGCTCAGAAGGCAAGTCAAGATTTTGCGCGGATCTTCGATGGCTCGATTGTGTTCGATAATCCTAAGAGCTATCGAGACATGCAACGTCTCATCGAATATCTAACGGAGCCCGACGACATCGTGCTCGACTTCTTTGCGGGAAGCGGTACTACCGCCCACGGCGTGTTACTCGCAAACCGAGGGGGCGAAGGTAGGCGTCGCTTCGTGTTAGTCCAGCTTCCAGAGCCGCTCCAGGAGAGAGACAGAGTCGGACAAGCAGCGATCCGGTTGTGCGATGGTCGACATGCTCCACGTAACATCGCCGAGATCACGAAGGAACGCGTCCGTCGCGTTATCCAGGAACTGGAACAAGAGGACGCGGGCACACTCGATCTCAGCGGAGCGAAGATGCAGGATCGAGGCTTCCGCGTCTTTAGGCTGGCTGAATCGAACTTCACGCCTTGGAAGACCGCGGAGTCCGCTACCGGAGATGAACTCGCTAGGCAACTTGAGCTCCATACTGATCACGTTCGCGAAGGACGCTCGGCAAACGACCTGCTGTACGAAATCCTTCTAAAGAGCGGCTTTCCGCCGACCACGCCGGTCGAGACGATCGAGCTTGCAGGCAAATCCGTGTATACGGCGGCGGAAGGAGCGCTCGTTGTCTGCCTCGACCGCGAGTTAACCCTCGAACTGATCCGCTCTATCGCAGAGCGCAAGCCAGAACGAGTCGTTTGCCTCGACGAGGGCTTCGCCGGGAACGATCAGCTCAAGACAAACGCGGTGCACATCTTTAGATCGAAGGGCGTCACGAGCTTCAAGACGGTCTAGGGACACCCTGTGAAGCTCCAATTCGACGCCAATCAGCAGTTCCAGCTCAACGCTATTGCGGCGGTCGTCGACCTCTTCGACGGACAACCACTGGGCCCGCCGGAATTCAGTGTGATTGACCTAGGTGCGGGCGAGGGATTGCTGGCAGGCCAGACCCATTCCGCCCGAGGTAGCGGTAACGCTTTGCTCGTGTCGGAGGACGACCTTCGCGCGAACACTCGAAGGGTGCAAGAGCTCAACGACATCGAGATCGCCGACCCCACGAGTTCGCTCGAGGGTTGGGAGCTCTTCGACACCTCGGCAAACCAAGCCCGCCTCTGCCCACATTTCTCCGTCGAGATGGAAACGGGGACTGGAAAGACCTACGTCTACTTACGTACGATCTTCGAGCTGTCGCAGCGCTACGGCTTCCAGAAGTTCGTGATCGTCGTCCCCAGCGTAGCCATTCGCGAGGGCGTGCTGAAGAACATCCAGATCACGGCCGAGCACTTCAACGCCCTATTCAACAACCCGCCCGTTGAGCCCTATGTATATGACGCTAAGCACGTCAACCGCCTGCGACAGTTCGCCACCAGCACGACACTGCAGATCCTCGTCATCAACATCGACGCCTTTCGCAAGAACTTCACCGGCACCGAAGCCGAACAGCGCAGCAACGTCATCTACAAGGAGAGCGATCGACTCTCCGGTCGCCAGCCGATCGAGTTCGTCCAGGCAGCACGACCGATCGTGATCATCGACGAGCCGCAGAGCGTCGACTCGACCGAGAAGGCGCAGGAGGCGATCAAAGCGCTGAACCCGCTTTGCACGCTCCGCTATTCCGCGACGCACCGAAATCCCTACAACCTGGTCTACCGTCTCGATCCCGTACGCGCTTTCGAGCTCAAGCTCGTCAAACAGATCGTTGTCGCAAGCGCGGCCGCCGAAGGTGCCGCCAACGATGCTTTCGTTCGCGTCGAGCAGGTCGACTACAAGAACGGGATCAAGGCGAGACTCCGCATCCACGTCCAGGGCAGCGAGGGGCCCAAGGAGAAGACCGTTACGGTCAAGCAGGGCGCCGATCTGTTCGTCCTTTCGAACGATCGAGCGAACTATGCGAACGGGTACCAGGTAACCGAGATCAACGCGGAGCCAGGCAATGAGCTCGTCCGCTTCGGCAACGGACGCAGCCTCCGTCTCGGCGAGGAGATCGGCGGCGTCCGAGAAGACATCTGGCGTGCTCAGATCAAACACACCGTCAAGCAGCACCTCGATCGGGAGATAGAACTGACTAGTCGCGGCATCAAAGTGCTCAGTCTCTTCTTCATCGATCGAGTCGCCAGCTACCGCGACTACGATGAATCCGGCCGTCCCGTCCCGGGTAAGTTCGCTCTTACCTTTGAGGCCGAACTCGCCGAGCTCGCGAAGAACCCGCGCTACGCGACGCTCGAGTGGCTCAAGCAGCCGCCCGAGAGGCTTCACAACGGCTACTTCGCTCAGGACAAGAAGGGCGTGCTCAAAGACACGCGCGGCGACACGCAGGCTGACGACGACGCCTACAGCCTGATCATGAGAGAGAAGGAACGGCTGCTCTCTCTCGATGAGCCGCTTCGCTTCATCTTCAGTCACTCGGCGCTACGCGAGGGCTGGGACAGCCCGAACGTCTTCCAGATCTGCACGCTCAACGAGACGAAGAGCCAGATGAAGAAGCGCCAAGAAATCGGTCGCGGACTTCGACTTCCCGTCGATCAGAGCGGCGCCCGCGTCTTCGACGACTCTGTAAACCGCCTCTACGTCATGGCCAACGAGAGCTACGAGGACTTCGCCCGTGCGCTCCAGACCGAGTACGAGGAAGAGTGCGGCGTAACGTTCGGAAAGGTTCCTATCACTGCCTTCGCCAAGCTCGCGACGATTGTCGACGGCGAGGAGAGACCAATCGGACGCGAGGCAGGCGAGGCGATCCGCGCTTCGCTCGTCGAGGGCGGGCTGCTTGATCCGGACGGCCAAATCAAACCCGCTTTCGATCCGAGGCGACTGGACTTCAAGCTCGAGCTTCCCGTTGAATACGAGCCGCTCGCTCCGGCGGTTGTCGACTTGCTTTCTGAGTACCAGATCGAGCGGCACATTCGGAGAGCGCGCGATGACGGCCCGAACAAGTTTCACAAGGAGGTCACGCTCACGCCGCAGTTCCGCGAGTTGTGGAAACGCATCAAGCCGAAGACGACTTACCGAGTCGAGTTCGACACCGACAGACTGGTCGAGGCCGCGGTTAACGCGATTAGGAAGATGGACCCGATCCTGAGACCGGAGGTCGTCGTGAGTAGAGCTCGGCTTAACGTCGACAAGGCAGGCGTCGAATCCACCCTCGTCGGCGTTGCACAAGAGAAAGTGGAAGCGACCCGCCAGCCAATCCCTGACATTCTCGCCTATCTGCAGAACGAAACTGAGCTGACGCGCTCGACGCTGGTTCGGATTCTCAAAGGCTCAGGCCGGCTGGGCGAGATCTTCAACAACCCTCAGCGCTTCCTAGATCGGACCGCGCGAACCATCGAATACGAGCTGCACCGCTTGCTTGTCGACGGCATCAAGTACGAGCGCCTCGAAGGCCCCGGCGGGGAGTGGGAGATGATGCTCTTTGAGAACGAGGAGATCATCAACTACCTCACCGCAGAGCAGGTCAACCACTCGGTCTACGAGTACGTCGTCTACGACTCGGAGGTCGAGCGGCAGTTCGCCCACGACCTCGACAGCCGCGAAGACATCAAGCTCTTCATGAAGCTCCCGCGCTGGTTCAAGATCGACACGCCCCTCGGCGAGTACAACCCCGACTGGGCGATCCTCAAACAGAACGGCGAGGCTCTGTACCTCGTGCGTGAGACGAAGGGCACTCGGGACTTCCTGAAGTTACGAACGAGCGAGGCGGACAAGGTGCGCTGCGGGAAGGCGCACTTCGCTGCCATAGGTGTGGATTTCCGTGTAGCCGTCACGGCTAGAGACGTGTGACGCGTAGAAAAAACTATGAGGCAACAGCGACCCGGTCGTAGTCCGCGGCTACGCACGCCGCGAGCTCCCTGATCGAACTAGTCAGTTCAGCGCGCTCAGCCTCGACATCGACCGCGATGACGACGATCTCATGATCCGAGTGCCTCACTACGTGAGTGCGAGGCTGAAGACCTGAATCTTTCGCGTAGACCAGATATCCGCGCCTGAGGTTGTAGGCGGTGCAATAAGCGAGCATCTGGTACGCATCCGGGTGCTTCATTACTCCATCGTCGATCGCCTTGTATTTGGCGTCGAGCACAGCGAGGCATCGACCGTCGTTCCACCAGCTGAGGTCGGGCTTCAGCTTCAACTCGTGATCCTCGTCAAGCGAATAGGGAGTCACCTGGTCGCGCACCTGTCCTCCATACGGTCGCATGGCTTCCCGAAACGCGACGGTGACGAAGTCCTCGAACACCTTGTTCATGTCGAACACGAACGTCGTCGATCGGGTGGCCCCTCGCTCCAGGCTCAAAGACGCCGACGACAGCACGAGCTCGGCGAGCCGTAGAGCGGGCCCGTATCGCTCATTGAGCCTGTTTGGGGGCGGAGCCGTGACGCCCCGCCATTCGGAAAGGGGTGGCACGTGCTCTAAGAGGGCTCGAATACGGAGTAGTCGCCGGCGCGCATCAATCGGTACCCGTTGAAGGCGAAGTAGCAATTGCGTCGCGGTGCGCAAGATCCGGTTCTCGAGCACGTCTTCCGTAAACTCGTCGTAGGTGAGATGAACCGGCAGCGGCAACCCGCCGCGGCTGAGCTGCTCACCGAAGAGCACTCGGCCCCGTAGGTCGTGGCGCCGTTCGTCATGCCGTATGTACCCTCGTAACGCCCCACGCTCTAAGGCCCAGATCGCATGCCACGAGAACCCGCTGGCAATCGCGGCAAGGAGATCGTCCTCCTCCTCAAACTCAGCGATGTCCCGTCTCCAGCCTCTCTGATCGCGCGAATACCCGAGTAGGAACATCAAGCCGGGCACGCTGAGATGCGGGCGAACCCGAAGCTCCCAATCGTCGCCAAGAACGACACCGACCTTCGAACCAGTCCGTACATACCAAGTACCGGCGGTCGGACCCGGTACGACGTCGGCCAATTCGGCCTGCTCGATTGCGACCGCTTGATCGGCCGAAAGCACCCGGAGGGTCCGCGAGCTCCAGGCCGGAACTTCTATGAGTTCGAAGTCGGCGATGGTTCGTCGCTCCCGGCCGACGGCGCTTCGCCGCTCGACGCAGGCGTCGTATCGAGTCCACTTCGAAGCGCTTTGAGGCCGAACTCGGCTCGGACGTCGCGCCCTGTGCCGTAGTAGTGCTCCTCGAGCACAGGCAGAATCGCGTGCTTCCAGATGCGCTCTAGGTTCGGTTCCCGCCCGTCAGGAGTAATGAAGTAGGAAGGGCCGATCGCAACCTCGTCCGTCTCAATCCGATCGTTGAGTGCTCGCATCAAGATCGCTGGCTCGGCGCCGAGTTCGTTCGCTTCCAGCCAATTCGCGAGAACGTCCCGGATCGGATTTTCGCGCGGCATGAAACCGACGAAGTAGAAACGCCTTCGCAGGGCAGTGTCAACGAGCGCAATCGAGCGGTCGGCGGTGTTCATCGTCCCGATCACATAGAGATTCTTCGGCAGTCCGAATTGGACGTCTGGCGAGTATTGAAGGGGTATCTCGGCCTCGCGATACTCGAGCAAGAAGAAGAGCTCGCCGAAGATCTTCGCGATGTTGCCCCTGTTGATCTCGTCGATGATCAAGACATAGGGGTTGGCAGAATCGGCGGCGGCGGTTTCCGCAAAGCGGCGGAGGGGGCCCGGAGTGAGCTCATAGGTCACGCCTGCGCCACCGTCAGCCTGCGCCGGCCGGTAGCCCTCGAAGAAGTCCTCGTAGCTGTAGGAGGGGTGAAACTGGATCAGTCCGTGCTCGCCACCGCTCCGAGTGATGTACTCGGCGATTCGCTGAGCTACGAACGTCTTCCCGGTCCCGGGAGGTCCATAGAAGATCAGCTGCCGTTTCTCCGCGAGGAGATCGAGGATCTCCTCCTGAAGCCACTTCTTCGGCAGATGAAGCGATTGTGCCAACTCATCGCTGGCTTGAGGTAGCACCACCTCGCCCGGAGCCGGCGGAGCTTCAACGAGTCCAGCGAGCGCCGCGATTATGACCGCGTCCTCTTTGAGATCCGTGACGCTCAACAGCGTACGAAGCTTGGAGAAGAGAGTCGGGTACGAGACCTGTATCTCGGCGCGGCTGGCCGGAGCCGACTCGTTCAGCCAGTCGACCGAGCGGCGTCTTACCGAGTTAGGAGGAAGCGCAGAGTCGAAGGTCGCGTCACTCGTGATCCGCCCGACGAACAGCTTGTCGCCGTCAGCGGTTAGGACCAAATGACCTGGCCGCATTAGGGCGAGGAAACGATTGAGGTTGCCGGCACTCGCCCTCGACGCCCCTGGAGCATCATCCGGATAAGCCTCTTTCACCTTCTCCCAGATTCCGAGAGCGTTCAGCGCAGGGTCAAGGTCTCCAACCTCATACCACCCGATCGAGATATACCCCTGCTCGATCCATTGGGGAACGAGATTCACACCGCTGACATTCGCGCCCCGAACGAGCCATGCTTTATCGGGCACGTTCGCGACCTCCTTGTCTTTCGCTGAAGTCTTGCTTTGCGAGCTGCCGCCGAGCTGTTTGAAAGCCTCTCCGTCGGCTTCATTCCACGACGCCGGAGGAACCCGGTTGATCAGCCACCAAACGATGCTCTGCGCATCGAGCCGATCACGAAGCTCCACTCCGCGCGCGAGGAGGCGTACCCGCATTTCGTCGAGCAATGTGAGGTATTCCGCGTACACGCGTCCCAGCTCACTCGTGCCCTGTAGCGGCGATGAGAAGTATCTAGCGGCTGCGACAGCTTGGTCAGGAGCGACCTCCGGCGGATCGCCGTCGCCCTCGCGATCCTGAGGATACTCGTCTCTTAGGAACTGCTGAACGCGATCAGGGTCGACGTCAAGCAGATCTCCGAGCTCGCTCGCTTCGTACGGGCGGTCTTCTATCTCAGTAGACAGGTCCCCTGAGTCCCTCCCGATGAGTTTCTGGAACTTTCCGACGACCGTTGTTCGAAACGGAGGAAGTCTCTGAATGTCGATCCCGGAAAGCAAGAGTGCGCTCACCGCTAGCCGGGCGCCCGGTTTTCGCAATCCCGCCGGAGGCAACAGCGCAAGAGCTTCATCGAGCGAGGCTGCGAGAGGCTCGCCGACGTTCCATAGCTTCGATAGAAAAGCCTTTGCTTGCTCTGGGTTAGCCTCACACCAACTTAGGAACGGAGCGTTTTCAAAGGGTCCGTTCGTCATGTTGTTAGGCGAGCCGAAGGCAGTCTTGAGCTTCTTGAGCCAATCTGCGTTGTCGAGTTCGACTGATGAGCGTGCATCGCTCATGTGCTCAGCGACCTTGAGCTTGTAGTCGCGCTCCTCCACGTCGAAGTCTGGGGAGCTTTGAAGTCGCTCAGACCAAAACAGAACGTCGGGCCAGGCGTCTTTCCCAGAGCTTGCCCAGACACTCTTAAACCACGGCGCATACAGGTCGAGCTCGTGACCAAGCGCGGCCTCTACCGTCTCCCGAATGACCGCGAGAGCTCGATCGACATCGCTGGCCTCACGAACAGGCTCCAGACCGGCGAAGGCCCTCTTTATCGACGCCTTGTCGGCCGGAGCTAGCGCATATTCGAATGTCGCGGGATTGACGAGATGGAGTATCGCCTCGCGCTGCATCAGTAACGGCCCAGTCTGGAGATCAACGAACTCGCGAAAAGCCCAGGGATCATCGAGAAGCCGGCGCTGCTCATCGGATTCGAGTTCCTTCCACCGGGAGGCGAACCGGACGAAGTACTTCACGTAGCGGTCGCGCTGCGCCCTTCCGGCCCCATAACTGGCGACACCGCCGCCGAGCGAATCGGTGAGTTCTCGGGGAATCGAGACCGGGACTGACATCCACTTGAGTATCGACTCGATCAGCTTGATCTTCGCCGGAGCACCGATATCGCCGATAGGGAGGCAGTGGACATACAGCAGCTCTGCCGTGAATTGCACCGCCGCATCGGAGCATCCATCTAACTGGTCTCGGAGCTTCGTGAGGTAATCGCGATCACTAGCGTCGTCGATCTCTAGACGCGGAGCCGCCTCGGCGAGCACGTCCCTCGACCAGATCGCGCTTCCAGGCGAGAAAAGGGACCCGTCCTTTCGGAGGCACTCCTCGACCCAGCGGCTAGCAGCGTCGTACAGCGCGTCACTGGCCCAGGGAGCACGTGCCATCATTCCACCTCCGGAGGATTGCCTTCGTGTCGTTCATCCTAGGGCAGCGGCCGCTGCCCTAGTACATCGTCTGTTGAGGTGCGGGCAGCGGGAGGAGCTACGACCGCCGGATTCGAAGCTATTCGCTTGCGAACCAGATGCCCACTACGCTCCTCACGGCGATTGCTCCGAGACACCTCGCCCCGAGAAGCCTCTCCCCGTCCTCAGGGAGTTGATCGAGCAGGCGAGCCAGCCTGGCGGGCTCGTGCTCGATCCCTTCTGCGGCTCGGGCAACGTCGGCCGTGCGGCGCGGGGGCTTGGTCGTCGAGCGCTCATTGCGGACATCGCGCCTGAGGTCGCGGCTGCCCGATTACGTAACGCGATCGCCGCTCCAGAGGGTGCATAGGCGTTACGAAATAGGCAGGAGATGCCGCGAAAGGCTGTGGCGGCGGCATGCTCGCTACGCGAATTGAAGAAGACCGAGGGCCGCTACCAACGACCCCCGGTCAATTGCCCTTCCCGATTGAACAGGGCGCGTCCAGCAGACGGACACGTTGACCCTAACATCGACATCGGCGGTCCTGCTATCCGATCCAACTGTCATCTTTTCCGAGTCGGCCAAAGGGCCGACCGACCACTACCACTGGGCGCAGTAGCTTAGGGTCGGACAGCAGACGAAGGGATTTATCGTGAGCAAGAAGAACGTGCACACCGTCACGCACGAGGGTGGGTGGGCGAACCGGCGCGAGGACTCCGATCGTGTTTCGAAGATCTTCCCGACGAAGGAAGCAGCCGAGCAGGCCGGGCGCGAGACCGCCAAGCGAGAGGGTGTCGAGCACTTGATTCACAAGAGAGACGGCCAAATCGGCGAGCGAAACTCGTACGGGAACGATCCGTTCCCACCTCCGGGCTAGCGTGCTGAGCCGTATCTGGGGCGAACACGCGCTGGCCAAAGATTCCGATCTGCCGCTCCCGTTTTCCTGACGTTAGTCATGAAGACTGGCGTCCTGTGTTGTACTTAGTCTGGGAGCGCCGGAGTAGGACTCGAGTTTTTCGCACCAACGGAGTCAGCCGGGAAGGGACAGGGCGACCGATAGGCGTGCACGCGCCGATCGATGGAATGGAGATGATCGTGTTCCGCAATATGGGCGACTGGAACGGGGAGTCCACCTATGTGCCCGGCCTACGCCTTAACGGGGCGACCACGTGAACCAGGTCGCTTCAGTGGCTGCCCTTACAAAGGGCGATCTGATCCCCGATCACGCTCTGACCGAGCTTGAACCCGACGCGTTCAAACACACGGAGAT
>PMZQ01000040.1 GCA_003170155.1 Actinomycetota bacterium | reverse complement strand
CCCGCTCAGCCCTGGAGGACGAGCTTCTGCAGCGTTTGGTAGTGCTGAGCGATTGGGGCTTGAGCGCCGGCAAGGCGACCTGCGCCGAGGAGGCTGTTGAGGAGATCGAGGCGGCGTTCGCGACGGCGAAGGAGGTCGTTGAGGGAACGAGCGCCGGCGCCCTGAGAAGCGAATTCAACGAGCTGAACAACCGGATTCGCGCCATCGAGCAGCGACTCCAGGAGATCGAAGAAGAACTCAAGGAGATCGAGAATCTCGTGGTCGCCGAAGCGAAGGTGGTTGCGACGACACTCACACGCGCCTACAAGCGGGAGTCCGTGCAGAAGCGACGTTTCGACACCGTCGTCCTCGATGAAGCCTCCATGGCACCGATCCCGGCGTTGTGGGTGGCAGCCGCACTGGCGGATGCGAACGTTGTAGTCGTCGGAGACTTCAGGCAGCTCCCACCGATCGTCCAAGCGGAAACCGACGTGGCAAAGAAGTGGCTCGGAAGAGACGTCTTCGAGGCCTCGGGAGTGCAGGAAGCCTATGAGACCCATCTCGCGCCCCCCTACTTCATCGCTCTCCAGGAGCAATTCCGGATGCACCCGGCGATAAGCGCGATCCCGAACCACTTCCTTTATCGAGACGAACTTCGAGATGCGGACGGCCTCGATAGCGACGGCGACGGGATGGCGGAGTGGTTCGAGGCCGACTGGGGGTACGACTCGCCCGTTCTCCTGGTCGATACGGGATCGCTCAATGCCTGGGTCACGAGCGTGAACAACGGTAGGCGCGCTAGTCGTCTCAACTTCCTGTCAGCGACCGTCTGCGTCGATCTTGCCGCGATGCTTCTCCGCCAGGGCCGCCCCGAACAGCAGGGCGGCCGGGCTCGTGTGCTCATTGGGGCTCCCTACCGACCGCACGCGAAGCTGCTCAACCTGCTTATCCGTGAGAACAAGCTGGATCGCGACGTCCGCGCCGGCACGGCGCATACCTTCCAGGGCAGCGAGGCGCCAGTGATGATCTTCGACCTCGTAAACGACGAGCCCCATTGGAAAGTGGGCATGTTCATGGCGAGTCGAAGCGAGGACTTCAAGAGGCTGCTGAACGTCNNCTTCATGCGGGAGCGCTATCCGCAGGTCGAAGCAGGGGCGATCATTCCTAGCGGTCTCTCCGCGAGGGCGGCTCGCATGCAGCTAGCGGTGCAGGCTTCGGCCGGTCCGGACGCGCTTCCTCACCTCGTGGTCACGCAGGATGCGTTCTACTCGCATCTGTTCCGCGATCTCGCTGCAGCGGAGAAGCGAATCGTCATCTACTCGGCGTTCCTCGCCCAGGACAGGCTGGGAGCGGTGCAGACTCAGCTGAAGGCGGCGGTCGAGCGAGGAGTGAGCGTGTGGGTGGTGACGAAGGAGCTTGAGGATCGAGGCAAGCAGCGCCCCCACTACAAGCGTCTCGAGGAGGCGCTCCGTGAATGGGGCGTCCAGATCGCCCACAAGTCACGGATGCACGAGAAGCTCGTCTTCGTCGACGACGATGTCGTATGGCACGGGTCGCTCAATACGCTGAGCTTCACCGACACGCAGGAGATCATGGCCCGCTACGACAACCGCGCGGTGGCCGAGTACTTCGCGAAGACGGTGTGCATGGAAGAGTTGGTGGAGGCTTACAGCAACGGCTTGGCCGGCGAGAGAAAGTGCCCGTTCTGCCTCACAGGCGAGGTGATGGCGGCCGAGGGGAAGGGCGAGCCCTTCTACTGGCGCTGTGTCAACGACGACTGTTTCAAGAGAGGCATCGGTGACTCAATGCCCAAGGATGGAATGGTCGTCTGCGCAAGCAGCGGCTGCGGGGCGCCTGTTCACTTCGGCAGTTGGGGAAACGAGCCACACTGGCGCTGCGATAAGAATCCGCACCATCGGATGAAGATCGCTGCGAGCCATCTCCGACTTCTGAAGATGCGCGATCTGATCCCTGCGCGCGAGCTGAAGAAGCTCGAGAAGAAGATGGAAGAGGCCCGGGTGAAGCGGGGCCGAGCGAAGCCGGGGAGGGAGAGCGAGCGAGCAGGGCAGTTACAGCTGCTCTAGCCGCCCGAAGTCGCTGTGAGCTCTGGAACGCGAAGAGAGCGATCAGGTCGTACCGGCCGGAACGACTCCTGCCCGTGCGGAAGCGGCAAGAAGTACAAGCACTGCCATCTGAACCACCCAGAGTCCGAGACGCCAGTAATCGTCGACCCGACGGCCGTACAGCTTTTCAGCTACATGGAGGAGGATCGCGAGCGCTTCGATTCCGAGAGTCGCGAGCTTGCCGACGAGCTAACACGAGAATTCGTGGAGAACCTCGCCAAGCGAACCGAAGGCAGGGAGGCGGCTGAGGCTCTCGAGTGGCACCTTGAGAAGCTCGAAGAGGCGATCGCTAGCGTCTCGGCTCGACATTCTCGATTCTTCTGGATGCATCTCTCCCGCCGGTTGCCACCCAACCCGGTCCACGGCACTTCTGATTGGACAGCGCGCCTGTGCCGCGGGGTGTTAGAGCTCTCACTTTTGAAGCACGGTCACCCTGATGCCGAGGATATATCTCAGGGCGGAAGCTTCATTGCGCCCACTCAGCTCACCTACGAGGATGCCAGAGACATCTTCTGCCTCTATCACCTCGCCTATCAGTACAACCGTGTAGCGACGGCCTTCCGGCGCGTTGGCAAGGGTGCCATCCTCGTAATCGAAGACGATGATTTCGATGCGGTGGCCGACAGCGATCTCGAGAGGCGGATGCAACTGGTAGACGATCGCACCGCCCACTACCAGCGGCCTTTCTCGACTTTCGGTACAGCTCTCTCCGTATGGAGTCAAGTCCTGTCCGAGGCAGACAAGTCGCCGTACCAACTACTGGTTCCGACACTCAACGCCACGGAAGAGCTCCTTCCACCGCGCGCGGTGGAGATGCTCGGGCTACCGCCGTTGCTCACCCGCGGGGCACCGAACTACATGCTCGGTTTGATCGCTCTCGAGCCTTTGCGCGATTACCTGGAGATGTTCGCTCCTCAGATCGAAGCGTCGTTCGGAGCCAGACCTTGCCGTCTGCTCACTTTCCTGTGGGCGCTCGGCGGACGCCAGATGCTCTTGATACACACAAAGCCGGGCCATGGATGGCAGCTCGTGCAGCGCGGCTACTCGGTCACCACACGCTCGGAAGAAGATGCGGCCATCGCTCTTCTGGTAGGCCTCTACAGAGAGGGGCTGAACCAACACGGCGGGATCGAACTTGACCCGGAGTCGGCTCTTGCCGAAGTTCTCCAACTGGTCGAGCTCCTCACATACAAAGAGGGTGACTACAGCGCGATCAACCTGTGGGATCGGATGCCGCTCAAGCCGATTCTCGTCCACGGCGACTTCACGATCTGGGATCACGCTGCGATCCCTATGTTCTTGGAGACTCTCGCAAAGAGTGTCGGCCTCTTTGACGGTGGTCTCGGAAATTACAAGGGGTCGGAGTTCGAGAGACAGGTCAACGCTCTCATCGGAGCGACCAAGGCCGTCAAAGCCTGGAAGACAGGAAAACTGCGAAACGCCGAAGGCGAGTACGACGTCGATGCCTCCTTCATCGTTGATGATGTGCTCTACATCGTCGAGTGCAAGGCCGTCTCGGCGAACCCTCGCTACATCAGGGGCGACTGGGCCACCTTGCAGTCTCGATGGAGAGTTTTTGACGACTATCTCTCGAAGGCGAAGGACGTAGCCGAGTTCCTGGACCGGAACCGAGTGGGGCGGAACTACGAAATCCCTGATGACGTCGCACGAATCGAGTACTGCGTCTCCACGCCTATGGCCGAGTACATCCCGACAGACGATCCCGCTTACTGGTTCGATCCGGAGACTCCTCGGATATGCATACCCCAGGAGCTACTCGAGTTCGCGACG
>PMZQ01000095.1:31387-48504 GCA_003170155.1 Actinomycetota bacterium | reverse complement strand
ATCTGCCTCGGCCACCAGCTGCTCGGGCTTGCGCTCGGGCTGACGACCTACAAGCTTCCCTTTGGCCACCGCGGCGCCAACCACCCCGTGCGCGTGCGCGACAGCCAGCGGGTGCTCGTGACCGTGCAGAACCACGGCTTCGCGGTCCACCGCTCCGATGCCTGCGAAGTCAGCCACATGTCGCTCAATGACGGCACCGTGGAGGGGCTCGAAGGCGACGATTTCGCTTCGGTTCAGTTTCATCCCGAGGCGGCGCCCGGCCCACTCGACGCCCTACCCTTCTTCGAAAGGATCGCCTCGGCGTGCCGAAGCGGACTGACATCGAAAGTGTTCTGATCGTCGGCTCCGGCCCGATCCGGATCGGGCAGGCCTGTGAGTTCGACTACTCGGGCGCCCAGGCTTGTCGCGTACTTCGCAGCGAGGGCTACCGGGTCGTGCTCGTCAACTCCAACCCGGCCACGATCATGACCGACCCGGAATGGGCGGATGCGACCTACCTCGAGCCGCTAGACGCCGAAACGCTCACGCAGGTGATAGTCCGCGAGCGCCCCGATGCTCTCCTGCCCACGCTCGGCGGCCAGACGGCGCTCAATCTCGCCGTCGAGCTGGCGCGCTCCGGTGTTCTCGAGCGCTACGGAGTCGAACTGATCGGAGCCGACGTCGAGACAATCAGTCGCGCCGAGGACCGCTCGATCTTCCGCGAGACGATGCTCTCGGCCGGGTTGCCGGTGCCGGCGAGCGTCATCGTCACCTCGCTCTCTCAGCTCGACGAATGCCCGCTTCCGGCGGTCGTTCGGCCGGCTTTCACGCTCGGCGGCCAGGGCGGCGGACTGGCCCGCGACCGCAACGAGCTCGAGCGCCAGGTGGCGCGAGGTCTCCGGATGAGTCCGGTCGGGCAAGTTCTGGTCGAGCGCTCGCTGCACGGCTGGCAGGAGTTCGAGCTCGAGGTGATGGTCGACCGGGTCGGGAACTGCGTGATCGTCTGCTCGATCGAGAACATCGACCCGATGGGCGTGCACACCGGCGACTCCTGGACGGTCGCGCCGCAGCAGACCCTCCCCGACGCCAAGTATCAACGTCTGCGCGAGGCCGCCTTCGCCTGCGCTCGCGCCGTCGGCGTGGCCACGGGCGGTGCCAACGTTCAGTTCGCCTACGAGCCCGATACGCACGAGCTGGTCTTGATCGAGATGAATCCGCGCGTCTCGCGCTCCTCGGCGCTCGCCTCGAAGGCGACCGGCTTCCCGATCGCCAAGCTGGCGGCGCTGCTCGCCGTCGGCTACACACTCGACGAGCTCCCAAACGACATCACCGGCAAGTCCTCGGCGGCCTTCGAGCCGGCGCTCGACTACGTCGCCGTCAAGGCTCCCCGTTTCGACTGGGAGAAGTTCGGCGCCGAGCCGGTGCTTGGCACCGAGATGCGCGCGGTCGGCGAGGCACTCGGACTCGGGCGCACGTTCCCGGAGGCGTTTCTTAAGGCCCTGGACGGGCTCGAGCAAGAGCTCCCGATCCCCGAGTTCCCGGGCGCTCATCCCTATTTCCGACGCGAGCTCGACTCCATCCGCGAGGCCGAAGAGGCTCTCGCGCATAGCGGCGACATTCCAGTGGCGAAGCGGTTCGGCCTTCCCGACT
Organism: Actinomycetota bacterium; assembly: GCA_003170155.1. Lineage (GTDB taxonomy): Bacteria > Actinomycetota > Thermoleophilia > Gaiellales > Gaiellaceae > Fen-549. Next base: position 46,875 of record PMZQ01000095.1, on the reverse strand, counting down.
CGCGGATCGGCCGGGTGCTCGGCATTTCCGAGAAGGAGGTGCGCGCCCGCCGCGACCGCCCGGGAAGGCTTGCCGTCGACTCCTGCGCCGCCGAGTTCGAGGCGCGCACGCCGTACTTCTACCTCTCCTTCGAGACCGGCGACTCGGTCGAATCCTCGGCCGGTTCGCGCATCCTCATCCTCGGCTCGGGCCCGAACCGGATCGGGCAGGGAATCGAGTTCGACTACTGCTGCGTGCACGCCGCTCAGAGCTTTCGCAGGCTCGGCTATGAGGCCGTAATGCTCAATTCCAACCCCGAGACCGTCTCGACCGACTACGACATCTCGAGTCGCCTCTACCTGGAGCCCGTCACCCTCGAGCGCGTCCTCGACGTCGTCGCGCACGAGCAGCCGCAGGCGGTCGTGGTCACGCTCGGAGGCCAGACTCCCCTGAAGCTGGCCCGGGCGCTCGCAGACGAAGGAGTACCGCTGGCCGGTGACCCCCTCGCTTCGATCGAAGCGGCCGAGGACCGCGGCGCCTTCGGCGAAGTCGTCGCCGAGCTCGGTCTGCTCGCGCCGCGCTGGGGAACGGCTTGTACCAGCGCCGAGGCGCAGGAGCTCGCGCACAGGATCGGCACGCCGGTACTCGTGCGTCCCCACTACGTGCTCGGCGGCCGGGGCATGCGAGTCGTCCGCAACGCCGACACGCTCGAGATCGACGAGCCGGTGCTGGTGGACGAGTACCTGGAAGGGGCGATAGAGCTGGACGTGGACGCGCTCTGCGACGGCGAGCATGCCTGGGTGGCCGCGGTGCTCGAGCACGTCGAACCGACGGGCGTTCACTCCGGCGACTCGGCCTGTGTCGTGCCCGGGCCCTCGGTTGTTCCGGCACTCGAGCGCGAGATCAGGGAGCTGGCAGACGCCCTCGCCGGCCGCCTCGGCATCCGGGGACTGCTCAACCTTCAGCTCGCTCTGCACGACGGGCGCCTCCACGTACTCGAGGCGAATCCTCGTGCCTCGCGCACGGTTCCCTTTGTGGCCAAGGCGACGGGGATCCCGCTGGTCGACGCGGCCTGCCGGCTGATGCTGGGAGCGTCTCTGCGCGATCTCGACCTACCGGAGCGCGCACAACCGACACGCGTCTGGGCCAAGGAGGCGATCTTCCCCGAGGATCGCTTCGCCGGTGCCGCCATTCGCGGCCCCGAGATGAAGTCGACCGGCGAGGTGATGGCGGGTGGGCAGACGGCCGCCGAGGCCTACGCCCGGGTATTACGCGCGGCGGGACGCGGGCGTGCTGGTGGGAGTGCCGGCCCCTCGCTCCAGGAGCTCAAGAAAGCGGTCTGATCAGGCTTCGTACCGCCTCCGATACGCCCTCAAGAGCCGAATACTCCTCAATTGAGGGACGAAGATACCCCGTTCTCGGGACACTGCTTCAGGACGCGAATACCGACAGTTACATCGATGGTGCGCTTCCGTCGTTCTTGCGTGCGGTGCGGCCTGCGGGGAATTCTGCTGGTCGGCGCAGCTGCTTGCCTGGGCATCCTGAGCACTAGCGCATCCGCCGGCTCGCGCGCGTTCAATCCGTCCTCTCAGTCCGCACACGACTCGCCTTCAGCCGAGAGTATCGTCCGTTTCGTCCCGGGCACCTCGGCGGCAGACATGACGAAGATCGCGACCGACGCCGGCGGCGACGTGGCCACGGTCATGCCCGAGATCTCGGCCGTCGCCGTTCGTAGCGACAGCGCTAGCTTCGACAGCACCGTCGAGGCGAATCCGAAGGTCGACTCGGTTTTCGTCGATCGCTACATCTCCTGGGGGCCCTCCGATGAGCGCGCACCCGCGGCAGGGTCGGCGCCGTCACTCTTCGTCCCGAAGGGCAAGGCGCCTTCGTTCCCGGATCCGCTGCACGACGCTGCCGCTCCCAACGCCGAGGGAATAGTGCAGTGGGACGACAACCGCATGGACGTCCCGAGCGCGTGGCGGAAGACGAAGGGCGACAAATCGATCGTCGTCGCTGTGCTCGATACGGGTGTCCAGGGCAACACTAAAGAGCTGCGCGACAACTTCGACGCGAGAACGTCCGAGAACGCCCTCGACTGCAAGTCGATCATTCGCGACTACGGCCTCGGCTTCCTCACGGACAACGGGATTCTTGGCGAGTGCCGCAACGGCGACACTGACGGTCACGGAACCTGGGTTGCGAGCCGGATCGGGGCCGCGGCGAACGGATTCGGATCGAATGGCGTCGCACCGAACGTGACCATCCGCAGCTACAAGGTATTAGCCGGCGACTGGGGCGGACTTACGAGCTGGATCGTCGACGGCATGGTCGATGCCTGCCGCGACGGCGCCGACATCCTCAACATGTCTATCGAAGGCTACGACGATCCCACGCTCGACACCGATGCCCAGGACTACCTGCTCTGGGCCGACGCGGTCAACTACTGCCGTTCGCGCGGAACGGCGATCATCGCCTCGGCCGGAAACGAGCACGTGCGCATCGACCGCACCAACCTCAGCGTCGCGGGCCAGAAGTTCGTCGGTGCTGGCCAGGTCGCTAGCGGCTCGAAGGGAATCGGGACCGTCTACCCGGGTGACGAATCGCTCCAGCCCTACGTCACCGATCTGCGCGGGATGCTGCTGGTGCCAGGCGGGCTGCCCGGAGTGATCCTCGTCTCGGCGACCGGGAACGAAGTCGCCAACGCACCCGACGCCGCTCCCTCGGTTCGCTGGCCGGCGAAGTGGGTGGGTGCACGAGACCAGCTCGCCTACTACTCGAACTACGGATCGCGCATCGATTTGGCCGCGCCGGGCGGAGCACGAAAGTTCAACATTCCGCTCTTCGACGGCGGGTCAGGCGACGTTCTGGCCGGTGGATACGGCTCTTTCTCAGCCGTCGATCCGAACTCCGCGTACTGCACCGACCCCTCTACCTCTGCCTCGTACAACTCGGCCTGCTTCACCATCGCCGGGCAGGGCTTCGCCTGGTCGCAGGGAACCTCGATGGCCGCTCCCAACCTGAGCGGAGTCGCGGTGCTCGTTCTCGCGACCCACCGCTGGTTACTGAATCGGCCCGACGCCCTGCTCGCTCAACTGGAGCGGACAGCTCGAGCCGGAGTCGTCAACTACACCGGCCCGAACGATCCGAACAACACGGCGCCCGCGCTCGACGGCACGGCCTGCGACATCGGCTACTGCCACCTCGACTTCAAGCATCCGATCTCGTCCAGCGATGCCTACGGGGCGGGCATCGTCGATGCGGGATCGGCTGTTTCCTAGCACTCTCCCGCCTAGAGCCTATTTCGGTAGAGATGGCTCTTAGCCAGCGACCGGGGCAGCACCCTCGGCCTCTTGCGCCGAGCCCTCGTGCTCTTCCTCGAGCACAGCGACGTTCCCCTTCGGGTGCACGAGCCTGAAGTCGGCGAGCGTGGTCTCCCATTTCTCGAGCATCACCCTGGCCCGCGGCGAGCCAGTGAGCTCGAGATGCTGCTCGAGCAGTGCGCGTAGGTTCGCGGCAGCCGCTTCTCCCGGCAGTTCGGCGAAGACGAGGTCGGGATTCATGCGAACGGCCAGGCGCCCGTGTGGGTCGTAGACGAAGGCCTGGCCGCCGCTCATACCGGCACCGAGGTTACGCCCGAACTCGCCCAAAATGACCACGGTCCCGGCGGTCATGTACTCGCAGGGATGCTCGCCGGTGCCCTCGACCACGGCGACGGTGCCCGAGTTCCTGACCGCGAAGCGCTCACCGACGCGCCCGGCGATGAAGAGGCGACCGCCAGTCGCTCCGTAGAGCAGTGTGTTACCTGCCAGGACCGGATGCCCGGTAACTTCCGCTCCGGGCCGGATGACGATCGTGCCTCCGTGCATCCCTTTACCGACGTAGTCGTTCGCCACTCCGACCAGCTCGAAGCTGATCCCATCGCTCAGAAAAGCGCCGAAGCTCTGCCCCGCCGAGCCCTTGAAGCGAACGAGCACGGATCCGGGTGGAGCATCGAAACCGAAGCGCTCGCCGATATCGCCGCCGAGACGGGCACCCACGGTGCGGTCGCCGTTTCTGATCTCGTACTCGAGCTCGAGCTCGAGCTTGCGCTCGAGGATCTCGGCCGCGTCGATCGAGAGCCGGTCGCCGAGATCGCCGCCGACCGCGTCGATCGGAAGCTCCCCGACGAAACGCACAGCGCCCTCGCCGGCGTGAACGAGCAGTGGCGATAGGTCGATCAGATCCTTGCGGGCGTCACCCGTCTTCTTCTGGCGGAGAAGGTCAGTCCGCCCGATCGCTTCATCAAGCGAGCGCAGCCCGAGCGCGGCGAGCTGGCGACGCACTTCCTCGGCGACGAAGAGGACGTAGCTGGCCACCTTCTCCGGCGTTCCGGTGAAGCGCTCGCGCAACTCGGGCCTCTGGGTCGCAATTCCCACAGGACAGCTGTCGAGATGGCAGGCGCGCACCATCAGGCAGCCCTCGGCGAGCAGGAGCGCCGTCCCGAAGCTGTACTCGTCAGCCCCGAGCAAGGCCGCGACGATGACGTCGCGCCCGGTCTTGAAACCGCCGTCCACGCGCACGCGCACACGACCGCGTAACCCCTCGGAAACAAGCGCTTGCTGGGTCTCGGCCAGACCGAGCTCCCACGGTGCGCCTGCATTCTTGATCGACGAGAGAGGGCTCGCGCCGGTGCCGCCGTCACAGCCGGCGATGTGCACGATGTTCGCAAGCGCCTTGACGACGCCCGCGGCGACGATGCCGACTCCGGCTTCGGCGACCAGTTTGACCGAGACGTCAGCGCGCGGGTTGGCCTGCTTAAGGTCGAAGACGAGCTGAGCCAGATCCTCGATCGAGTAGATGTCGTGATGAGGGGGCGGTGAGATCAGCGCTACACCGGGCTCGGTGTGCCGCAGTCTGGCGATCTCGGGCGAGACCTTGTGCCCAGGCAGCTGACCGCCCTCGCCGGGCTTGGCTCCCTGTGCGATCTTGATCTGCAACTCCTCACCCGAGCGAAGGTAGGGCGGAGTGACGCCGAAGCGGCCGGAGGCGACCTGCTTGATGCCGGAGTTGTTGGGCGTCTTGTAACGCTCGAGCGCCTCACCACCCTCGCCGGAGTTGGAGTGGGCGCCGATCATGTTCAGAGCGGCGGCAAGCGTCTCGTGTGCCTCCGCCGACAGAGCTCCCTGACTCATCGCGCCGGCCGAGAAGCGCTTGACGATCTCGGAGGCTGGCTCGACCGAGTCGAGCGGTACCGGAGCACCGGCCGAAACCAGCTCGAAGAGATCGCGCAGCTCGAGCGGTTCACGCTCGTTGACCATCTTGGCGAACTTCTCGTAGAGCTCCCAGCGCCCGCCACTGACCGCGCGGCGCAGGAGCAAGTTCGCAGCGTCCGCGCCGCTGTCGACGCTCTGGCGCAGGGCGCTGATGACCTCTCCGCTGGTCGCGTGTTGCTCGCCGTTCAGCCGCGCCTTGATGTTGCCTGGGTTCTCGACTTCCGGCTCGCGGGTGAAGGCGTCGGCGATCCGCTCCCAGGCGTCGGCCTCGAGCTCGACGAACCTGGCGCCACCCACCGCCGAGGAAGTATTGGCGAAGGCAGCCTTCATCACCTCGTCGGCAAGCCCTACCGATTCGAAGATCTCGGCGCCGCGGTAGCTCGCCACATCGGAGATTCCCATCTTCGACATGATCTTGAGCACGCCGTCTTCGATCGCCATGCGGAAGTGCATCTGGGCCGTGATCGCGTCGGGGTAATCACCGCCGATCGTCCCGCTCTCGCCCAGCGAGCCGACCGTCTCGAGCGCCAAGCGCGGACAGATGGCGTCGGCGCCGTAGCCGAGCAGGGTGGCGAAATGGTGCGTCTCGCGCGGCTCGTCGCTCTCGACGAGGATCGAGGCGCGTGTGCGCAACTCCGCCTTGACCAGGCGCTGGTGCACGACACCAACCGCGAGCAGGATCGGGATCGAGGCGCGCTCGGGCGAGATCTGCATGTCGCTGATCAGGAGTAGCTGTTGACCGCTCCGGGCTGCCTCTACGGCTTCTGTCGCCAGCCGCTCGCATGCCTGCTCCAGGCTCTCCCCGGCGCTGAAAGAGGCATCGAGGTGAGTCGTCTCCAGAGCTTCGAGCCCGTCCGGGTAGAGAAAGAAGCTCTCGAGCTCGGTTAGCCGCGCGGCCTCCGGCCCCTCGGTGAGGAGCGGAGCGCGGGCGCCGAGGCGGGTCTTGAGGCTGAAGACGATTCGCTCGCGCAGCGAGTCGATAGGTGGATTGGTCACCTGAGCGAAGCGCTGCTTGAAGTAGGCCGGGAGCGGGCGGGCTCGATTCGATAGCGGAGTGATCGCCGCGTCGTCGCCCATCGACGAGGTCGGCTCGTGGCCGGTCGCCCCCATTGGACGCAGGATGATGCTCAGATCTTCGCGGGTGTAGCCGAAGGCGGCATGCCGGCGAGTCAGATCCTCGAACGGTCCTGCGAACGGCTCGCCGACCGAGGCGCGGGTAATACCGTCGCGCAACCAGCTCCCGTAAGGCCGGTAGGACGCCAGGTCGCTCTTGAGCTCTTCGTTCGAGAGCAGGCCGCCGCGGCTCGGGTCGACGGCGATCATCTGCCCGGGGCCAAGCTTCCCGTGCTCGACCGTCACGCCCTCCGGGATATCGACGAGCCCAACCTCCGACGCGCAGACCACCAGCCCGTCCGAAGCGGAGAGATAACGAAGCGGACGTAGGCCGTTACGATCAAGCCTGGCGCCGACGATTTTGCCGTCGGTGAAGATGACACCGGCCGGACCGTCCCAGGGCTCGATCAGGCAGGCGTGGTAGCGATAGAAATCGCGCAGCGCGCCGTCGAGCTCGGCCGCCTCCTCCCAGGCCTCCGGGATGAGCATCGCCAGCGCATGCGGGATCTCGCGGCCGCCGCGCACGAGCAGTTCGAGTGCGTTGTCGAGCGTGCGCGAGTCGGCGCCTGGGTCCTCGATCGCCGGATAGAGTGAGGCGTCGTTCGAGGTGCCGAAGTGATGCTCGCGCGCGCGCATCCAGTTGACGTTTCCGGCGAGAGCGTTGATCTCGCCGTTGTGGCAAAGCATGCGGAAGGGCTGCGCGCGCTCCCAGGTCGGAGTCGTGTTGGTCGCGAAGCGCTGGTGGAAGATGCCGAACGAGATCGCGATCTCGGGATTGGCGAGGTCGGGATAGAAGGCGTCGAGCTGATCGGCGGCGCAGAGCGCTTTGTAGGTGACCGTGCGGAAGGAGAGCGAGGCGATGTAGGCGTTCGCACCCGACCGCTCGATTCGCTTGCGCGTACGGACAGCCGCGAGCTCGATCTCCTCCTCGCTTGCCCCTGGCGGTGCAACAAGATGTGCTTGGACAATCGTGGGTGCGCTTGCCCGGGCGCGCTCGCCGAGACGCGCGGGCTCGACCGGAACCTCGCGCCAGCCCGCGAAGCCGACGCCCTCCGCCGCGCAGGCACTCTCAATCGTCGCGCGGGCCGCCTCGTCGTACAGAAACACCATCGCCAGACCGCCATGGGGAGCCAGCGCCGGAGAGAGCGGAATGAGCACGCCGGCGCCGTCGCCGGTGAGCCGGTCGGCGTTGACCGCGCCGCGATGCCGTACACGCTTGAGCGCGGCGAGGATGAGATCGAGAACTCGCCGTGACGAACGCCCCTCGGCATCGGCGACGAAGCCGATTCCGCAGGCGTCCCGTTCGGTCGTTCGGTTGTTGATCTGGTAGAGCGAGCGCGTTGCCAAGTTCTTCTCGGTCCTTCCTCGGAGAGAGTGAAGTCCGTCCTTCCCGGAATCGTCGATACCCGGAGCCTCGCCTCCCCTTCTATGCCGGCCGGCGCGGAGGCGAGAAGACGCCGGCTAACGTTTACCAGCGCGTGTGACCACGATTAGCGCAGCCGAGCGAACGATGACAGCCGTCGTCCCAGATGTAGGCGGTGTCGTTGCTGCGCTAGCCATCGGAGCCAAGACTATACCTCTTGAAGCGACCTCGATCCAAACCGTAGCGTACACGGTACAGGCCATAAAACGCACCGCGGAAGCATCTCGCCCTAGACCTCGTCCTCGCCGACCGCGAGAATCAGAGAATCATGGCGACTCCAGACTTCGACCCTGAACGAATCGGAGAGCTCCGCGGCTTCCTGCACGCGTTCGCAAAGCTCCATCAGGCGCTCACCATCTCCAGCTACGACTACGGCGTTCTCGTACTCGACGTCGAGGGCGGCGTCGAGGAGACGCTGCAGAACCACTTCGATGCGCTCGGGCAGAAGCTGAAGCCGCCGGTGAAGCACTGGCAGATGAGGCTGGACGAGCTCGAGCCGTGGGACGAGCCCGCGGAAGAGATATTCACGCGCTGGCTTCTCGCCGACGAAGAGCTGCGCCAGTTCTACCGCACGCGGCGCGAGCACGATCCGCGCCCGGGCGAAATCCACGTCGCAACGAACGACATCGCCCGCAGCCTCCGCGAGCAGCTCGAGGCTCTAGTCGGACGCGGGAAAGTGAAGGTCTTCGCAGTCTCGGTGCACGCGCTCGTCGGCGCCAGCGACCGCTACCTGGCGACGCTCGACGATCACCTCGCCTTCGAGCTCGACAACCGCATTTTGCTCGTCAGCTTCGCGATGCTGCGCTGACTCGCGCTCTCGGCCGGCGATCCCTTCCGGCCAGGCGCGGCTGGCCTCTGGAATCGCCTGACACCACCGAGAGCGCGAGAGGCGATTCGGCGTTGTCCAGGGCCGTTTTCGGCCGGGTTTGAGCCCGCCTAGTTCCATCTCGCTCCCTTCCTTGCCCGGCGGCTGAGTGACCCACGCGCCTCCGCGCTTGACAGCCACCGCTCGCGATCGCCAAACTATTTCCTACTTATGAAGGCTGACTCTGCATCCCGTCTGCTCTCTCGCGGCGCGCGCGTGCTCGTTGGCCTCGTGACGATTACGGTCGTCGTTCTCGTCGTCCCCCTCTAGGGGGAGCGGACTTGACAGCGCGCCACGGCGCCACACACAGACCGAACTAATGCCAGAAGTGCGTCGTCATATGGTTAAGGGCAAAAGAGACGAGGAACGACGATGAGCAGCAAGACAGACCAACCTATCGCGGTGAACACGAGAGGCGATCGCCCTTCTCAGCGACCTCTTTGCGGGCGGAGACCGAGGTGAGCACCACCGCCTACAGAATCGCCTGCCTGTCCGGAGGAGGCATAGGCCCGGAGGTCATGGCCGACGCCACTCGCGTCCTGCGAGAGGTCGGCCGTCTGCACGGATTCGAGGTCGAGGAGCTGCACGTGCCCTTCGGAGCCGAGGCTCACACCAGTCTCGGGCATCCGCTTCCGGCGCAGACTCGCGCCGCCTATCGCGGTGCCGATGCCATTCTCGCGGCGAGCAGACATACGCCCGCGCTCGAAGGCGTCTGCTCCGATCTCGAGCTGGTAGCCCAGCTACGCCGCGCCGGGTTCACTCCCGAAGCCGACGTCGTCATGCTCAACCCGATCGCGAGCGGGCACGAGGAGTGGGCGATCGCTCACGCCTTCTTGCTTGCCCACTACCGGCGCGGTCGGCTTTTTTCGATCGACGGCGATCGTGACTGGCGCTTGCTCGTCGAACGGCTCGGCGCGAACCGGCAGGAGATCGAGATCGAGCACCTGAGCGTCGATACGGCCCGGCTGATCGTGACAACCGATCCGTCTCACCTCGATGTCGTAGTCGCCGGAGAGGAGACGGCCAAGGATCTCGCAAGCGAGGCGGGGGAGATGACTCTGGTCGCCGCCGAGGCCTATCTCGCCTCCAGCGGTCCAAGTCTGTTCGGCCCAACCCACCGGACGGCAAGCCGGATCGCCGGTCTGGGGGTTGCAAACCCGAGCGGAGTGCTCGTCGCCGTCTCACTCCTGCTCGCCGAAGGCCTTGGTGAGCGGGTCGCAGCGGACACGCTCGATCAGGCGATACGCGAAGCACTACGCAAAGGTGCGCGAACAGCGGATATGGTCAAGGCGGGAATAGCTGCGACCACGCGCGAATTCACCGAAACCGTCCTCGCCGAGCTCCCACGCGCTCGCCAGGGCAACGATCTTTCTACGGAGGAACTCAGATGACCAGGATGACAGGAGCTGACGCCATCATTCGCTCGCTGGAGGCCGAGGGCGTCGACGTCTGCTTCGGAGTCCCGGGCGGCATGATCATCGACACCTACGACGCTCTCTATCGAGCGATCGCGAACGGAAGCAAGCTACGCCACGTGCTGGCGCGGCACGAGCAGGGCGCCGGCCACATGGCCGAGGGCTATGCCCGTGCGAGCGGCAGAGTGGGGGTCGCGATCGCAACCTCGGGACCGGGCGCAACCAACCTTGTGACACCGATCGCGGACGCCTGGATGGACTCCACCCCGCTCGTCTGCATCACCGGCCAGGTGCCCTCGACCAAGATTGGCACCGACGCCTTCCAGGAGACGAATGCGACCGGGATCACACTCCCGATCGTGAAGCACTCCTGGCTGGTGCAGAAGGCCAGTGAGATCCCGGCGACCATCAAGGCGGCGTTCCACGTCGCGCAGACCGGGCGCTGTGGCCCTGTGCTCGTTGACATCACCAAGGACGCTCAGATCGCCGAGCTCGACTTCAAGTACCCCGACCACGTCGATCTGCCGGGCTGGAATCCGGCGAGGAAGGTGAACCACCGCCAGATCATGGCTGCCGCGAAGGCGATCCTCGAGGCCGACAAGCCGGTCTTCTACGTGGGCGGCGGAATCATCAACGGCGAGGCTTGCGCCGAGCTGCTCGAGCTCGCAGAGCTCACCAACATTCCGGTCGTGACGACTCTGACCGGCAAGGGCGGTTTCCCCGACTCGCATCCGCTCCACGCGGGCGTTCCGGGCATGCACGGCATGAAGTACTCGAACCTGACGCTCAACCGGGCGGATCTCGTGATCGCCGTGGGCACCCGCTTCGACGATCGCGTGACCGGCAACGTGGCCGCCTTCGCGCCCAACGCCAAGGTGGTGCACTTCGAGGTCGACGCGGCCGAGATCGGCAAGATCCGCGAGGCTCAGATTCCGATTTGCGCTCCACTCAAGCCCGCGCTGGCGCACCTGAACCTCGAGCTACGCAAGGAGATCCCGGACGGCCGCGAGGGGCCGACCGAGTGGCTCAACCGGATCGCCGAGTGGAAGGACGAGTTCCCGCTTCACTACGAGCGCAGCGACGAGATCAAACCGCAGGAGGTGCTCGAAGCGGTTCGCGACGCGACCGAGGGACGCGACGACATCGTCTGGACGACCGGCGTCGGCCAGCATCAGATGTGGGCGATGCAGTATCTGAACTGCAATGTGCCGCGCTCGTTCATTTCTTCCGGCGGCCTCGGAACGATGGGCTACGGCGTACCAGCTGCCGTTGGCGCCAAGGCGGCCCGGCCCGACGCAACGGTGATCTGCATCGACGGCGACGGCTGCTTCCAGATGACTTCGAAGGAGCTGACGACCGCAGTGCTTCACAAGCTACCGATCATCGTCGTGCTGATCCGGAACGGCTATCTCGGGATGGTGCGCCAGTGGCAGGAGATGTTCTACGGCGAGCGCTTCTCCGAGACCGACCTGACCGGGCCGATTCCCGACTACGCGAAGATGGCCGAGGCATTCGGAGCGCTACCGATCTCGGTCACNNGACGTGCTCTGCAGCGAAGAGGAGAAGGTGTTCCCGATGATCCCGGCAGGCGCGTCGGCGGCTGACATCATCGAATATGGCAGTCACGAGAAGGTGAAGGAGGTCGAGGCGAGATGAAGCACACGCTCTCAGTCCTGGTCGAGGACAAGCCGGGTGCGCTCTCGCGCATCTCGAATCTGTTCGCGCGGCGCGGCTACAACATCGAGTCGCTCGCGGTCGGGCAGACCGAGCGCGAGGGTGTCTCGCGCATCACCCTTCGGGTCGATTGCGCCGAGCACTCGCTCGAGCAGATCACCAAGCAGATCCACAAGCTCGTCAACGTCCTCAGGATCACCGAGCTCACCCCCGACGATGCCGTCGAGCGCGAGATCGCGCTCTTCACCGTCGCGGCTCCGCCCGATCGGCGCGGCGAACTCATGGCGTTCGCCGATCACTACGGCGCCCGGGTCTCAGACCTCGGACCGCAGGAGATCGTGTTCGAGATGGTCGGCCACCCGGAAGATCTCGACTCCTTCGAGGAGCTTGTCCGACCGTACGGAATCAAGGAAATGGTGCGCACTGGCCGTGTCGGCCTCAGCCGAGCCGTCAGACGCTAATCGGTCTCAATCAATCAGCGCAACGCACGAGAAAGGAAACGCACATGGCGATAATCCACCGCGAAGGCGACCTCTCCCTCCTCTCAGGGAAAGTCGCCATCATCGGCTACGGGAGCCAGGGCCATGCGCACGCACTCAATCTCCGCGACTCCGGAATCGAGGTCGAGGTGGCAGAGGCTCCTGGCAGCGCCGCCTGGGATCGAGCGGTCGAGGCCGGTCTTCCCGTCAAGACAGCCGCCGAGGCCACCCGCGGCGCGGCCTTCGTGATGATCCTGCTGCCGGATCACATCCAGCGCATGGTCTACACGGCCGAGATCGAGCCCAACCTCGAGCCGGGAGCGACGATCCTGTTCGCGCACGGCTTCAACATCCACTTCGGCTACATCAAGCCACCGGCCGGCCACGACGTGATCATGGTCGCCCCCAAGGCGCCCGGTCATCGCGTGCGCGAGCAGTACGAAGCGGGTGCCGGCGTACCCTCGCTCGTCGCCGTACACCAGGACGCTTCGGGCAACGCGCTCGCCAAGGCGCTCGCCTACGGGGCGGGGATCGGCAGCGCTCGCGTCGGGCTGCTCGAGACGACTTTCGCCGAAGAGACCGAGTCCGACCTCTTCGGCGAGCAGGCCGTGCTCTGTGGCGGCGCAACCGCACTGATGCAGGCCGGGTTCGACACGCTCGTAGAGGCCGGCTACCAGCCGGAGATCGCCTACTACGAATGCATCCACGAGCTGAAGCTGATCGTCGATTTGATCTACCAGGGCGGCTTCGAGTACATGCGCTACTCGATCTCGGACGTGGCGGAGTACGGCGACCTCACCCGCGGCCCGCGCATCATCGACGCGCAGGTGAAGGCGCACATGAAGGAGATTCTGGGCGAGATCCGCAGCGGTCAGTTCGCCAAGGAGCTGATCTCCGAGGAAGAGGCCGGCCGGCCCAACTTCCTGCGCCTGCGCGAAGAGGGCGCCAAGCATCCGGTCGAGAAGGTTGGCAAGGAGTTGCGCTCGCTCGCCGGGCGCGAGGGCCTGATGGGCTCGGGATCAGATGGCGCCCGTTGACGTTCCCGTCGCCCTGCTCGGGTACGGGACCGTCGGGGCAGCTGTCAACCGCTTTCTGCACGAGAACGCGGGTGACATCGAGCGCGCCACCGGCCACCGTCTACGGGTGGTCAAAGCGCTCGTCCGCGACCTGAAGAAGGAACGGGACTTCCCGGCCGCGCCGGGGATACTGACAACGGACTTCGCCGAGATCGCCGATAACCCCAAGCTCTCGCTCGTCGCCGAGGTCATGGGTGGGCTCGATCCCACCCACAAGTACATCCTGCGCCTGCTCGAGAGCGGCAAGCCGGTCGTGACGGCGAACAAGCAACTGCTGGCGCAGAGGGGCGCCGAGCTCTTCGCGACCGCCCAGGAAGCCGGTGTGCAGCTTCGTTTCGAGGCTTCCGTCTGCGCCGCGATCCCCGTGATCAAGGTGCTACGAGAGTCGCTCGTGGTAACGAACGTCCACCGAATCCTCGGCATCGTCAACGGCACCACCAACTACATCCTCACCCAGATGGAACTCGGCGCCTCGTACGAGGAGGCGCTCGCCGAGGCGAAACATTACGGCTACGCCGAAATCGACCCGACCGAAGACGTCTCCGGCGCCGATGCCGCCGCCAAGATGGCGATCCTGGCAACAGTGGCCTTCGGCTCGCGGGTGACGCTCGCAGACGTGCAGTTCGAGGGAGTCGAGCACATCAACTCGGCGCACGTGGCAGCGGCTCGGCAGATGGACATGGTCATCCGGCTGATCGGCCAAGCGGCCCTGGTCGACGGCCGTTACGACGTTCGCGTCTCGCCGGCGTTGGTCGACCGCGCCCACCCGCTCGCCTCGGTGGAAGGCCCGTTCAACGCGGTCATGCTTCAGGGCGACGCGATCCGCGAGATCACGCTCGAGGGCCCCGGCGCAGGCGGAATCGAGACCGCCTCGGCGGTGATCGCCGACATGGTCAGCATCATCGGCACCACCGGCGCCGGCTTCCTGCACAACGACGCCTGCTGGCGAACGCTCGATCGGCTTCCGGCCGGCGAGCTGCGCTCGCCGTTCTACATGCAGATCTCGGTGGACGATCGCCCGGGCGTGCTGGCCCGCGTCGCCGAGTGCCTGGCGAGCCACAGCGTCTCGGTCGCACGCCTGGTTCAGACCCAGGTCGAGGGTGGCGCAACTCTCCACGTCGTCTCGCACGAGGCCACCTACGGGGCGATCGAAGGCGCCCTCGAAGAGATCCGCGGCCTGCCTGAGAGCCGAGAGATCTCGGCGGCCTTCCCGGTCATCTCGCAGCGCGGCATCTCGGAGCTCGGATGGACTTGATGGAACCCCGCCCCGGTTTGTCCGATTTCGCTCCCGACTCGATCGCACGAGCCGCAAAGTGAACGTTCGCGTTCGAGCCGCGGCAACAAGCGCCAATCTCGGGCCGGGATTCGACTGCGCCGGGATGGCGCTCGAGCTCTGGAACGAGCTCGAGGTGAGCGAGGCCGTGAGCGGAGCGAACGGTACCGTCGTCGAGGTCGAGGGCGAAGGAATCTCCGAAACACCAAGAGACGGTAACCACCTTGGCCTGCGCGCCTTTGCGTTGATCACCGAGGTCGAGGGCAAGCGCTTCCGCTTCCTCAATCGAATCCCATTCGCACGCGGACTCGGCTCCAGCTCGGCCACGATCGCGCTCGGTCTGGTCGCTGCCTGCCTCTGGGAGGGAGTCGAGCCGGATCCCGCCGAGTTGCTCCCGCTTGCAGCCCGGCTCGAGCCGCATGCCGACAACATCGCCGCCTGCCTCTACGGCGGGGTCACCCTCGCCTGGGAGGAGGAGGGCCTCTGGCGCTGCCGCCGGATCGCCAACTCGCTTCCGCTCGATCTGATCGCCGTCGTTCCGGAGCACAGCGTCGAGACGATCACGGCGCGAGCCGGTTTGCCCGCCGAGGTGCTTCATGCCGACGCCGCTTTCTCCAGTGGTCGAGCCGCCCTCCTCGGCGCGTCGCTCGCAACCAGCGATGCCCAGCTCCTCGCCGCGGCTTTCCACGACCGCCTGCACGAGCCGTATCGCTCGGCCGCTGCGCCACTGCTCGGCCAGCTTCAAGAGAAGCCCGCCCGTGGGTCGGTTGGCGTGACGCTTTCGGGCTCGGGCCCGACGATCATCGTCTGGGCTCGGCACGAGGAGTCTCAAGCCTGCGCGGAGGATCTGACCAAGCGCTTCCCCGACTGCAGAGTGCTGGCGTTCGCCGTCGCCACCAGTGGCGCCGGCGCTTTCTGACCGACGCTCGCGCGACGACG
>PMZQ01000095.1:2813-31348 GCA_003170155.1 Actinomycetota bacterium | reverse complement strand
CAAGGAATTCGCAACGCTGGCGGCATGCCGGTCGAGTTCAACACGATCGCCGTCTCGGACGGGGTCACCATGGGCACGCCGGGCATGCGTGGATCGCTCGTCTCGCGCGAGGTGATCGCCGATTCGATCGAGCTCGTCGCCTACAGCCACATGTTCGACGGGCTGGTCTGTCTCGTTGGCTGCGACAAGACGATCCCAGCCGCAGTGATGGCGCTGCTCCGGCTCGACATCCCCGGGCTGGTGCTCTACAACGGCTCGATCGCGCCCGGGAAGTGGCGTGGTAAGGACGTGACCGTACAGGACGTCTTCGAGGCGGTCGGGGCGCATGCCGTTGGCAAGATGAGCGACGCCGACCTGCACGAACTGGAGACTCTCGCCTGTCCCGGAGCCGGCGCCTGCGGCGGGCAGTTCACGGCCAACACGATGGCGATGGCGCTCGACTTCCTCGGCATCAGCCCGGCTGGATCGAACGAGGTACCGGCGGCAGCACGGGCGAAGGATGCGACCGCCTACGACGCAGGCCAGCTGGTGATGACGCTCATACGCGAGAACGTGACCCCCAGGCAGATCGTGACGCGAGAGGCGCTCGAGAACGCAATCGCTTCAGTGGCCGCGAGTGGCGGCTCCACCAACGGCGTTTTGCACCTGCTTGCGATCGCGCGCGAAGCGGGCGTACCGCTCGAGATCGACGACTTCGACGAGATCGCCGCGCGCACTCCGGTGATCGCCAGCCTCAAGCCCGGCGGCCACTACGTCGCCACCGACCTCTATGACGCAGGCGGTTGCGCTCTCGTCGCGCACGAGCTTGCGAAGCACGATCTACTCCATCTGAACGCCCGTAACGTGGACGGGCGCACCCTCGGTGAGATCGCCCTCTCCGGGCGCGAATCCGAGGGCCAGGAGGTCGTGGCGAGCATCGAGCAGCCGTTCAAACAGCGCGGCGGGTTCGCCATCCTGCGTGGGAACCTCGCCCCCGACGGCTGCGTGGTCAAGCTGGCCGGGCACGAGCGCAGCTTCCACAGCGGCCCCGCGTGTGTGTTCGACTCCGAGGAGGAGTGCTTCGCCGCCGTCAAAGACGGCAAGGTGTCGGCCGGCGATGTGGTCGTCATTCGCTACGAGGGGCCCGCGGGCGGCCCGGGAATGCGCGAGATGCTCGCCGTCACCGCGGCGATCGCGGGCGAGGGGTTGTCGGAGTCGGTCGCGCTACTGACCGACGGACGCTTTTCGGGTGCCACGCACGGTTTCATGGCCGCTCACGTCTGTCCGGAGGCGGCTCGTCGAGGGCCGATCGCCGCGGTTCGCGAGGGTGACACGATCGTTTTCGACGTCGAGGCGCGCGAGCTCAGGATCGAGCTTTCGGACGAAGAGATCGAGGCCCGGCTGAGCAACTGGAAGCCTCCGAAACCCCGCTACACGAGCGGTGTCTTCGCCAAGTACGCGGCTCTCGTCGGCTCGGCTTCGGAGGGCGCGATCACTCGCCCGAGCGCCTAGACGCTCGCCCGGTGAGGAATTCTTCAAGCTTCGGCCCTTTGGAGCCGAAAAGAGACTGACGACCTATGCAGTCCACCGACTCCGCACGCTTCACGTGGCACCAGGAAAAGGGCCATGACCTTTCCGGCGACCTTCACGCCGCTGCCCGCTCGGCTCCCGAGGCGGCCAATGGCGCGAAGGAGATCGATCCACCAGAGGAAGGAGATTCGCCACTCCCGGCCGCGATGGCTCCGGCGAAAGTCGTGATGAACGGTCCCAGCTCGAACGGTTCGTTCCCGATGGCTCTGGTCGATCAGATGCCCGCGATGCTCTGGAGCGTCGACGGCGAGTTCCGCTTCACCAGCTGCCGGGGCGGGGCGCTCGCCGATCTCGGGCTGACGCCCGACGGCCTCGTCGGAATGACCCTGTTCGAGTTCTTCCAGACCGAGGACACCACCTTCCTCCCGATCGCCGCGAACCTACGCGCACTCCGAGGCGAGACCGTCAACTACGAGCTCGACTGGGGCACCCGGGTCTTTCGAGTCAGGGTCGGGCCGGATCGAGACGACTCGGGCCAGATCGTCGGAACCGTCTCGGTCGTGTTCGACATCTCCGACGTCCGCCGCGAAGAAGAGCAGATGCTGACCGAGGATTCGTTCCTGCGCAGGATCGCCGAGAACATGCCCGATGCGGTCGTGCTCGTCGACGGCGAAGGGAATTTCCTCTACGCCTCTCCCTCCTGCGAGACCCAGCTCGGCTACAGCTTCGAGGCGCTGGCCGGCGTCAACTTTCTGACTCTGATCGAGCCCGACGACCTGTCGATCGCCCAGGACGCGATCGTTGACGTCTACCGTGGTGACTCCTATCCCTTCGCGGTTCGCATGAAGCGCGCCGACGGCAGCTGGTCGATCATGGAGACCGTAGGGGCCGCGGTCTCGACCGGTGACGGTACGCGCTTGCTCCTCGTCAGCATGCGCGACGTGAGCGACGAGAAGCGTTCCGGCGAGTACGTGCACCACAACCAGCGCATGGCCGAGCTCAAGCGCAAAGCACAAGAGACGGCCGAGACGTTGCGCCAGCTTCTGGTCACGATCGACCGCGGCGACACGCTCACGGCCGCCGAGACTCTTCGCGCCCAGGCGCTCTCAACCGTCGAGCCCTTGGATTTGCTCGGCGAGAGCACCGGCTAGAACTGGGCCGGGCTTTCGCTCCACCCGCGATCGGCGAACGCCTCCAGCTCTTACGTTTTTGCAGCACGACTCGCCGGGCAGGACTTTTGCCGCCACCGCTAGGCTGTAGGTGCGATGGGCTACACGATCGCCGAGAAGATTCTGCTCAACCACTGCGACGCCGATCACGTCGAGCCGGGCCAGGTTGTGATGGTCCGCTGTGAAGTGGTGCTGGCGAACGACGTCACCGGACCGCTGGCGTTCCGGCAGATGGAGAAGATGGGCACGAGCGAGGTCTTCGACCGCTCGAAGATCGTCATGGTCGCCGACCACTTCGCGCCGGCCAAGGACGAGCGCTCGGCAATCCTGATCAAGCGCCTCAAGGAGTGGTCGCTCGAGCACGGCGTCGCCTTCTACGACCAGGGCCGTGGCGGCATCGAGCACAACCTGATCATCCAGGAGGGCTGGGTCGTGCCCGGATCGGTGATCGTCGGCGGCGACTCGCACACCTGTACGCACGGTGCGCTTGGCGCCTTCTCCTCGGGGCTGGGCTCGACCGATATTGCTTACAGCCTCATCTTCGGCGAGTTCTGGGAAGCGGTGCCGGGCACGATCCAGATCACCGTGAGCGGCGAAAAAGGTCGCTTCGTCACCGGCAAGGACGTGATTCTTGCCGTCATCAGCCAGATCGGTGCCGGCGGCGGCACCGACAACGTGCTCGAGTTCGTCGGCCCGGGCACGAAGTCGCTCTCGATCGACGAGCGCCTGGCCATCTCCAACCTCGCCATCGAGGCCGGCTCCGAGACGGGGATCTTCCCCGCTGACGAGACGACCGCGGCCTACCTCGATGGACGCACCGAGACGAAGTGGGAAGCGGTTCACTCGGATCCCGATGCGAGCTACTCGCGGCAGCTAAAGGTCGATTTCGACCGGCTGGAGCCGCTCGTCGCCAAGCCGCATAACCCCGAGAACGTCGTTCCCGTGAGCGAGGTCGCCGGTATGCCGATCCATCAGGTCGTGGTCGGGAACTGCGCGAACGGGACGCTCACCGATCTGCGCCAGGCAGCCCAGATGGTGCAGGGCAAGCGCGTCCACGAGCGCACGCGCATGATCGTCGTTCCGGCTACGCAGAAGATCTACCGCGAGGCGATCGAGGAAGGGCTCGTGGACACACTCGTCGAAGCCGGCGCGTCCATCTCGACGCCCACCTGCGGCCCCTGCTTCGGCGGTCACACCGGAGCGCTGGCGCCAGGCGAGAACTCGATCACAACCACCAATCGCAACTTCAAGGGCCGCGCCGGTTCTCCCGACGCGTGCGTCTACCTGGCTAACGCCTTCGTCGCAGCGGCGGCTGCGGTCGCCGGCGAGATCGTCGATCCGGCGGGGGTGATCTCGTGATCGCCTCGGGCAAAGCCGTCCTCGTTCCCGGGACGAACATCGACACCGATGTTCTCTACCCCGGTATCTACCTGAACATCGACGATCCGGAGCTGATGAAGCCCTACCTGTTCGAGGGGCTGGATCCGTCGCTGCGCGATCAGCTCAGCGGCGACACGGTTCTCGTCGTCGGCGAGAACTTCGGCATGGGCTCCTCGAGAGAGCACGTACCGCTGGCAATGAAGGCCTGGGGCGTGCGCTGCGTCATCGGCTCGAGTTTCGCGCGCATCTTCTACCGCAACTGCATCAACCTCGCTCTGCCGGCGATCACCTGCCCACAGGCGGCGCAGGCGGCCGAGCCGGGCTCGCAGATCGCTGTCGATGCAGCGACCGGCAAGGTCGTGGTCGACGGGCAGGAGTTTTCTGCTCTTCCGGTACCGCCGTTCATGCTCGAGATGCTCGATCGCGGCGGTCTCATCTCCTGGGCCCAGTACAAGCTCTCCCAACCACGCTCGTGAAAGTCGTTTGCCTACCCGGGGACGGAATCGGTCCCGAAGTGATGGAGGCCGCGATACGGGTACTGACGCCGCTTCCGATCGAGCTCGAGTCACACCCCTTCGGCGGCGAGGCGATCGAAAAGTTCGGCGACCCGCTCCCGGCTCCGACGCTCGAAGCGTGCAAGGAGTCAACGGCCGTTCTACTGGGTGCGATCGGGCTACCGAAGTACGACGGTGCGGCGGTGCGCCCCGAGCAGGGCTTGATCTCCCTCCGCGGAGCACTCGACGTCTACGCGAACCTTCGCCCCTCCAGCGACGGCGACAAAGTCAATCTTCTGATCGTGCGCGAGCTCGTCGGCGGCATCTACTACGGGCGCCGCGGTCGCACCGAGGACGGACTGGTCTTCGACACTTGCGAGTACACCGAGCCGCAGATCGAGCGGATCGCCCGGCGCGGCTTCGAGCTAGCTCGGCGGCGGCTCAAGAAGCTCACCGCAGTCGACAAGGCGAACGTGCTCGCCACCTCACGCCTCTGGCGCCAGGTGATCGAGCGGATCAAGCCCGACTACCCCGACGTCGATCTCGAGTACATGCTCGTCGACAACGCAGCGATGCAGATCGCGCGAGCGCCCGAGCAGTTCGACGTGATCGTGACCGAGAACATGTTCGGTGACATTCTTTCCGACCTGGCAGCGGCGGTTACGGGCGGGCTCGGCGTCGCCGCCTCGGCCTCGCTCGCAGACGCCGGCCCCGGGATCTTCGAGCCCGTGCACGGCTCGGCTCCCGATATCGCCGGCAAGGGAATCGCCAACCCGACCGCGATGCTGCGCTCGGTAGCGATGATGCTCGAGCACGCCTTCAGCGAGGAGGTCGCGGCTCGGGAGCTCCGGCAGGCGATCGACACGGCGATTCGCGAGGCGCCCACCCCGGATATCGGCGGAACGGCGGGCACGCACGAGTTCACCGACAAGGTCATCGAAGCTCTGAGCGCGTAGACCTGGCGGGATAGGCCCTTAGTCGGGCGCCCGCGCTTATGCGGCTGATTCGCCGCTAGGCTTCTTCATGGTAATGCCCGATCGAGTTGCTTATCCCGGACGCGAAGGCGCACACAGCGCTGCAGCCTGCGATCAACTCTTCCCGGACAACGCCGAGCTGGTGCCACTGCCGACCTTCTCGGCGGTCGCCGCGGCGGTGACGAGTGGCGAGGTCGATTACGGCGTGCTGCCGATCGAGAGCTCGCTGGCCGGCCCCGTGGCCGAGACGCACGACCTGCTCTACGACTCGCCACTCTCGATCTACGCTCAAACGGTGATCCCGATCCATCACTGCCTGATCGGACTCGAGAAGATCCCGTTCGAGCAGATTCGGATCGTGCGCTCCCGTCCGATCGCGCTCGATCAGTGCCGGCAGTTTCTGTCCACGATCCCCTGGGCGACCGCGGTTGCCGCGGCAACCACCGTCGGCGCCGCGCAGGAGGTGGCCGCGAACGGAGATCCGACCGAGGTCGCGATCG
Organism: Actinomycetota bacterium; assembly: GCA_003170155.1. GTDB lineage: Bacteria > Actinomycetota > Thermoleophilia > Gaiellales > Gaiellaceae > Fen-549. The sequence continues at coordinate 25,322 of PMZQ01000095.1, read as the reverse complement.
CCAGCGAACGAGCCGCCTCATCACTTGGCCTTGAGATCATCGCGCGCGATCTCGGCGATCACCCCGAGGCCTACACCCGCTTTGTCTCGCTGACGACCTATACGCGCCTGGACTGCACCGGCGAGGACTGGCGGCTTGCTTTCTCGTTCGTCACCGATCACCGGCCCGGCGCGCTCTACCTCGCTTTGGAGCCCTTCTCGCGCCACACGATCGACCTCGTCCAGCTCGTCTCGCGTCCGATTCCACGCGCACCCTGGCGCTACCGCTTCGACGCCGTCCTGGCGGGCTTTCCGCTCGACCCGGTAGTGAGGGAGACACTCGCTGAGATGCGAACACTCACGCGCGAGCTGAAGGTGTTCGGATCTTACCCGGCAGGGTGAGAGAAGCCCTCAGGGGAGACAGTCGAGACCGAGACCCCAGTTCGCAGTGCAATCTCGCGGCTCGGGGAAAAGTCGCTCGCGGCGCCGCCTAGCGGATTCGTCGCTTCAGCTCGTCCTCGACCTGGGCCGGATCGAGCCCGCGCGAGGCGAGCAGCACGTAACTGTGAAACCAGAGATCGGCAACCTCCTCGATAACGCGCTCGTCGCTCTCCGAGACCCCGGCCAGCGCCGCTTCCACGCCTTCTTCGGCGACCTTGCGCGCCGGCGCCAGCGGCCCTTGCTCGAGTAGCCGCACGACGTAGGAGCCCTCCGGCCGCTCCTTCGCGCGCTCGGCCACGCGCCGCCACAACCAGGGCGCAAAACAGGACTCGGCCCCGGTGTGGCAGACCGGGCCCTCGGCTCTCACCTTGAGCAGGATCGCGTCGCCGTCACAGTCGTCGTGCAGCTCCTCGACGTTGAGGAAGGAGCCGGAGGTCGCTCCCTTGTGCCAGAGCTCCGCGCGGGAGCGGCTCCAGAACCAGGCCTGACCGCTCTCGCGCGTGAGCCGGAGCGCCTCGTCGTTCATCCAGGCCAGCATCAGCACTGTTCCAGTCGCAGCGTCCTGGACGATCGCGGCTTTCAAATCCTCACTGGCCACCCTGCCTCCTTCAGCTCGCGCTTGATCTTGGGAATATCCTCGGGCGCCTCATGCACGATCGAGGCGACGAGCGCCGCCTCGGCACCGACCTCGAAGGCCTCGGCCAGATGCTTCACCGTACCGGCGCCGCCAGAGGCGATCACCGGAACCGATACTGCGTCGCAGACCAGGCCGGTGATCTCGAGGTCGTAGCCCTCACGGGTGCCGTCGGCGTCGATCGAGGTGAGCAGAATCTCGCCGGCGCCGCGCTCGACCGCCTCGCGTGCCCACTCGATCGTGTCCAGGCCCTGCGGCCGGCGCGCCCCGTGTGTCACCACCTCGCCCCTGCCGGGTGCAACCTTCTTCGAGTCGATCGCACACACGACCGCCTGAGCGCCGAACTCCGCGGCCAGCTCGGTCAGTAGCTCGGGCCGCTCGACCGCGGCGCGGTTGACTGCCACCTTGTCGGCGCCGAGACGCAGCAGCCGGCGCGCGTGCTCCAGAGTCGAGACGCCACCGCCGACGGTGAAGGGGATCTCGAGCTCGGTCGCCGCGCGCTCGACCAGCTCGACGATCGGATCATGGCCGAAGACACTGGCGGTGATGTCGAGGAAAACGAGCTCGTCGGCACCGTACTCGGAGTAGCGTGTGGCCATTTCCACCGGGTCGCCGACGTCGCGCAGCTCGACGAAGCGCACGCCCTTGACAACGCGGCCCCTGGTGACGTCAAGGCAGGGAATCAGGCGCTTCTTGACCACGCGATCACATTTCTGAGTAGACGCGCGCCGGCCGCGCCGCTGCGCTCGGGGTGGAACTGAACGCCGGCCAGCGCACCGCGCTCCACGGCCGCCACGATCGTGCTGCCGTGCTCGACCTCAGCACCGGGAAGCTCCTCGGCCGGCCGGGCCGTGTAGCTGTGGGCGAAGTAGAGGTCTTCTCCGTCGAGTCCTTCGAGAATCTTCGGTTCGCCGCGCAGGCTGAGCGTGTTCCAGCCCATGTGCGGCACGCGTCTGGCCTGCAAACGAACGATCGGCCCCGAGAAGAAGCCGAGTCCCGTTCCACCCTCCTCGCTCTCCTCGAACAGCATTTGCAGGCCGACGCAGATTCCGAGCACGGGACGGCCGGATTCGACTCGCTCCCGAAGCGCATCCGCCAGGCCCGTCCGCTGCATTCCCTCCGCGCAGGCGGCCAGGTGCCCGACGCCGGCGATCACGGCCAAGTCGGCCTCACGAGTCGCCCGGGGCTCAGCCGAGACGATCGCCTCGGCTCCCGCCCGCCCCAGGGCCGAGCAGACGCTGCGCAGGTTCCCCGCGCCGTAGTCGGCGAGGACGATCTTCATGCCTCACCCTTGGTCGAGGGGACCGCTTGCGTGCCGGAGCTCACGCTTGCCTGTGCCAGCGCCCGGCCGAGCGCTTTGAAGGCCGCCTCGGCGACGTGATGATCGTCGTCACCGAAAGCCTCGACGTGGATCGTGAAGCGCCCCTGCATGGCGAGACGCTCGAGCGCATGGGCGAGCAAGCTCGTTGCCAGCCCGCCGACGCGGTCGCCGCTGAAGGTGAGTGAGATCTCGGCGTGAGGCCTACTGCCGAGATCGATCGCGGCGCTGCCGCTGGCTTCGTCCATGGGCACGGTCGCCGAGCCGTAGCGGGCCAGACCGGCGCGCGTGCCCAGAGCCTGCGCAAGCGTCTCTCCGAGTGCGGCCAGCACGTCCTCGACCGTATGGTGCTCGTCCACCAGAAGGTCGCCCCCGGCGAGCAGCTCGAGATCGATCCCGCTGTGGAAGGCAAACAGGGTCAGCAGGTGGTCGAGGAAGCCGATACCGGTGTCGATGCGCGCCCTGCCCTCGCCATCGAGATCGAGCGATACGCGAACCGCAGTCTCGGTGGTCGTGCGGATGACCAGCCCCGAACGCCTCGCGCTTTCCTTGGCCGGTGCGCCGAGTGCGTCGAGCAGGCGGTCGTTCTCGGCTGGCAGGCGCACGGTGAAGCGAAGACCGTTCGAAAAGCGACGGAGGACGAGTCCCTTCGACTCCAGCTCCTCGGCGAGCTCGTCCGCGTTCTCGACTCTGAGTAGAAGAAAGCTCCCCGCCGAGGACGGGCAGTCGTAGCCGGCGGCGAGGAGAGCCACGCGTACACGCTCGCGCTCCTCGATCGTCTTCTCGACGTCGAGCCTGGGGTCGCACAGGGCCGCGGCGGCGATCCTGGCCGAAGGCGTCGTCACGGGAGCGGGCTCGCTGCGCTTACGTAGCTCGGTTGCGACCTCCTCCGAGCTAACCGTGTAACCGACGCGGAGCGCCGCGAATCCGAACGCCTTCGAAAGCGTGCGTAGAACGACGCAGTTCGGCGCCTCGCCGAGGTACGGCACCATCGTCTCGCCGCCGTACTCGACGTAGGCCTCGTCGATCACGATCAGCGCTCCGGGGCATCGTTTCGCCAGAGCGACGATCTGCTCGCACAGATAGACGCTTCCGACCGGGTTGTGCGGGTTGCAGATCCAGATGACCGACGCCTCGGGGGCATCCTCCAGCGAACAGCCCGAGACCTCGCCGCCCTCGATCTCGGTCGCGATCCCGTAGAGCGAGTAGGTGGGCATGTCGACCACGGCAGCCTGCCGCCCGACCCCGAGGTAAGTGCGGGCAACCAGGTGGATGAGCGAATCCGAGCCCGCGCCGAGCACAATCTGCTCGGGCTCGACACCGACGTAACCGGCGGCAGCAGCGTGCAGCTCTCGGTAACCGCCGGGCGGGTACTCGTTCAGGCGCGCGAAGCTCTCCCCGATGGGTATCCGCGGCACGCCCGGAAGCGGGGGCACATTGGCGTCGAAGCGGATCACGCTCGCCGGATCGAGTCCGCGCCGGCGCGCAACATCTTCCGCTGTTGCGGTCCATTTGTAGGCGGCAAAGCCGTCGGGTAGGGGCCGGGGCTCGGGGGTCATCGTTACTTCACCTGCAGGCGAGCCTCTACCGCCGCCGCGTGATTGGTCAGACCTTCGACGTTCGCCAGCGTCGTGACGACGGGAGCGAGCCGCTCCAGCCCCTGGCGGTCGATGCGCACGATCTCGAGTGGTTTCAGGAACGCCTCGAGACCGAGCCCGCCACAGGACTTCGCCAGCCCACCGGTTGGGAGAATGTGGTTGGTACCGACGGCGTAGTCGCCGACGACCGCCGGCGCGAACGATCCGAGGAAGACGGCGCCTGCATGACGCACGCCCATAAGCGCGGCCTCGGGATCGGCGACCATCAGTTCCAGGTGCTCGGGCGCATAGTCGTTTGCGCGTTCGATTGCCTGCTCGAGCGAGTCCACCTGCTCGATCTGGATCTGGTCGTTGTCACCGACGAGCTCGCGTACCGCAGCAGCCAGCTCGGCGCTCGTCGTCACCAGCAGCGACTCGGAGCCCGGGCCGTGCTCTGCCTGCGCCTTCAGATCGGCGGCGCAGAAGGCGGCGTCGGCGCTCTCGTCGGCGACGATCAACACCTCGCTCGGGCCGGCCGGAAGGTCGATACCGACAACACTCGAGACGAGCAGCTTGGCCGCGGTCGTCCAGCTTTGGCCCGGTCCGACGATCTTGTCCACGCGCTGAACGGTCTCGGTTCCGTAGGCGAGTGCTGCGATCGCCTGAGCGCCGCCGACGCAGTAGATCTCCTTCAGCCCTAGCTCACGCGCGGTCGCGAGAATCGTCGGATCGAGCTTGGGAGTTGCCACGACGATGCGCCCAACTCCGGCCGCTTGGGCCGGAACGGCGCCCATCACGAGCGAGCTCGGAAGTGGCGCCAGGCCGCCCGGCACGTACACGCCAACCGAGTCGAGTGGGACGAAGCGGCGCTCCGCCTCGACACCCGGATAAGTCGAGAAGCGGAAGTCCTCCGGTCGCTGGCGCTCGTGGAAGGTGCGCACCGCGCGGATGCTCTCGCGCAAGGCTTCCATCGTTCGCTCGTCCACAATCGCTCGATCGATCGCCTCCGTCGGTACGCGCAACGACTCGGGCCGGGCACCGTCGAAGCGCTCGGCCAACTCATAGAGCGCCTGGTCTCCACGCAGGCGTACGTCCTCGACGATCTCGAGAGCGCGCGGGAGAATCTCCGCCAGTCCGGCCGCCCTCACGGAACGACCCTTTCCAGGTGCATGACCAGGATCGAGGAGGCGCCGGCCGCCTTGAGCCGAGGCAGCAGATCCCAGATCGCGTCCACGTCGACTGCGGCATGGAGCGCCAGCTGACCCTGCTCCGCCAGCTTCACGACCGAGGGCGCGCCCATGCTCGGAAGCAGCGCCTCCAGCTCGGCAACGCGATCCGCTGGCGCGTTGAGCATCAGGTACCGGCGGCGACGCGCCGCGATGACACCGCGCAGCATCATCTCCAGACGCGCGAGCATCTCTGTTCTCTCACCTAGCTCGCGTTTGCTGCCGATCAGAACCGCCTGCGAGTCGAGCAGAGTTCCGATCCTGCGTAGTCCGTTGGCCGCGGCAGTCGAGCCGGTCGAGACCAGATCGACGACCGCGTCCGAAAGCCCCAACCTCGGCGCCACTTCGACCGAGCCGGAAAGCAGCACCAGCTCGGCCTTGACGCCGATCTCTTCGAGTGCGGCCTTGGTCGAGACCGGATAGGCGGTGGCGACACGCAGGCCGTCGAGATCTTCGGGCCGCTCGAGGCCGCTCTCCTCCGGCACAGCTGCTTCGAGCGTACAGCGCCCGAAGCCGAGCTCGAGAAGCGTCTCGACCTTTGCGGCGGTCTCGGCGATCAGATTGGCGCCGGTGATACCGGCGTCGACGACTCCATCTTGCACGTATTCGGGGATGTCATGCGGGCGCACGAGCAAAAACTCGACGGGAGCATTCGAGCAGGGAACGTGCAGCGAGCGATCGCTGAGCTCGAAGTTCAGGCCAGCCGCCTCGAGGAGCTCGAGCGATGGCTGTGCCAGGCGGCCCTTCGACGGGACCGCAACCACTAGACGGCCGTCGGCGCCGGCCGTGCGAAATCCGGTGTTTTTCACTACTCGTCTGCCTTTCCGGAGCTGTTCTTCGTTTTCGTGAGCTCGAGGGCGATCCGATAGCCGCCCACTCCGTGGTGCAACCACTGCGAGACGCGCGTCACGGTCGTCGTCGAGCCCTCGGCGCGATCCGCGACGGTCAGGTACGGAAGACCCTCGTCGAGCAGCCTCGCGATCAGCCAGCGGTGCGCCAGCGCCTCCAGCTCCGCTCGTGTGCAAAGGTCGCGCAGGAAGCGCTTGATCTCGTCACCGTCGCGCAAGCTGAGGATCGCTTCCGCCAGAGCGTCGAGCTCGCGGATATCCTCGCCTTCGAGGAAATGGGGCTGGTCTGGTACTCGTTCGTCCACTTCAGGTGGCATGTTAGCATAGTAACATGAGTTTCATCGTCTACCCCGCAATCGACGTTCTCGAAGGGCGCTGCGTTCGACTGGCAGAGGGCCGGCGCGAGCGCGTGACCATCGAGGGCGGTGACCCCGCGGCGGCGGCGCGCCGTTTCGTCGAAGAGGGTGCGCGCTTCCTTCACATGGTCGACCTCGACGGCGCCTTTTCGGGGCAGCCTTCGCTGGAGCTCGTGCGCCGGATCGCCACGGCCGCAGGCGATGTTCCTCTTCAGGTGGGCGGCGGTTACCGCTCGATCGAGGTGATCGAGGCAGCCCTGGTGGCAGGAGCCGCACGCGTGATGGTGGGAACAGCGGCCGCCTCGCCGGAGTTCCTAACCCGCGCCGCCGCCGACTTTGGCGAAGGTCTGGTGGTGGCGATCGACGCCCGCGATGGGAAGATCGCGCTGCGGGGCTGGACCGAGCTTTCCGAGCTCGACGCCGCCGATCTGGCGCGCGCCTGTGCCGATGCCGGCGTTCGACGCCTGCTGGTAACGAGCACGCGCCGCGACGGCTTGCTCGCCGGGCCCGATTTCGAGCTCGTTCGCAGCATCCTCGACGCCACGCAGCTACCGCTGATCGCTGCTGGAGGCGTCGCCACGCTCGACGATCTGCTCGCCATTCGCGACTCCGGATGCGAAGGTGTGATCGCCGGCAGCGCGATCTGGTCGGGCCGGTTTACGCTTACACAGGCGCAGCAGGCGATCTCGACTCAGGCTGCCGACGAGAGCCCGTAGCCCTGTAGGTACGGGCGCCAGTTGGGCGGGATCGTAGCCGCCGCGAGGTGGATGAAGACGACCGGCGTGGGCGGACGCGGCGATATCCGCAGAGCCATCTTCGCCTCCGTCAGCAGCCGGCTTCCCTTGCGGTGATTGCAGGGTGCACAGGAGGAGACAACGTTCTCCCAGACCGACTCGCCGCCGCGACTGCGCGGCACGATGTGATCGAGAGTCAGCTTGCTCGTGCTCGAGCCGCAGTAGGCGCAACGCCAACCGTCACGGGCAAAGAGCGCTCTCCTCGAGATTTTCCTCTTCACGGCTCTAGGCACGTGCACGTAGTTGAGAAGCCGGATGACGTGCGGGCGAGGGTAGGTGTCGGTAGCGGAGCGAAGCGGTTGCGCATACTCCTCTACAACCTCCGCCCGGCCTTTGAAGACCAGTACGTGCGCGCGATTCACCGTGCACACATTCAGAGGCTCATAGCTGGAGTTCAGCACCAGAACCTGTTTCACCTTGCCCAAAATGTAGCAACGCGCACCCGACGTCCCGCCCTGCGAAGCGGCTCGGTCGAAGCAACTAGGGAGCTCCGGGACTCGGAGCCTGTTCCGGTGGGAATGTGCGACCGAGGCGTTTAGGCCATAGATGCCAGTGGCCGAAAAGTTGTGAAGGCGCACTCGCAGTGCGGAGAACAGCCGTGTGGTCGCTGGCGCCGTGGATCGGACGTGCAGGCCAGGCCCTTAGCGCGCCATCGCTCGCCGGACGGCCTCGTCCTCTTCCGGCGAGAGCGTAATCGCGCAGTTTCCGCGATCGAGCTCCTTCATGTAAATGCGCGCGTAATCGCGACCCTGAACGGCGCTCATCACGATGCCCGTACGTGACGCATCCAGCAGCGCCACGGTTGCCGACTGCTGGCCGCCTCGATCCTCGTAGGCGTCGTAGCGGACGACGGCAACGTTCGAAACCGTGCCGTCGATGCGCTTGTCGACGCGGGTCAGTGCCGCCGCGATCTCGTCGACGGCCCTGTGGAGGTCGTCGATTCGTGCCTGTAATGAGACGGCGAAATCGACCAGGTCGGCTTTCCCGTCGGCGAGCACGATCAGTTGCCCGGCGCGGAGCTTCCTGATCGTAGACAGGGCAAAAGCGACGAGAGCGAGCGCCAGCAACGCCCCGGCGGCTGCGGCGACTGAGAGAGCTGTCGTAGTCATCGCCTTGCCTCGGCTCGGCCGAACGACGCAGTAACCGGCGCTAATCCTCGGCGCCGTCGGTGCTCGTTTTGATGCGAAGAGATTCCCGGCAAGAGCACTAGCCCATGCTGAAGCGCGCCTCGTAGATGGCCGTGTTGTTGGCGATACTGGCTTCGTGGGGCACCGGGGTGACGTCGACCTTGATCTGGACAGGAGTGATCAACGTGCTCACATCGAACGGTCCCTTGAAGAAGGCTACCCCCGTCGCGCTGGGGTAGATCGTCGTGATCGTCGCCTTCCTGATGATCGACTTTGCCGGCGCGTTCTGCTGAATCACGAGCCCGACTTTGACGTTTTGCTCGCGAAAGTCGCCGGTGTTCTCGACGCCGACTACAAAGCCCGTGTTCGTCTTGAGCATGATCGTGGCCGTGACCCCTTCCTGGAGCGTCTGGTTACCCGGGGAGACCTTGACGTAGGCGATTCCCGTGCCGTGCCGGCCTGAACCACTGGTGTTGGTAGTAGACGTTACTCCGTGTATCGACGCCCAGAACTCTCCCATCGAGGTGCTCGTGGCGAGATCGGGCGTGGTGAGGAAAACGGAGGTCGGCGGCGAGACTCCGGCCACGCCCTCGTCCTTGAGCACTTTCTGAGCGGGCGTGACGAACATGCTCGCCCAGATCACGTCGCTCGCGACGAGCTTGTACATCTGCTGCGATAGCGCGATCCCGGCCTTCGTCGTCTCCGTGCTATTGCCTTTCTTGGTCGCCGTGCTCTTAAAAACATCCAGGAGTCCCTGCAGCCCGTCGCTCCGCAGCTGTAGAGCCTCGACCAGCTGCTCCTGCTGCAGACGAAGTGGGCCGGGCGGCGTGAGTTTGGATGCCTTCTCGACGTCCAGGTTGTGCTGATCGACCAGCCCCTGCAATTTCGTCTCGAGCTTGCTCTCGATCAGGTTCTGATTCGCCAACACGTTCGTCAGCCCCGTGCCGACGCTCTTCGAGTCGTCCGCGATCGTCGCGACGCTGCTCATGTAGTCCTTGTATGCGGCGCTCTCGTTCGACGACTCGCAGCTCCGCACGGCGAAGACGAGGATCAGGATCATCGCGATCGCGAAAACGATCAGCGAGATGAGCCGGACGATCGGGGTTGCGGGCGGGCCGGCAGACGCCGGGCGCCTCGGTGGAGGCGGCCCGCCGGGAGGAGGCGACCCACTGGGACGCCGGACCAGGCGTCGTTTGGGCGGCTCGGGCTCTGAATCGCCGAAAAAGTCGAAATCGATGTCTTCGTCGTGCCCGCTCATGAGAAGACGAGGTATTTATCGTACAGGGTTCCGATGTCACAGGATATTGGCTCTCGCAGGAGTTTCTCCTGTTGCGGCTAAGGACGGAGACCGATGGGCGAGACGACTGCAACAACCGCGGGCGAGCTCGTCCTGGGCCGTTACCGTCCCTTGAGCCCGCTGGGAAGCGGCGGTTCGGGCTCGGTCTGGCTGGCTCGAGATGAGAGAACCGGCCGTGAACTGGCGTTGAAGATCGTCGCCCGAGAGGGTAAAGCCGGATCGCGCGCGGAGCGTGAGGTGGAGGCAGCCGCCCGGCTCCGCCACAGGCGCTGCCTGCGCGTTCTCGACTTCGCCTCCGACGACCGGCACGTCTACATCGCCTACGAGCACGTCAACGGCAAAACGATGCGCCAGGCCCTTCGCGATGGAGAGATCGACGATCACCGCGCAATCGAGGTGTGCGCGCAGATCCTCGACGCCCTCGAGCACGCGCACGCGCGAGGGATCGTTCACCGCGACGTGAAGCCGGCGAACGTCCTACTCGCCGCGGGACCGGAGGTCGATGTCCGCCTCGTCGATTTTGGTCTCGCCCAGTTCGCCGAGGCCGAGACATTGACCGAGCTCGGAGACGTTCCCGGGACGCTCGCCTACATCTCACCGGAGCGGCTCGCAGGAGAAACCGCGACCGCGGCCGCGGATGTCTGGGCAGTCGGAGTCGCGCTCTGGGAGTCGCTGGTCGGCTGGCATCCGTTCTGGGCCGGCTCGATGCTGGAGACGGCTCGGCGAATCGAAACCGGCGCGGCGCCACTCGGATCGATACGGCCCGACCTACCGAACCAGCTCCTGAAAGTCGTCGACCGGGCGCTCTCGGTCGATCCGTTGCAGCGGCCGCGAGCAGGAGAGCTTGCACGCACGCTCCGCCTCTCTGTCAAGCGTGGCGAGGAGAGATGCCGAAAGGAGAGGCACTCGTTCACCGGCCGGTTCCAGCGCCCGAATCCTGCCCGTCTCGGCCACGCACTTGCGAGCGCTCTCGTGGTCGCCTGGGGCACGAGCCAGTTCCCTTTCTATCCCGCTCACGCGCAGATACCGCTTGCGATTCTCGCCGCGACCGCCTCGCTCTCGAGGCCGCGCATGGGTAGCGCCTTTACCTTCGCCTTACTCTTACTTCCGCTCGGCAATTACTCTCTGGGGCTGGCCCTGGTCTTCGCTCTCGTCGCGACCTGCTGGCTCGCCTTTACCTGGCGCAATCCCCACCTCGCTCAGCTGCCGATTCTCGGTCCGCTCGCGGTTGCCTGCGGCGGCCTCTTCCTGCTTCCGCTCGCGGTTCTTCGCATCGGCGGAGCCGTCCGTCGCATGATCTTCGTCTTCGCCGCGTTTGTGCTGGCACTGGTTGTTGCCGGGGCGGGCGGGCAGCCGTTGCCGCTGACCAATACAAATCCGCCGCGCGGGCTTGGTATCGAGGGCAGTACCAATGTGACCGCGATCGCCGGGGTGCTCGTGCGCGCTCTGATCGAGCGGCCGGCACTGCTCGCGGAGGGCTGTCTACTGGCGCTCGTCGCCGCGTTGATCCCGCTGGCGCGCAGACGCGGGCGCTGGGGAAGCGCCGGGCTGGCCGGAGCCATGATCGTGGGCGGTCTTCTACCATTCCCGGGCGTCGCGGCGACTCCGGTGCTGATGGGCGCCTGGCTCACGGCATTCGCGCTTTACTTCCTCCCCACAGCGGCGAAATCCGCCGACTTCGCGCCGAAACCGGCGATCAAAGCACAGCTGTCAGAGCGAAGACGGATAGCGGTGTAGGAAGAACGGAGATCGACTCTTCAATCAGTCGTTAGGCTCTAGGACGGGAAGTACTGGGAAATGCCCTTGTTGCGTAGTATCGAAAGAAGAATCGAAGCTATCTTCGAAGGCGCGTTCGGACGTGCCTTCCGAGCTCACGTCCAGCCCGTGGAGCTGGCGCGTAAGCTCGCAAAGGAGATGGACGATCACCGCACGGCCTCGGTGACGAGGGTGTACGTGCCCAACGAGTACACGGTCTATCTCTCACCGGACGACCACGATCAGTTCTCGAGCTACGAAGAGGCGCTCTGTAAGGAGTTGCAGGAGTACCTGAGCGAGCACGCCCAGCGTGAGCACTACGCCCTTCCCTCGGCGCCGCACGTCGTGATCGAGACCGACGAGGATCTCGAGATCGGCGTCTTCGGGATCGCCACGAAGATGGTACGGACAAGTGAGAACGTCCCTATCCCGGAGCCCGTGCCTGCGTCTTCCTTCGAGGCCACCGGCTTCAGCCCCGAGATTCCTATCGACACGGCCGCTGCGAGCTACGCGCTCGTGTACCCGGGAGGCCGCTTTCCGCTCCGAGGCGACATGATCGCACTCGGGCGGGCCCGCGAGTGCGAGATTCACCTCTCCGATCCCAACGTCTCTCGCCGGCACGCGGAGATTCGCTTGGACGACGGCTTCTACGTGGTCGTCGATCTCGGCTCGACGAATGGAACCGAGCTCAACGGTCAGCGAATCAAGCACGCCCGCCTCTCCGACGGCGACGTGATAGCTATCGGGCAGACAGAGCTGACCTTCGTGCGGGAGTAGAAATGGCGCTGGCTTCCACGTCGGTCGACGGCGCACTACTTGCGCTCAAGATCGCGTTCATCGTCTTGCTCTACGTTTTCATCTGGCGAGTAATCCGCGTGGCCAGCCGGGAGATGCGAACTCCCCAGGACAGCTTCGTAACCGCTCCACTGGCGGAACGGCACGAGAAACGCGCACCCCGGCCCGGCTCTCTGGTGGTCGTCTCGAGCCCGAATCTAGAAGAGAACGAGAGGCTTGAGCTCACTCATGAACCGCTCACGGTCGGGCGCGGGCCGCTCAACGACCTCCAACTGCTCGAGGACGATTTCGCCTCCGGTCGCCATGCTCTTTTCGATCCCCGGCGCGACGGCGTCTGGATCGAGGATCTCGGCTCCACCAACGGCACCTTCGTGAACGGCGTACGCTTGACGTCGCCTCGCCACCTGGCTTCGGGGGACATAGTGCGCATAGGCGAGACGGACTTCCGCTACGAACGATGAGCGTAATCGGCTCCAGCGCCCGCACCGACACCGGCCGCCGAAGACGGCGGAACGAAGACGCGCTCGTCTGCGAGCCGCCTCTATTCGCGATCGCCGACGGCATGGGCGGAGCGCAGGCGGGAGAGGTTGCTTCCCAGCTTGCGGCCGAGTCGGTGCGCGAGCAGGGCCAGGGCGGCCTGGCCGCCCCCGAGCAGGTGATCGAGCTGATCCGGGCAGCAAACCAGCGCGTCTACGCCTACTCGAGCGAGAACGCCTCCGCTCGCGGCATGGGTACGACGATGACGGTGGCGGTGGTCGCGGACTACGGCGTAGTGATCGGGCACGTCGGTGACTCGCGCGCCTACCTGTTGCGCGATGACAAGCTCACCCAACTGACCCAGGATCACTCTCTAGTCGCGGAGCTCATTCGCAGCGGCCGCCTCTCTCCCGAGGAAGCCGAGACACATCCACAGCGCTCGGTCATCACCCGTGCGCTCGGCACCGACCCCGAGGTCGAGATCGACCTCTTCTCGCTTGCGGCGAAGGACCACGACCTCTTCCTACTCTGCTCCGACGGGCTGACCTCGATGATCGCCGACGAGGAGATCGAGCGCGTGCTCGTTGACTCTCGCGACGATCTCGACGTCGCCACGCGCGAGTTGATCGAGGCGGCCAACCAGGCCGGCGGCGAGGACAACATAAGCGTCGTTCTGTTCGAGCTCGAGGTCACCGAGGCACCCGAGATGTCCGAAGAGGAGCCGGAGTCCGATGTGGCCAAGACGCTGACCGAGATCGACGCCGTGCCCACGCTCCAGGTCGAGCCCGAAAAACCGCGGCGCCCACGCCGACCGCCGCGGGCGGTTCTGCTCGGGCTGACAGCGACGATTTTGATCGCTCTGGTGGCGTTGGGCGCCTACACGGTCTCGACCGCCCACTTCATCGGCGTCGAGCCGGACGGCCACGTTGCGATCTATCAGGGCCTCCCCTACGACCTGCCCGGCGGTATTCATCTCTACCGTCCGGTCCAGATCAGCAGTCGTCTACTGGCCGCCCAGCTAACCGAAAAGGAGCGGCGGCGACTTTTCAACCACGACCTGCAGAGTTTTGGGAATAGCAAGCACCAGCTGACGCAGTACGAGAAGGTCGTCTATCCGTGAGCGCCCGTACGCGGGAGCTTCTCATTCTCATTCTCGTCGGCTTGATCACGGCGACGGGTTTCGCCAGCGTCTACATCGCCCGCCAGAACGAGATCTCGCCCGAGTCACTTTCGTACGCGGGCTTTTTCTTCGTCCTGTATCTGATCGCTCACGTCGTCGCGCGGTTCACCGTCCCCGATGCCGATTCCTACCTGCTGCCGATGGCCGCGCTTCTAACCGCGATCGGACTGACGGAGATCTACCGGCTCGGCCCGACCGACGCTCTGCGCCAGGGGCTCTGGGTGGTGATCGGCGTCGCCGCCTTCGCCGGCACCCTGATCACCCTTCGCCACGACTTCCGCAGGTTGGAGTCGTACAAGTACCTGTTCGGCCTGTCGGCACTTGGCTTGCTCTTCCTGCCGGCGCTGCCCAAGATCGGCCACTCGGTCAACGGCGCGCGGCTCTGGGTGCGCATCGGATCGCTCCAGTTCCAGCCCGGCGAGTTGGGCAAGATCGCGATGATCGTCTTTCTCGCCGCTTACCTGCACTCCAAGCAGGAGGTGCTCGCGCAGGGACGGCCGAAGGACTTCGGGCCGCTGCTTGCGATCTGGGGCTGCGCCATGCTCGTGCTGGTGGCCACGCACGATCTCGGTAGCGCCCTCCTGTTCTTCGGGATCTTCCTGGCGATTCTCTACCTGGCCACCGCGCGGTTGCTGTACGTAGGCGTCGGACTCGTGCTTTTTCTCGCCGGCTCCGCCGGGGTCTACGAAACAACGGCGCACGTCCGCGACCGCGTGACGATCTGGCTGCATCCCTGGACGACCCAGGCAATACCGTGCCCCGGACACACCGCCCTGATGCCACGCCAGGAGTGCGCCAGCTATCAGCTGGTGAAATCGCTCTACTCGATCGCCGCGGGCGGATTCTCCGGCACAGGCCTCGGCAAGGGAACGTTCACGCTACCGAGCGGCGGTAATTTGATCCCCGATCTCAACACCGATTTCATCTTCTCGGCGCTTGCCCAGGAACTCGGCCTCGTCGGGATCGCGGCGATCTTGCTCGTGTTCATGCTCTTCACCGTGCGCGGCTTCCGGATCGCGCTCGTGGCCGGTGACGGTTTCTCGAAACTCGTCTGCGCCGGGCTGACGTTCGGGTTCGCACTCCAGACCTTTATCATCATCGGCGGCATCGTCCGCCTGATCCCGCTCACCGGAATCACGCTTCCCTTCATCAGCTACGGCGGCTCCAGCGTCGTCGCCAACTTCATTCTCCTGGCCGCGCTGATGCTCATCTCCCAGAGAGCCAACGAGGCCGCATGAACGCGCGCGTCCGCTTCCTCGCTCTTAGCTCGCTGGTCATGCTGGCGGCTCTGATCGTCGCCTCGACCTACTGGCAGGCCTGGGCGGCGCCTGATCTGGCCAACAAGAACGACAACGCGATCCGACAGATCTCGGAGTTCACGATCGACCGTGGTCGCATCCTCGCCGCCGACGGCACCGTGCTGGCGCGCAATCACGTCGTCCACACCAACAACCGCACCTACTACTACCGCCGCTACCCCCTCGGCGCCCTCACCGCGGCGGCGGTCGGCTATGCGACCCAGAACCGCTCGCGCACGGGACTCGAGCGCTCGGCCAGCGACTACCTGACCGGCGCCGACCAGAGCCTCGCCGGAGCGCTGAAACAGATAGGCGACCGCCTGCTCGGAAGCACGATCCACGGTAGCGACATCCGCCTGTCACTCAACCTCAGCGCACAGCGCGCCGCTATGAACGCGCTCGGGGCTAACTGTGGCGCTGCCGTGGCAATCGAGCCCGCAACCGGGAAAGTGCTCGTGCTTGCCTCCAAGCCAAGCTACAACCCCAACGACGTCGAAAACCACTACGGCCGCGTGCTTGGTATCAAGTCGCCTTCCTGCAAATCGGCATCGGCACTGATCGACCGGGCCACCCAGGGCCTCTATCCGCCGGGCTCGGCCTTCAAGACGGTGACCGCTGCCGCCGCCCTCGATTCCGGCAAATACACGCCCGACTCGAGCTTCTACGACCCCGGCTACTGCATCGATTACAAGCAGCGCGTGAACAACTTCACCAACCACGATCAACAGGGGCCCGAGAGCTTCGGCAATCTACCGCTTTCGAAAGCGTTCGAGTTCTCGGTCAACTCCGTCTTCTGCAACATCGGCAACGCGCTCGGAATTCACAAACTGATGGACTACGCGCGCCGTTTCGGTTTCGGCGACAAACCGCCGATCGACTTGCCCTCGAGCTCGCTCCAGGCAAGCGGCCTGTACTCGCACGGACGGCTTCTCAGCCCGAGCGAGGACGGCTTTGGCGATCCGGGACGCGTCGCCTTCGGCCAGGGCAACCTGCTCGTGACACCGCTGCAGATGGCTATGGTTGCCGCGACGGTGGCGAACAACGGCGTGCTCATGAGACCTCACCTCGTCGACGAGGTGATACGGCGAAACGGGAAGGTCGACAAGCTCGCGCCGCAGTCGCTCGGGCGCGTCATCAAGCCCGAGACCGCGGCCGAGCTGACACAGATGATGGAGGCAGTGGTGAGCGGAGGAACCGGTACGGCAGCACAGATCCCGGGCGTTCGCGTAGCCGGCAAGACGGGCACCGCCGAGAACGGGCCCGGCCGGCCGAACACGACCTGGTTTATCGCCTTCGCACCCGCCGACGCTCCGCGCGTGGCCGTGGCGGTCGTGCTCGAGAATCAGACCGGCACCGGTGGGACAACTGCGGCTCCCATCGCGCGTGAGATCATGCAGGCAATCCTCGCATCGACGGCGAACTCCAACCCCTAACCTTTCCCAGCGATGACACCTCCTGACCCACTGATCGGCGCGCTCTTCGACGGGCGCTACAAGGTTCTCAAGAAGCTCGGCTCCGGCGGCATGGCAACCGTCTACCTGGCCGAGGATCAAGAGCTGGGCCGACGCGTTGCGATCAAGATCCTGAACGCCAAGCACGCTTCCGACGAGCAGTTCGTCGAGCGCTTCCGCCGCGAGGCCTCCAGCGCCGCCGGGCTCTCACACCCCAACATCGTGCAGATCTACGACCGCGGCAAGGCCGAGGGCACCTACTACATCGCCATGGAAGTGATCGAGGGGCTCTCGCTCAAAGAGCTGATAGTCAAACACGGCCCCTCGCCGATTCCGGTTGCCGTCAACTACGGCCGCCAGATCCTGGCCGCGCTCCGCTTTGCGCACCGGAACGGCGTCGTCCACCGCGACATCAAGCCGCACAACGTGCTCGTGGACGAGGAGGGACGCGTCAAGGTCACCGACTTCGGCATCGCCCGGGCAGGCGCGAGCGAGATGACCGAGGTCGGCTCGATCATCGGCACCGCGCAGTACCTCTCCCCCGAGCAGGCGCGCGGCGCCCCGGTCGATGCGCGCTCCGATCTTTACTCGGTCGGGGTCGTCCTTTACGAGCTTCTCACCGGCGAGGCACCCTACAACGGCGAGACGCCGGTCGAGATCGCGATGAAGCACCTCTCGGCCGTTCCCGAGCCTCCATCCGTTAAGCGGCCCGAAGTCCCGCCCGAGCTCGACGCCGTGGTGCTGCGGGCGCTGGCAAAGAACCCCGACGACCGTTTCCAGAGCGTCGAGGAGATGGACGCCGACCTGAATGCGATCTCGAAGGGGATGGAGATCAGCGAAACGACCACCGACGCCGCAACCACCGTGCTGGCCGGGGCCGGCCTGTCTGCTCCGACGATGATCTCCCGCGCTCCAACCCGAGTGGTGCCGCCGCGAGCTGGAGCTCCGATGCCTCCGCCCGCGCCGCCGGACTACTACGACTACGACCGCACCCCGGGCCAGCGACCTGTCTGGCCATGGCTGCTCTCGCTAGCTCTGATCGTGGCAGTCGGTGTCGCCTTTTTCATCGTCTATCGCCAGCTGAGCAGCAACGCCAAGGTGGCGGTACCGGCCGTGACTGACATCCGCGAGCAGCTTGCTATTAATAAGATCAGCGAAGCTGGACTCAACCCGGAGTCGATCACGCGGACCTCGTCGACTACCGCCAAGGGCTACGTCATCAGCCAGGACCCACTCGAGAGTGAGCACGTTCCTCGGGGTAGCACCGTGAAGATCTACGTCTCGAGCGGAACGAACAAGATCCGCGTGCCCTCGGTCGTCGGGCAATCGCTGACAAACGCGACCAACACGCTCCAGAATAAAAACTTCAAGCTCAGGTCCAAGCTAGGAAACTCCCCGAAACCCCAGAACACCGTCTACCAGCAGAATCCGACCGGGAACACGATGGCACTGACGGGATCGACCGTGACCATCTGGATCTCGCAGGGACCCGCCAAGGTACTTCTCCCGGACGTTATCGGCGACCTCTACGCCGACGCTTATTCGAGGCTCCAGAGTGCCGGCTTCGTTCCTGTCCGCCAGTGGGTGGACGACAGCAGTTCAGCGAAGGGGACGGTGATCGACGAGAGCCCGCCCGGAAGCACGCCGCAGGATCCGGGAACCACGATCACGCTGAGCGTCTCCAAAGGCCCGTCGACCGTGCTTGTCCCCGACGTCACACAGGAGACTTCCGATCAGGCCTCGCTGGATCTCACCACTCAGGGGTTCACTCCCCAAGTCCAATACCAAGATACGACAGACGTCGCTGAGGACGGGTTCGTTCTCAAGCAGACGCCCGCCGGGGGCAAGCAGGCCACGCCCGGCTCAACCATCATCATCTACGTCGGGCAGTATGTAGCGTCGACGACGTGAGCCGGCTTCGGATTGCAATCCTGATGGGTGGTCGCTCGAGCGAGCACGACGTCTCGCTCGCGTCGGCGCACTCGGTGATCGAGGCGCTTCAGGATCGCTACGACACCGTCGCCATCGAGATCGGCCGGGATGGCCGCTGGACGCTTCCCGCAGCCGCTCCGCATGAGCTGAAGGCCGGCGGCGACCGTCCCGTGGAGACGCTTCCGGTTCCTGCCGAGTCGTCTGTACCGACAACTCTGGCGGAGGTCGACGTCGTCTTTCCGGTTCTGCACGGGCCCTTCGGTGAGGACGGCACCGTCCAGGGACTGCTCGAGCTGGCTGGTGTGCCCTATGTCGGCTCCGGCGTGCTGGCCTCAGCCCTTTGCATGGACAAGGACGTCTTCAAGGCGGTCTTGCGCGATCGCGGCATTCCGGTCACGCAAAGCATCACCCTGCGCGACGGCGATCCGGTCGAGCACCCGTTCCCGTACCCGGTCTTCGTCAAGCCGGCTCGGCTCGGCTCCTCGGTGGGCATCAGCAAGGTGCACGACGAGAACGAGCTCGAGCCGGCGGTGGCGCTCGCATTCCGCCACGACGAGAAGGTGCTGGTCGAGGAGTTCGTGGACGGAATCGAGGTCGAGTGCAGCGTGCTCGGCAACCGCGACCCGATCGCCTCACAGCCCGGGCAGATCGTCGCCCACGCGGAGTGGTATGACTTCTCGGCCAAGTACGACGAGGGCGGAATGGAGCTGATCGTGCCGCCGCCGCTTCCAGAAGAGACCGTGGAGCTCGTGCGCCGCCTGGCCGTCGAGGCCTTCGTCGCCGGCGAGTGCGAGGGAATGGCCCGGGTCGACTTCTTCGTACGCGGCGACGAGGTGCTCGTGAACGAGCTGAACACGATCCCCGGCTTCACCTCGACGAGCGTCTACGCCAAGCTGTTCGCGGCCTCCGGTATCTCCTATCCGGAGATGCTCGATCGTCTGATCGCGCTCGCCCTCGAGCGCCACGCGCGCCAGCAGCGATACGCGTACTAGTCAGCTCGCGAGAGCCGCGGCCAGGGCTTCTTCCCAGGCGTCGAGCGCCTCGGCAAGCTCGTCGTCGCTGATCACGAGCGGCGCCAGCACGCGCAGGCAGTTCGAGTAAATCCCGGCCCTGAGCAAGAGCAGGCCGCGTTGAAGAGCTTCCTCGATCACGCGGGTGGCCAGCTCGGGCGCAGGTTCCTTGCTCTTCCGGTCCGCGACGAGCTCGATCGCGAGCATCGCGCCGTGGCCACGCACGTCGCCGATTTGCTCGAAGCGATCCTGCCAGGCGTTCATCCGCGCGCGGATCGTCTCGCCGAGCGTCTTCGCCCGGTCGATCAGGTTCTCGGCCTCGATCACATCCAGAACGGCGTTCGCCGCGGCAAGAGCGACCGGGTTCCCGACGTAAGTGCCACCGATGGCGCCCTCGTGCGGCGCATCCATGATCTCGGCCTTTCCGATCACTCCCGAGAGCGGTAGCCCGGACGCCAACGCCTTCGCCACGACGATCAAGTCGGGCTCGATTCCGTAGTGCTCGATCGCGAACATCGCGCCGGTGCGACCGAAGCCGGTCTGCACTTCATCGACCACGAGTACGATCCCGTGCTCGTCACAGATCCGGCGCAAGCCGTGTATGAACTCCACGGGCGCGGGAACAAAACCGCCCTCGCCCTGGATCGGCTCCACAACTACGGCCGCAACCTCGCTCGGCGCCACCTGCGTCAGGAGCGCCCGCTCGAGCTCCGCAAGTGCCTCGGCGCCCGACGGACCGCGGTAGTCCTGAGCGAAGGGGAGGTGGTAGACCGCCGGCGCGAGAGGACCCAGACCGAGTTTGTAGGGGTTGGCCTTCGAGGTCATCGTCAGAGCGAGAAGAGTTCGCCCGTGGAAGCCTCCTTCGAAGGCGATCACCGCGGGGCGCCCGGTCGCCAGGCGTGCAAACTTGATCGCGTTCTCAACCGCTTCGGCGCCGGAGTTGAAAAAGGCCGCCTTCGCCGGCCCCGTGAAGGGTGCCGCCGCGATCAGTCGCTCGGCGACGGTCGTGTAGATCTCATAGGGGACGACGGCGAAATCGGTGTGTAGGAAGAGTCCCGCCTGCTCTCGTACCGCCTCGACGACCTTCGGATGGGAGTGACCGACCACCAGGCAGCCGATCCCACCCGCAAAATCGAGAAAGCGGTTGCCGTCAACGTCGGTCACGACGGCGCCCAGCGCCGATGCGATCACGACCGGCGCCTGCACGGCGACCGGCGCAGCTACGACTTTCTGCTTACGCGCCAGAATCTCGCGCGAGCGAGGGCCCGGGATCTCCGTCAGTAGCTGAATGGCGCGAAACGGCTGCATCGCCGGGACGATACCGGAGCGGTGTCGAGAGCCGCCCGACTAGGCGTCTATTCCGTTAGGAATGTGCAGCCGAAGAGGTCGAGCCATGGATGCCCGGAGCTTGCCTCGGAATGAAGACTCGCCGAGCGCGGCCAGGCGGTGGCATGCTTCATCTGGAACGAGCTCGTGATTCAGCCGACCGCGGTGTTGCTGCCCGCAGGCTGAAGGGCTCCCGGCGTATAGGTGCCCATCGCATTCCAGAGCAAGAAGCCGCGAGCACCGCTCCTGCGAACGGCCAGCACTTCGTCCTGAACGTCCGCGAGCGTGAACGGGCGCCCTTCCCACGAGAAGTCCTGCAGCCAGGCGACGAGATCGGCCTTCTTACCCTCCATCTGAGTGGCAAAGTCATTTAGCGCGTAGCCGACGGTCGTTCCCGGCTTAGCCTCCGGATCTGGAAGACCGTACTGCCCCGGGCCGAAGTGCGACGGGTAGGCCATCGGATAGATCGCATCGACGATCTGCGCCATCTTCCCCGGTGATTGGCCGATGCCGAGATTGTTAGTGGCGGCGAGACCGAAGACGTCGACGGAGACGCGAACGCCGTACGGCTTGAGCTGCTTGGTCGCATAGGCGAGGAAGCGATCGATCGTCACCGACTTGGGCTCGTTTCTCTTCCCCGGCCAGACGGCGCTGGAGATCGAGCCGTCAGAGGGGAAGCGGGTGTAGTCGAACTGGATCTCATCGAAGCCGGCCTTGGCGGCGGCCTTGGCGATCGAGACGTTGTAATCCCAGACTCGCTTGTCGTACTCGTTCGTCCAGCCGAGGCCGTCGCTGAGCCAGGGCGAGCCGTCTGAGCGCTGAATCGCCATATTCGGCCTCTTGGCTGAAAGCACGGGATCTTCGAAGACCGCGATGCGACCGATCAGGTAGAGATGGTTGGCGTGGACCTGATCGGCTACTTCGGCCGGCTTGTAGAAGTTCCCGGCAGCGCCGATCGCGCTGGCAAGGGGCACATCGGGAGAGCGGAAGGCAACTGCACCGCTCTCGTCCTTGACGTCGAGCTCGATCGTGTTCAGACCCTCGTCTTTCAAGCTGATGTACTGAGCAAGCTTGCCCGGTAGCGATGCGAGACCCATGGTGACATGGACGCCGCGGATCTCCTTCGGCAGGTAGGGATTCCGATCCACCGCCGCCTTGGTGGTGGTCCTCCCGCGTGAAACAGCGTCGTGCGTGGACGGACCCGCGCCGCGCCCTGCCAGCCAGACGACTGCTCCACCCGAGATAGCTGCGATTACGAGAGCGAACAGGAAAGCGGTACGGCGAAGTTTACGCCGGTGTCGGGCGCGTGCGCGTCGCTCGTGAAAGCGAGAGTTAGGATCGACGGGCTCGAGTACCACGCAGCCGCCACCCTATCGGACCCACCGATAAGTGCAAGCTAGAACGAACCGAAAAAGCCGCTGTTTGCAAGTAAAACCTAGTGTCGCAGAGGAGTGGGATTCGAAACTCCGTGCGACCGGCGTACCATCCCTGCTGTGACCGCCTCCGTTCGTTCGATCAGAGTGCGGCTCGCCGCCGAAACGAGCAAGCCGTGATTCTCGTCACGGGCGCCACCGGCTTCATCGGTAAGCGTCTCGTCGCGACCCTGCGGTCGCTCGAGCGACCAACTCGCTGCCTCGTTCGCTCGAGATCGCGCGGGCGCTGGCTCGAAGCGCAGGGCTGCGCCCTTGC
>PMZQ01000095.1:0-2739 GCA_003170155.1 Actinomycetota bacterium | reverse complement strand
CGGGCTCTGATCGAGGCCGCGAGCGAGGCGCGCGTACGGCGATTCGTACTCGTCAGCGCTCTGGGGCTCGATCAGAGCACGCACGACCTCACGCCCTACTACCGGGCCAAGTGGGACGAGGAGCGAGCGCTCAAGGCCTCGGACCTGGAGCACGTGATCTTTCGTCCGAGCTTCGTCTTCGGCCGCGACGGCGGCGTTCTTCCCACCTTTCTACGCCTCGTTCGCTACTCACCGATAACACCCGTGCTCGGTACCGGTAACCAGCGGATCCAGCCGATCTCGGTCGAAGACGTCGTCGCGCACTTGGTCAAGGGGCTCGACCTCGAGCCTGCCCGCGACCGTACATTCGACCTCGCCGGCCCCGACCGTGTCAGCTGGGACGAGCTTTACGCCCTGATCGCGCACGTGCTCGGCAAGCGGCGCCTGCGTTTTCACATCCCCTTCTCGCTCGCTCGTGCTCAGGCCACGCTGCTCGACCGCCTGCCCGGTTTTCCGTTCACCCGCGACCAAGTGAAGATGCTCGCTGCCGGCGACAACGTCGGCGACGCCGAATCTACTCGAAAGGTTTTCCAGCTCCCGCTCACGTCGCTCGAGGAGCAGATCCGGAGAGCTGCCGAGCGCGCCTGACGGAACGAGCGATCGTTCGATTGGGCGCGTAAACGACACCTCGATTTACGGCGGGGCCGTAACACGGTCTTCTTGCAGGCCCAGAAGTGGCGGGACCCACCTCTCCTCCCCCCACCCTCCCACGGGGNNGCGTAGCACGGTATCGAGAAAAGACACTCGAGAACGTGCCAGATTCGTGCCGAAACAGCATCGAGTCGCCGGAAGCGACCAGCTCGGAGCGCTTCGTTTCGATAGAGGCTCAAATAAGAAGGAGGGCCGCCGAGGCGGCCCTCCGAACCGGTGACCAGCGTTGGATTGGTAGAGGCGCTTCTCGCGGCCGAGCAGCCGCGGTGCGATCGCGCAAGTCCCCTACGCTGGCTAGGCGATTCCCGGTGGTCCCGGGGACACGCCTCTACCCGCTGGTACCTCCGCTGCCAGTACTTGAAGAATCTTCCACTGGACCACCTCCTTTCCGCGTTAAGTCATGATAGGCAAGCGGTCAAGACATAGCCGCCGGAAGTCGACCCAGGGAGCGGGCCCCGACTTTCGGTGACCGTCTTTTCGAGCGAGCTACCGGAGTCGGTAGCCGAGTCCGTGTGTGAGGGGTCGGTGGCAGCGGCCTGTGAGCCGCACCCGCGCAGGTCGATCGCGGCGATCGCTCAGGCGACGATTTCGCTCAGTTCGAGGCCGCGATCGAGCGGCACCGTGACGCTGACGAAAATGAGGTCGTGCCGAGTCTTCTGGTAGGCGGCGAGTGTCTCGGAGTGCGGGAGAACGTTGTCGGCCACGACCATCCCGCCTACTTCGCCTTTCTTGCGCGCTGTCGCGAAGAACTAGAGCGAACAGAAAACGCCCGCTGGTCGGCTGGATTTGGCGCGCGAGCTCGGATCAGAGCAAACCCAGCCGGTACTACTCGAAATCGACCTCTTCGACGCCCGTCCACTCCTCGGGAAGGGGAGTGCCGATGGCCTTGTGCAGCGCGACTTTGAGCACACCCAGGCCGAGCAGGGCGCACTTGAGCCGGATCGGACTCAGCGGCGTGCCGCTCTCGATCATCATCGCCGCCAACGGGGAGTCGTCCTTGTCGATCGCAGCCACCTCGGTCGCCTTGCGCCCGACCACCTCCTCGCTCAGCATCGAGGCGGCCGCCTGGCTGATCGCGCAGCCCTGACCTTCGAAAGCGATCTCCTCGATCGTCTCGCCGTCGGCGGCGAATCTGAGCGTGACCGTGAGCTCGTCTCCGCAAAGCGGGTTCTGCCCCTCGGCGCAGGCGTCGGCGGGGTCGAGCCGGCCGTGGTGGCGCGGGCTCTTGTAGTGGTCGAGGATCAGCTCGCGATAGAGATCGTCGGCGCTCACAAGTGTTCCTTTGTTTCCAGCCGAGCTCCGAAGCAGGGAGCGTTCGTACTGGTTAGTACGGGCGCGACTGAGGACGACGCA
Source organism: Actinomycetota bacterium (assembly GCA_003170155.1). GTDB lineage: Bacteria > Actinomycetota > Thermoleophilia > Gaiellales > Gaiellaceae > Fen-549. Next base: position 696 of record PMZQ01000095.1, on the reverse strand, counting down.
GCGCGCCGCGTGATAGCGGGCCAGAGGCCGGAGGGTGTTGCTGGATGGAGCACTAGGCGAATACCTTCCGCGCCCGTTCGAGACCGACGACGAGGCGGTCGACCTCCTCGGGCAGCGAGTAGAGATAAAAGCTGGCGCGGGTCGTCGCCGCAACCCCGAGCCGGTGCATCAAAGGCTGGTTGCAGTGGTGCCCGGCACGCACACACACTCCCTCCGCGTCCAGGATCTGGGCGACGTCGTGCGGGTGAATGCCATCCAGATTGAAGGAGACGATTCCGGCTCGACGCTCGAGCGGAGGCCCGTAGAGAGTCAGACCGGGCCGCTCTCCGAGCTGCTCGAGGGCGTAGGCGGTGAGCTCGTGCTCGTGAGCGGCAATCGCCTCCAGCCCGATTCCGCCAAGGTAGTCGATCGCCGCGCCGAGCGCGACCGCCTCGGCGACCGGCGGCGTGCCGGCCTCGAACTTCTGCGGCAGGCTGGCCCATGTCGTCTTCTCGACCGAGACGCGCCGGATCATGCCGCCGCCGGTCTGAAACGGGCTCATTCGCTCCAGCAGCTCGCTGCGACCGTAGAGCACGCCGACGCCGCTGGGACCGCACATCTTGTGGCCCGAGAAGGCGAGAAAGTCGCAGTCGAGCGCCTGCACGTCGATCGCGCGGTGTGGCGCCGCCTGGGCCGCGTCGATGACGGCGATCGCAC
>PMZQ01000120.1 GCA_003170155.1 Actinomycetota bacterium | reverse complement strand
CCTCCTCTCCGGCGGCACGGTCAAGTGCTGGGGCGCTAACGACTCTGATCAGCTCGGAGACGGCACGACGACCTACAGCTCGATTCCCGTTTCAGTCAACGGCATCTCGACCGCTACCCAGATCAGCGCCGGCGACGCGGATACCTGCGCCCTGCTCTCCGGCGGCACGGTCGAGTGTTGGGGAAGTAACCAATTCGGACAGCTCGGCAACGACGGCACGACTGGATCCGGCTCACACAGCTCGACTCCGGTTCAGGTCAGCGGCATCTCGAACGCCATCCAGATCAGCGCCGGCGGCATGGACCAGCCCAGCCACACCTGCGCCCTGCTGTCTGGTGGCACGGTCAAGTGCTGGGGCTCTAACGCCTTCGGTCAGCTCGGTAACGGCACGTTGACCACCTCATCGCCGTGGGGGATTACGACGCCGGTCTCAGTGAGCGGTATGACCAATGCCACTCAGGTAAGCACTGGCTACGACCATACCTGTGCTCTCCTCTCCGGGGGCACAGTCGAGTGCTGGGGCAACGGCGGAGACGGCCAGCTCGGCACCGGCACGACGGACACCGCTCCGACCCCGATCAGCGTGGTCGGCCTCCCCTAGAACATCTATCGAGTCCCACCCCGGCCTCGTGCTCGACTAGATCAGGGGACATTCCTGAACACTCGCCCAGCCGGAGATGCTGGGTTGGAACCTGCCCACGGGAGACGCGCTGCTGAGGGCTTCTGACGTGTTCGTATTTCCGAACACCGCTTCGCTCGCGTGAGAGTAGTACCATCGAGAAGATGTTCCCCCGCCTTCGCCTCGTTGCCGCGGGCTTCGTGCTCAGCGGGATGCTGGCCCTCTCGCTGCTCGGCGTCGTCTCCTCGAGCGCGTCGACCAAGGCCGGCGGCAAGGTCTCCGCGAGCCTGAGCAAGACGAGCTTCACGGCGGCGCAGGCAACGACGGTCAAGCTCGTCTGCAAGTTCTCGCCTGCGAGCAAGCGCTTCGACTACCTGCTTTCGCTGAAGAAGGGCGCCAAGTGGGTGACGTTGCGAAGCGTCAACAAGACGGGAAGCTTCAAGGGCTCCTGCACGATGACCGTGAAGAAGCTCTTCGGCTCGAAGCCGGTGAAGATCGGTCAGTATCGCGTCAAGGTCTCGGCCGACGTGAACAGCGTGACGCGAAGCTTCAAAGTGGTCAAAGCTGCACCTACCCCTGCGCCCGGTGCGTTCAACAAGACGAGCCCGGCCAACGGCGCGACCGGTCAACCCGTTACTACGTCACTACGTTGGGGAGCGAGCAGCAACGCCGCCAGCTACGAGTACTGCATCGACACGACCAACAACAACGCCTGCGACGGCTCATGGGTTTCCATGAGTGCATGGGTTTCCACGAGTGCAGCAACCAGCGCCAGTCTCAGTGGTCTGACGCTCGGTGCTACCTACTACTGGCAGGTTCGGGCGATCAACGCTAAAGGAACCACGGATGCCGGCGGCGGCTCGTGGTTCTCGTTCACGGTTTCCGGGCCCACGGCCGGATCCTGGGTATCCACCGGTCTAAGTGGTCCCATCGGTAACGGTCTGGGTGCTGTCACAGTTACGAGCATCTTTTTCAATGTTCAGGCCGATCAGGCGACCGTGTCGAGCTTCGGCTTCGTGTATAGCTATCACTACCTCTACTACCCCTACTGTTCGGGCGACGACGGCCGAACCTGGTTGAACCAGCCGTTATCGCCAATCGTGGGCGGCCAATTCAGCGACCCGACAGGGGTAACACAAGTCTGGGGAGAGCAAACTGGTAGCCTCGCCTACGGCACAGGTCATTTCAGCGGCACGTTCGACTCGCCGACAACTGCCCACGGCACGGCCGAGCTGATCGCCACTATCAGGTGCGGCAGCAGCCAGAACCAAATTGCAGACATGGGGCCGTTTTCCTGGACGGCTGCTTGGCAAAGCGCCAGTTAACCTCCCTGAGCCCGAGACTCTCGTCCCCTTCGCCTTCGACGAAAGGGACAATTTGAGTAGATGGCCACGCGGCACAGCAGCTGTCGTCGTGCCGCGACTCACCTCAGGCGACATTCCTGAACACTCGCTCACCTCACCTACGGGGCGTAACACGGCATCAACCGGAAGATTCACGGCTACGCCCCGGGTACTAGACTCTCCGCAATGCGCTCACAGAGGCCAGAGCTCGATCGGGATCCCTCTCGCTGCCGACGCTGGCGGCTGCCGGCCTCGCGCACGACTCACCGGATAGGCGAAGTCATACAAGACGATCCGCCGCGACGATGAGGATCGTCGTCACAGGTGGCAGCGGCAAGGCGGGACGTGCGATCGTCCGCGACCTGCTGGAGCACGGTCACGATGTGCTCAACGTAGACCGCGTGCCCTCGGCGGAGTCGTGCTCGCCCGACTCGCCAGCGCCGTTTTTGCCCGCGGACCTCACCGACTACGGCCAGACACTCGAGGCGCTCAGCGGCGGCGATCGGATGCCCCAACCGAACGCCGTCGTGCATCTCGCCGCGATTCCCTCGCCCGTCCACGCAACCCCAGACGTCGTCTTTCGGACGAACGCCGTCAGCCTCCACACCGTCTTCTCCGCCGCTGTCCGGCTCGGCCTCGAGCGCGTCGTCTGGGCCTCGAGCGAGACCGTGCTGGGTCTTCCCTTCGACCAGCCGCCGGAGTACGTGCCGGTCGACGAGAATCACGAGCTGCGCCCGGAGTCCTCCTACGCGCTCTCGAAGGTACTCGGCGAAGAGATGGCGCGCCAGTTCAGCCGCTGGAGTGGCATCCCCTTCATCGGACTGCGCTTCTCCAACATCATGGAGCGCGCCGACTACGCGCAGTTCCCTTCCTTCTGGGCCGACCCGCATCNNTGCGCGCTGGCTGCGGACGTCCGTGGCGCGGACTCCTTCATCATCGCCGCCGCCGACACCGTGATGCGCGAGTCGAGCCGCAAGCTGATGGCCGAGGTCTTCCCGAGCGTGCCGATTCGCGACGGTGTCGCCGAGCACGGCACCCTGCTCTCGATCGACAAGGCTCGGCGCCTGCTCGGCTACGAGCCCCAGTTCACCTGGCGCGAAATCCTCTGATCCCCGACACGGCGATGCGGCGAGCTACATGCGGTACTCGTCCGGGAAAGGGCTCGATCCTGTAGCCGTCGACGTCGGTGAAGCCGTACCATCGTGCGAGGAGCGCGGTGTGCACGTCCGTGCCACTCGGGCCCATGAACTCTGGATCCGTACCTCGCGCTTTCCGTGGTCGAACTCAAGCAAGGTGCCTTTGGACGCACTCGCCAAGGCTTAAGTTGAGCTTCAGTAACTCCACTGGGATGATGCGCACTCACGCGGCGCGCCCAGCCGCAGACGTGCCGCTTCAGGCATGGATCTTTTTGTAGTCAGGGTGGTGGCGGCGGCAGACCGGATGCTTGTGATCGGGATGAGGGTGCCAGGAGAGGCGCCAGCACCGATAGACATGGCAGTTGTGATGGCGCCACCAAACCATCACCAGACCGACAAGGGTGATCTCGCCGACGTCCGAGCCGATGCCGCTCCAGAACTGGTAGCCCTTGCCGGACAGGACATGGACGAAGTAGACGTAGAACCAGTGCGGCATCAGAAGCTCCCATGGTAACGGGTGTCGTCAGGGGACTAGTCAGGGAACGAGAGTAGTCAGTCTCGCCCTTCAGCCGCTGGCATGCCGCACCAAGGCTCGAATCGCTTCTCGCGCCCTCGGCCGGCGATTCCAGAAACCAGCCGCGCCTGGCCGTACGGAGTCCGCCGGCCGAGTTCGACTCAAACNNTGAGTGTGCTTCGCCGGAGGAGACAGTGCTTCAGCACGGATCCGGAGAGTGAAGTGCGCTCAGCGGCGTCAGGCGGCTCCGGGAGGCCAGTCGCGCCTGGCCGGACGGAGCCGCCGGCCGAGGACGCGAGATGGAGCTAGTCAGATTCGAACTGACGACCTCCTGGGTGCGATCCAGGCGCTCTCCCAACTGAGCTATAGCCCCGCGAAGCCAACAGTCTAGCGCCGCAAAACGTCAACCTCGACGCTCACGCTGTTCCCCGCGCGCTTTGAGTAAGCGGCGAAGCCGCACTCAAAGACAAGCTCAGAAGCCGACGAAAGTCGTCAAGCCTCCGCAGGAGCCACCACCACTCGCGACGTACGGCATGAGAAAGAACCAGGCATGTACGATGAGTTACATAATACCCCCTCAGGGTATTTGAGAAAGGGAGACCCTATATGGACGGCGTCGTGACCTACACAGTTCCGGAGATGACCTGTGGCCACTGCAAGGCCGCGGTCACACGAGAGGTATCTGCAGTCGCCGGCGTGCACTCCGTGGACGTCGATCTCGACACGAAGCTCGTGACCGTGACGGGCGAGCATCTCGACGACGAGGCTCTGCGCGCTGCGATCGAAGAGGCGGGTTACGAGGCAGCCTGAAATGAGCACGACCGGCGAGAGTCTCAAGCTCGATCTCGGAGGCATGACCTGCGCCTCCTGCGCGACGCGAATCGAGCGCAAGCTGAACAAGCTCGAAGGGGTCGAGGCGACGGTCAACTTTGCTACCGAACAGGCGACCGTGAGTCGCGACCCGTCGGTCACGATCGACGAGCTGGTCGCTGCGGTCGAGTCGATCGGCTACCAGGCGCGGCCGGTCGAGTCGAATCGCCAGAGCCACATGAGCGATGACGAGGCCGGGCCTCATCATCGAGATCAGCCGCTCAAGGTCCTATCGCGCCGGCTGATCGTGGCTGTCGCGCTCAGCGTCCCGATCGCGCTTTTGGCGATGGTCTCGCCGCTGCAGTTCGCCGGCTGGGAATGGGTCGCACTCGTGCTCGCAACGCCGGTCGTCTTCTGGAGCGGGCTCGGCTTCCACCGCGTCGCGCTCAAGAACGCCCGTCACGGTGCCGCCTCCATGGACACGCTGATCTCGATGGGAACGCTGGCCGCCTGGAGCTGGTCGACGGTCGTCCTCGTCGGCAACATCAGTGCCAACACCTACTTCGAGGCGGCCGCGCTGATCACGACCTTGATCCTGCTCGGTCGTTACCTGGAAGCACGCGCGAAAGCGCACTCTTCGGAGGCAATCCGCAAGCTCCTGGAGATGGGCGCCAAGGAGGCTCGCGTGCTTCGTGACGGCCAGGAAGTGCTCGTGCCGGTCGAAGAGCTCGCGGTCGGCGACCTGTTCGTAGTCCGCCCCGGCGAGAAGATCGCCACCGATGGTGTCGTAGTCGAGGGGGAATCGGCGCTCGACGAATCGATGCTGACCGGCGAGTCGGTACCGGTCGAAGTGGCCGCGGGCAACGAAGTGACCGGGGCGACCGTCAACAGCTACGGCCGCTTGACCGTGCGCGCAACCAAGATCGGCGCCGACACGGCGCTGGCGCAGATCGCGCGCCTCGTCGAGGCCGCGCAGTCCGGCAAGGCGCCCGTGCAGCGGCTCGCCGACCGCGTCTCGGTGATTTTCGTACCTGTCGTGATCGTGATCTCGCTCGCGACCCTGGCTGGCTGGCTCGCCTTCGGAGGCTCAGCCTCGAAGGCCTTCACGGCCGCGGTCGCCGTCCTGATCATCGCCTGCCCCTGCGCACTCGGATTGGCGACGCCGACCGCGCTGATGGTCGGTACCGGTCGAGGCGCGCAGCTCGGCATCCTGATCAAGGGTCCGCAGATCCTCGAGCAGACGCGCAGGGTCGACACGATCGTGCTCGACAAGACCGGCACCGTCACCGAAGGGAGGATGGAGCTGGCCGAGATCTCGCTGCTGAACGGTGCGAGGCGCGCAGACGTTCTCCGGCTCGCGGGCGCGGTCGAGGCGGCTTCGGAGCATCCGATCGCAGAGGCGGTCACTCGCGCCGCCAGGGCCGAGCTCGGCGCGCTGCCGCCAGTCTCAGGTTTCCGCAATCAGCCGGGCATCGGCGTCGTCGGAACGGTCGAAGGGCGCGAGATCACTATTGGGCGCAAAGACGGGCAGATCGTTGTTTCCTGGGACGGCGTCGAGTGGGCCACGCTCGAGGTGCGCGACACGATCAAGCCGACCAGCGCCGAGGCGATCGCCGAGCTGAAAGAGCTCGGCTTGGTGCCGGTGCTGCTGACCGGCGACGCGAAGCCAACAGCCGAAAGAGTCGCCCGTGAGGTCGGCATCGAACGCGTGCTCGCGGAGGTTCACCCCGAGGGCAAGGTCGCCGAGGTGAAGCGCTTGCAGGAAGCCGGCGGAGTCGTCGCCATGGTCGGTGACGGCGTGAACGATGCACCGGCGCTCGCGCAAGCCGACCTCGGCCTTGCGATCGGCACCGGCGCCGACGTCGCGATCGAAGCGTCCGATCTGACGCTGGTTTCCGGCGATTTGCGGGCTGCCGCCGACGCCATCCGGCTCGCGCGCCGAACGCTTCGCACGATCAAAGGCAATCTCTTCTGGGCGTTCGCCTACAACGTCGCTGCCATTCCACTCGCTG
>PMZQ01000011.1 GCA_003170155.1 Actinomycetota bacterium | reverse complement strand
CGCTTCCTGACCGAGTACGACGACTCGGGCGCGATCGGCCGCCGCTACCGGCGCCAGGACGAGATCGGCACCCCCTGGGCCGCCACGATCGACGACCAGACGCTCGAGGACGACACGGTCACCATCCGCGACCGCGACTCGCTGGCGCAGATCCGTGTTGACCTATCGAAGGTCGGCGCCTACATCGCCGAGCAGCTGGCGGCGCCATGGAAGACACCTAAGAGCGAGTAAGCGCGACGAGGGGGAGTTAACATCGGCTCGGTGTGAGCCGCGCGAGTCAGGATCCGTATCGGAATCCTCAAAGCCGCCGATACGAGCGACGAACTTGCACGCGTAAGAAACGCCGAACGAAGCTCGATGCTGAGCTCTACGCCGCTAGCCACGGAGACATGGTCTGTTACAAGTGCGAGTTCTGTAGCGGATGGCACGTCGCAAGGATTAAAAGGGTTTGAATCTGTCCAAGGTCGGTGCCTACATCGCCGAGCAACCCGACGGACATTCACGGCAGTCGGTCGAAGAGTGTGCTCGGGCGTGGTAGAGCGTTTCGGTACGTCCTTTCCTCCAGCTAATTTGGTGGAGTGACTGAGCGCACTCTTTCGGTCTTTATCTCCTACTCTCACGAGGACAAAGAGCTTGCGTCCGCACTCGCGAGCGCACTGCGCAAGCGCGGCGTCGGTGTCTGGATTGACGAAGGAGAGCTGAAGATCGGCGACTCGATCATCGAGCAGATCGCTACCGCGATCGCCGAGGTCGAATTCTTCCTCGCTTTAGTGTCGAAGGCTTCACTTTCCTCGAATTGGTGTCGAAAGGAGCTTGCGCTGGCCATAACTGGCGACCTCGGTCGCGAAGGAGTGAAGGTCCTCCCACTTCGGGTTGACGGAGCCGAGATGCCGGATTCTCTCGTTGATGTCTTCTATCTCGAGCTGAACATCGCTAACGTCGGCGAGGTAGCGAGGGAGATCAAGGCCGCGACGTCGAAGCATCGGATTGAAAAAAGACGACCCGACCGCACGCCTGCCGGGAATCGAACTTCCCGCGCCGAAACCGTGACACCTGCCTCACGCGATGCGTCATCCACAAAGAGCGACCAGCCGATCCGAATAGTTGGGATTGTCAAGGAAGGGGTCGGAACGCCGCGTACCGATGGTAGCCGTGGAAGTGCTCTCTATCGAATTCCGCTTCGGCTTTCCAGACAACCGTCTCCAGTGTGGGCACGCCACTTCGTAGACACTTGGGATCATCCGCCTCAGTTCACCATGATGCACCGGCCGGGGATCGCTTCGGTTTCAGGCGATACGGTCATCCTCGACGGAACGACAATGGAGGAACTCGAGCGGTATCACCTCAAGACTCTTCGGTATGTCCTCATTCAGGTGAACGCGGACGTTGCCGCGCATGAGGCGAGAGAACGGGTTAAGGCGGAGCGCGAGGCTCAACTCCGGCTAGAGCACGAGGAGAGCGTCCGGGATATCGCGTCTCGCCTCAAGTTCGACTAGGACACAGACCATTCCCTCGGGAGACACAAAGTGAACTCACTAGGAGACTCAAGCCCCTAGCGAAATCGCCGCGGGCGACCCCGTCTAGCCGGCGGCTGCCGCTCCTTCGCCTAGACGCCAGGCGAAGCGAAGCCGAACTTCTCGTAGAAGCCGTGCGCATCGACCGTGTGCAGGATCCAGCGCATGTGCGCGAACGGGCCCTCGTAGACGCTGAAGTGCACGATCATCAAGCCGAAGCGGCGGCCTCGGTACTGGGGCAGGACGTTGACGTCGGCCGTGATCCGACGATTGGATCGTACGAGCTCTGGGAACACGATTGGTCTGCGAATCCGGCAGCTCGCCGACGCGCTCGGATACGGCACGATGGCGCTGACCCGCACTTATCAAAGCCCCGGGACCAAGGAAGAGAAGCAGGTATGAAGAGCGGACTGCAAGAAAGCAAATCTCCTTCTCAGCTGATAGACGCGAGAATCAACGAGCTAGGCGACTGGCGGGGCAAGATGCTCGGCCGGCTCCGTGCCTTGGTCAAGGAAGCCGACCCCGAAGTCGTCGAGGAGTGGAAGTGGAGAGGCGTTCCTGTGTGGTCGCACGACGGATTGATCTGCACAGGCGAGACTTACAAGAACGTCGTGAAGATGACCTTCGCCAAAGGGGCGGCTCTTAAGGATCCGTCGGGCCTCTTCAACTCCAGTCTTGACGGGAACACAAGACGTGCCATCGATTTCCACGAGGGCGAGGAGATCGACGAGGAGGCGCTGAAGACTCTCGTTCGCGCCGCCGTGACTCTGAACAGGTCGAAGGGCGTAGTCCGGCCCCGCCGAACGGGGTCGGCGGAGTAAGCGCGGGAGCGGTAACGCGGGTCTCGAACCCGGCGGTACAACCCTTAGCGAGAAAGATCGTGGCGCCCGTCGCTATGGATCTGATGGGATTCTTGGCGACGATGCTCTAGCCCGGAGCCTGCCGCTCCATCACCCTGGCCGAGGGCGGCGTGAAGCCGAACTTCTCGTAGAGGCTGTGGGCGTCCGCGGTGTGCAGAAGCCAGCGCGCCTC
>PMZQ01000047.1:302-17581 GCA_003170155.1 Actinomycetota bacterium | reverse complement strand
TGCGGGCGGGCGATGACGTGACCGTGGTCGCGCTGGGACCGCTGGTGCACGAGGCGCTGGCGGCGGCGGAGCGCGCCGAGGCTGAGGGAGTGTCGGTGGAGGTCGTCGACCCGCGCACCCTGCTTCCGCTCGACGAGGAGACGATTCTGGCCTCGGTCCGCAAGACCAGCCGCTGCGTAGTCGCGCACGAGGCCGTGCGCAGGATGGGCTTCGGCGCTGAGCTGGCGGCGCTGATCCAGGAGAAGGCCTTCGACTGGCTGGATGCGCCGATCGAGCGAGTCGGTGCCTGTTTCGCTCCGCTACCTTTCTCGCCGGTGCTCGAGAAGGCCTGCGTTCCCAGGCGGGATAAGGTATACGACGCGATCATGCGAAGCGTCGGGGAAAAGTGACAATGGCGAGCGAGATCAAGCTTCCGCGGCTCGGTCAAGGAATGGAGTCGGGCGTCGTCACCAGGTGGTTGAAGAGCGAGGGCGAGCGGGTCGAGAAAGGAGAGCCCCTTTTCGAGCTCGACACCGACAAGGTCACGCAGGAGGTCGAGTCTTCCTTCTCGGGCGTGCTGCTCAAGGTCGTCGTCGCCGAGGGTGAGGCACCGGTGGGAACGACTCTCGCTTACGTGGGCGAGGAAGGCGAGCAGGTGCCGGACAAGGTCGCCGAGGGCGCGCCGGTGCCGCCCGAGCCCGAGCCCGAAGCCGAGCCCGAGCCGGCGTCGGTCCTCAGTAACAGCGAGCCGGGTGCCGCCGCCGACGCGGGCCGGGCGAAAGCCTCTCCGCTTGCACGCAGGCTGGCGCGCGAGCGCGGACTAGAGCTGGCGGGGCTAACCGGCACCGGTCCCGAGGGCCGGATCGTCGCCGAGGATGTCGCACGCGCCGCCGTGGCCCAACCGGCCTCCTCGATCGCTTTGGCACCGCCGCTGCGTACGCGGGAGACGGTGCCGGGCGGAGTCGAGCGAGTGTCGTTGACGAGCACGAGGCGTACGATCGCGCGCCGACTCAGCGAGGCCTGGCAGGCGCCCGCTTTCCAACTCTCCTCCTCGGTGGACATGAGCGAGGTGTTGGCCATGCACCGGCGACTGCGCGAGCGCGCGCGCCCCGGCGAGCGCCAAGCCAGCATCGCCGACTTCCTGACCAAAGCCTGTGCCCAGGCGCTCGTCCATCACCCGGGTGTGAACGCACTCTGGCTCGGCGATGCGGTAGAGATCCACCACTCGGTCGATATCGGCATCGCCACGGCGACCGAGCGTGGTCTGATCGTGCCGGTAATCCGGGGCTGCGAACGGCAGACGCTGGCCGAGCTGGCGGCCGCCCGCGCCGAGCTTGTCTCGCGCACTCTTGTCGGAACGGTCGATCTGGAGGATCTCGAGGGCGGTACCTTCACCATCTCCAATCTCGGCACACTCGGAGTCGAGCAGTTCGTCGCGGTGCTCAATCCGCCTCAGGTAGCGATCATCGCTGCCGGTGCGATCGTCGAGCGCCCGGTCGCGCGCTCGGGCAAGGTCGAGATCGCCCCTCTGCTGACGTTGACTCTCACCTGCGATCACCGAGCCGTGGACGGGTCGGTGGCAGCCGAGTTTCTAACCGTGGTAAAGGGCTTCCTCGAAGAGCCGGGGCTGATGCTCTAGTGTCCTGGCCAACGGGTATCCACGTCTGGTACCGGGTGCGCGATTTCGATGCTGGCCGCGCCTTCTACACGGACGTGCTCGGCCTCGAGGAGATCTACGTCGACCGGGACGGCCGCTGGGCGCGATTGCGGGGCGGAGACGCGGAGATCGGACTGGCCGAAGGCGAGCTCGAAGAAGGGGGAGTGGCGACGATCGACGTCGCCGACGTCAAGGCCGAAGCCGAGAGACTGCGACGAGCGGGCGTCGAGGTCGGCACGGTGCTCGAGCTGCACGGAGAGATCCGCCTGCTCGACATCTTCGACCCGGACGGGAATCGCATACAGCTTTCTCAAGCGCTTTAGGGCTCTTCTCGGGACGAAGACCCGCCGAGCGCGGTCGAACGGTGTAGTGCTTTGTTCTGAGACGAGCTCCAAGTACGCCTTCCGGCGAGCTCGCTGAGGGATCCATCTCAGGAGTGCTCGATCGCGCTCAGCCAGCGCTCGAACAGGGTCCGCGCGAGCGTGCGGATCGACGCCTCGTTCGCAGCCAGCTCGACCAGCATCCGCTCTCCCGCGGCCGGTCCGTTTGCCTGCTCGAGCGACTCGGCGTAGGCGGGCACGGCCAGCCAGTCCCGTACCAGCTCGGTCGAGACCTCGAGGTGGCACTGGAGGCCGTAGGCGAGTCGCCCGGCACGAAAGATCTGGTTCGGGTAGGCCCGCGAGGAGGCAAGGAGGGTGGCACCGCCGGGCAGCTTGAAGGTGCAGCCGTGCCAGTGGAAGGCCGGCAAGACGGTCGGAAGTCCGCCCAGCACCGGATCGCTCTCGGCGGCGGCGGTCAGGGTGATCGGAAGGATGCCGATCTCGGGCGCGGGGCCGGCGTAGACGCGGGCTCCAAGTGCGGCGGCGAGTAGTTGTGCGCCAAGGCAGACGCCCCAAAAAGGAGTTCGAGCCGCCACCAGCTCGGCGATCGCTCGCTTCTCGCCGGCGAGCCAGGGGTAGAAGTCATCCTCGAACGCGTCCATCGGGCCGCCCATGGCGACGCAGGCGTCGAAATCACGCCAGTCGGGAAGACGCTCGTCATTGTCGATCTCTACACGCACGAGCTCGGCGCCGCGTTCCACGAGGGCGTCTTCGTACTCGCCAGGCGGCTCGCAGGCGATGTGCTGAAGGACGAGAACGCGCACCTGGCGCAGCCTATCGCTGCCTTGCGAAGGCCTTCAGCTGCGCTTTCCGCGCGGGCGGCAGATCGTGCCAGCGCACACCCTCTATCGCGCCGGCCAGGTCGTAGAGCTTGCTCGGGCAGGCATCGTTGGGCAGCACCGCACTCAGACGCGAGAAGGCCCGCTCGGCACCGAGCACGCGCAACTCCTCCGCGGATTCGATCTCGGCCCGGCGCAGACAGCCGGCGAGCACCGGTCCCACGTTGGGAAGCGTCTCGAGCTCGCTCACGATGGCGCAATCGTAGTTATGTTGGCGGGCCAGAGCGCTCGATAGGATCGAGCGATCAGNNGAGTGGAGGGAAGGACGGGTCATGGAGTGTGATGTCGCCGTACTTGGAGGAGGCCCGGGCGGGTACCCGGCCGCGATCCGCGCCGCGCAGCTTGGCGCCAAGGTCGTCTGTATTGAGCAGGAGCCCGCGCTCGGGGGAGTCTGCCTGCGCGTCGGTTGCATTCCCACCAAGACCTGGGTGCAGACGGCGCGGGCGATCAAGGAGATCGAGGAGAGCTTCGAGAACTCCGGCATTCGCATCACCGAGGCGAGCCTCGACTTCGAGCGCGCTAACGCCTGGAAGGCGAGCACGGTCGAGCGCCTGACCAGTGGCGTGGCGACTCTCTTCAAGGCGAACGGCGTTGAGTGGATCAAGGGCTCCGGTCGTTTCACCGGCCCGAACGCGATTGAAGTCTCGAACGGCGAGACGATCGCCTTCAAGAACGCGATCGTCGCCACCGGCTCGCATCCGATTCTTCCTCCCATCCCTGGGCTCGACTCGCCGCGCTGCGTCGATTCAACCGGGCTGCTTGCGCAAACTGAAGTCCCGCCGCGCCTTGTCATCCTGGGTGGCGGCGTGATCGGCTGCGAGTTCGCCTCGATCTTCTCGCGCTTCGGATCCGAGGTGACGATCGTCGAGCTGCTCGAGCGCCTGATCCCGATGGAGGACAAGGAAGCCTCCGGCGAGCTGGCCAAGAGCTTCCGCCGCCGCGGGATCGAGCTCCAGCTGGGTAAGACCTGCACGAAAGTGGAAGAGACAGACGCCGGTCTGATCGTTTACTTCGGTGAGGGGGAGACCGTCGAGGCCGATCTGATGCTCGTCTCGGTCGGGCGCGCTCCCAACGTCGAGGGCATCGGCTTGGAGGCGGCCGGTGTCGCCTTCGACGCGCGCCACGGCATCGCCAGCGACGAGCATCGGCGTACGACCGCTCCGAACATCTATGCGGCTGGCGACGTGGCCGGACACTGGCAGCTAGCCCACACCGCCTTTCGCGAGGGCGAGGTAGGGGCCGAGAACGCCACCGGCCACGAGGCGGTGGTCGACATCCGCGCCGCTGTGCCGCGTCCTATCTACACCGATCCGGAGGTGGCCGCGGTCGGGCTGACCGAGGCCGAGGCTCGCGATCGCCATGGTGAGAACGTCGTGGTCGGTCGCTTCCCTTGGGCCGCGAACGGCCGCGCCCTGATGCAGAGCGAGACCGCGGGTTGGGTCAAAACGATTCACGAGAGCCGCTACGGCGAGCTGCTGGGACTGGTCATCGTCGGCCCGCATGCAACCGAGCTGATCGAAGTCGGACGGGTGGCAATCGACGCCGAGTCGACGATCGAGACGCTCTCGATGGGAATGACTGCGCACCCGACGCTGACCGAGGCGATCAAAGAAGCCGGCCTGGTCGCGTTGGGGCAACCGATTCACGTGGCGCCCAGGCGTCGCTCGCACTAGGGAAGCGACCAAGACGAAGCGTCACGCCATTCGGCTTCAAAGCCGCCGAGGCGTCGTTCGCGCGCTCCGGGCGTTGGAGCCAGGCTTGGCACCGGACTGGAAGTGGCAGTTGCCATATGTGATAATCGATTTCGGACGTGCCCTCGTTCGCCCGGGCTCCGATCGTGAAGAGCTCGGGCTGATAACCACCCCGGGACGCCGAGCCGCAGCGGCGTCTCGGGGTGGGTTACAAGGGGGAATGTTCCGCTCTCTAGCGGACGACGTTCGCACTCGCTAGGGTACGCCCATGAAGATAGGATCCCGCGTCAATAGAGGCCTTGTTCGGCCTGCCCTGGCGTCGATCGCGCCGTATGAGGCCGGCAAGTCGATTGAGGAAGTAGAGCGCGAGCTCGGTATCGCTCGTGTTGCGAAACTCGCCTCCAACGAAGGCCCCTTCGGACCCTTCCCGATTGCCCGCCAGGTTCTCGAGACCCAGTCGTACGACCTCAATCGCTATCCCGACGCGAACGCCTACCGGCTGCGCGCCGCATTGGCCGGGAGGCTCGGGGTCGAGATCGACCAGATCGCGCACGGCGCCGGCGCCGACGGTCTGATATCGCATCTTTCTCTCGCGCTGCTCGATCCGGGCGACGAGGTCGTGTTTGGCTGGCCCTCCTTCGCCAGCTACATGCTGAGCACGCTCAAGCTGGGCGCGGTGCCGAAGACCGTGCCGCTACGGGATCACCGCTACGACCTCGAGGCGATGCTCGCGCAGATCGGTCCGAAGACGAAGATCGTCTACGTCTGCAATCCAAACAACCCGACCGGCACGATGAACAGCCGCGAAGAGCTCGACGCCTACTTCGAGCGGGTGCCCGAGCACGTGCTGACGGTGATCGATCAGGCCTATCTCGAATACATCGAGGAGCCCGAGTATCCCGATGCCATTGCCGAGTACTTCAAGCAAGGAAAGCGGGTGGCCGTTCTCCGGTCTTTCTCCAAGATCTACGGGCTCGCCGGTTTACGCATTGGTTACGCCGTCGCCTCGAAGGAGATCTGCGCCGCGATTGCCAAGGTACGGCCGGCCTTCGACGTCGGCTCGGCAGCCCAGGAGGCCGCGCTCGCCAGCCTTACCGGTGAGGACGCGGAGGTCGAGTTGGCGCGCAGGCGTTCCTACAACGCCGTCTCTGTCGCCGAGCTCGGGCGCATTCTGAGGGCGTTCGGCCTGGAGACAATCGGGCCGGCGGTCGCGAACTTCCTCTTCGTCGATCTCGGCACCGACAGCAGGCCCTTCTTCGAGCAGCTGCTCAAGGAGGGCGTGATCGTTCGTCCGCTGCACAACTTCGGAGCTCCGACGGCGATTCGTGTAACCGCGGGAACGTCGGAGGAGCACGCTGTGCTGCGCCAGGCTCTGAAGGTAGTCAGACCGAGCGGGCACAACCGCGGCTGAGAGTCTCGGAGCTGATTCCGCTAGGCGTACACGCCTGAGGCGATCGATCCGCAGCGCCAGCAATCGATAGGCCGCTCTCCGCACTACCAGTGCAACTTCACGACCCTTCGGCCATTCTCATCCACGGCTCGACCCCCTCGGACGCACATTCCCACCGGAACAGGCTCTTGGGTCGAGGAAACCTGTTTGGCCGTCCAATACGGGGGGCGCTTCCGCTGCTTCTTCTGGGTGCTGAAAGCTGCCCTTTCGGGCTCACTTCATCCCCCTCGAAAAGGCGACGTGATCTAGGAACGACGATTGTCGTTTCTGTATAGGCGCTTCCGCACAGTAGAATCCACTCACCGCAGGCTCGCCGGCAGCCGCGGGAGGCCAGGTGCCGGCATTTCCTTAACCGACAGCGTGCACAAAACTCCAAGTCCGACGAACTTGCTGGTCTCCACGATCGAGGTCGAACGCGCCGCGGGACGACGAGGTGGCCGATCGTGACATTCCCGCGGCTAAAGGAGCTCACCAGTGTCGACGCCTGAACTGATCGGGCGCGACGACGAACTGGTCGAGGAGATCTCGGCTCCGGACGCCGAGGTGATCGTCGGGCGTAGTCCCTGGCAGCTCTTCTGGGTGCGTTTCCGCGAGGACAAGGTTGCTCTAGCTTCGTTGGGCGTCATCGGACTGATAGTCCTGATAGCGATCTTCGCGCCCCTGATCGTCAAGGCGATTGCTCATCCTCCCAGCGCGGAGTACCCTCAAGCGCTCGATCCACGATTTGGTACTCCGTCGGGCCCTTCCACGACATTTTTCTTCGGCGTCGACAAGGTGGGCGAGGACGTCTTTTCGCGTGTCCTCTACGGAGCTCGGGTATCGCTCGAAGTCGCCTTGATCTCAACTGCGATAGCGGTCGCGGTCGGGGTGGTAATGGGCATGATTGCCGGCTTCTATCGCGGCGTCACCGATACCCTCATCTCGCGTTTCATCGACGTCATGCTCGCCTTCCCGGTGCTCCTGCTGGCGATGGGTATCGCCTCGGCCTGCTCGTTCGGGAACGGCTGCTTGCATGGGCTCATTCAACCGGGCGTGCCGACGGTGGTGGCTGTGATCGCCATCATCAACTGGACGTACATCGCGCGAATCATCCGCGGTCAGGTGATGTCTCTCCGTGAGAAGGAGTTTGTCGAGGCGGCAAGGGCAAGCGGTGCAGGAGATATTGCGATCCTCTTTCGCGAGATCCTCCCCAACCTCGTGGCTCCGATCATCGTCTACACGACTCTCGTAATCCCTCAGAACATCCTGCTCGAGGCGGCGCTTTCCTATCTCGGAGTCGGCATCGGCATACAGCAAGCGAGCTGGGGCCAGATGCTCGCCGATGCGACTCCGATCTTCAATACCGCCTGGTGGTATTTCGTCTTCCCTGGCGCCGCGCTTCTGATCACGGTGCTGGCCTTCAACCTCCTCGGAGACGGCATTCGCGATGCTCTCGACCCGAGAACTGTGGAAGTGACATGAAAACAACCCGCAAGGAGGAATCGTATGAACGGTCGTAGTGATCAGCTTCGCCGCCGGATGCGGCGGTTGGGGGCTGGTTCCTCTCGCGTCGCCGGGGTTTTGGTGCTGGTTGCCTTGGCGTTCGTCGTAGTTGCCTGTGGAGCGAAAGCGCAGAAGACGGTCACCGTCCTCTCGGCAGGCGACGTTGACTATCTCGATCCAGGCCTCGCCTACTACCAGTTCTCGTACGAGGTCCTCTATCCGATCGACCGGCCGCTGATCAGCTACAAGGCCGGCAGCACGGAGTATCAGCCCGACATGGCCGCGAGCATGCCGACTGTGTCGGCCGATGGCAAGACGGTCACCGTCCACCTGCGAAAAGGCGTGCACTTCGCCCCACCGGTAAATCGCGAAGTGACGTCGGCAGACGTCAAGTATGCGATCGAGCGCGGTTTCTCTCAGAGCGTTCCGAACGGGTACGCGGGCGTCTACTTCAACACGATCGCCGGTGTTCCAAAGAGCGCGCCTGCAACACCCAAGGGCCTCGATATCCCGGGTATCGAAACCCCCAACAAGTACACGCTCGTATTCAAGTTGACGAAGCCGTCAGGCGTCTTCGTTGGTGCTCTCTCACTACCGTTGACCGCACCGGTCCCGGAGGAATACGCAAGTAAGTTCGACGACAAGAAGCAGTCGGACTACGGCTTTCATCAGATCGCCAGTGGTCCGTACATGATCAAGAACGACAAGTCCGGAAACGTCAGCGGCGTTGGCTACATCGCCGAGCAGAAGATCCAGCTCGTTCGCAACCCGAACTGGGATCCGAAGACCGACTTCCGGCCGGCCTACGCTGATCAGATCGTCTTCAAGGAGGGGTTCGAGGACCCGACCGTGATGGCGAAGGAGATCCTGGCCGGTACCGGCGACGTGAACGGCGACTCGCCGATCCCGCCCGCCGAGCTCCAGTCGATCACCTCGAATGCAAGCGAAAAGAAGCAGTTGTTCTTCACGCCGGTTTCGGGAACACGCTATATCCCACTCAACACGTCGAAGCCGCCGTTCAACAACATCGACGTGCGTCGAGCCGTGGCCTACGTCCTCGACAGGAATGCGCTGCGCTTGACCCGTGGCGGTGCTATCGACGGCCAGATCGCGACCCACTTCATCGATCCCGGCTTCGGCAACAAGGGATTCGATCAGGCGGGCGGATATAAGTTCGATCCGTTCCCGACCGCCGGTTTCAAGGGCGATGTTGCCAAGGCCAAGGCCGAGATGGTGAAGGCCGGCTATACGAGCGGTATGTACACCGGGCCGCAGATCACGATGGTGGCGGACAACTCGCCTCCTGGCTCCGATACTGCGAAAGTCGTCGCCAACAGCCTCAGCAAGATCGGCTTCAAGGTGAAGATCACCTCGGTCAAGCACTCGACCATGTACGTACAGTTCTGCATGGTGAAGAAGATCGAGCCGAACGTCTGCCCGAACGTTGGTTGGCAGGCTGACTTCGCCGAGCCGCAGACGCTACTCGATGCGACCTTCAACGGCACGGCGATTCTCGACACGAACAACTCGAACTGGCCGCAGCTCAACGATCCTGCGATCAATGCAGCTATGGCCAAGGCCGAGGGGATCGTCGATCCGACCCAGCGCTACGAGGCTTGGGGCAAGATCGACGACATGATCTCGGAAACCGCCGCGGCAGTACCGTGGCTCTGGGAGAGCTGGCCTACGCTCTTCTCGACGAAGGTCGTGCCCGCCCAGCAGCTCTGGAACGGCGGATCTCCCGATGTCGCATTCATGAAAGTGAAGTAACGCGGGTTGGCCCTGCCCTCTAACAGCGAGAAACTGTCCGCCCCCCGGCCAATCGAGCCGGGGGGCGGATTTCGCTCGACCGTAGGCGCGCTAGCAAGGGCCGTGCGCGACGTGGCGTCGTCGTCGATGGTTCGCTACGCCATGCGCAGGATTCTCTGGGGAGTCCTGATGCTTCTCGTCGTCAGCGCGGTCACGTTCGTCATCTTCTATTTGCTTCCGTCGGGCGATCCCGCCGCCATCAGAGCCGGGCGCTACGCAACCCCGGCGCGCATCGCCCAGGTCCGGCACCAACTCGGCCTCGATCGGCCGATCTACTACCAATTCTGGCTCTACATGAAGGGCCTGGTCTTTCACTTCAATTTCGGCACCTCGTTCAAGACGAACCTTCCCGTCAGGGACACGCTCTTCGCCCGCTTGCCGGTGACCTTCTCGGTCGCGATCGGTGCCGTGATCATCTGGATGCTGATCGGGATTCCGGTCGGCGTCATCTCGGCGATCAAGAGCCGCTCTTGGCTCGACCGCGCGACGATGGGTGCATCTCTCGTCGCCATCTCGGCTCCGGTTTATTGGCTCGGTCTGATCGCGCTCTTTCTATTCGCCAAGGACATCGGCGTCATCCATCTTTTCGGCGGCGCCAACAGCTACGTACCCTTCACCCAGGACCCGGCCGGCTGGTTCTCGTCACTCATCCTTCCCTGGTTCGTGCTGGCGGCGGCTTTCACGGCCTTCTATGCACGAATGGTGCGCGGCAACCTGATCGAGACGATGAGCGAGGACTACATTCGCACGGCCCGGGCCAAGGGCCTCTCAGAAAGGCGAGTGATCTTTCGCCACGGTCTGCGAGCGGCGCTGACGCCGGTCGTGACGATGGCCGGTCTGGACATCGGCGCTCTGCTCGGCGGAGCCGTTCTCACCGAGACGGTCTTCAACATCCCGGGCATCGGTCGCCTCGCCTACGACTCGATCACCGGCTCCGACCTGCCCATGATTCAAGGCACGGTGCTCTTCGGCGCCTTCTTCATCATCACCGCGAATCTGATCGTGGACATCCTCTACGCCTTCCTCGACCCCCGCGTCCGCTACTGATGCGTCTGCCTAAATGAGCCCTCTACTCGAGATCCGCGACCTGTACGTGCACTTCAAGACGCGCGATGGCGTCGTGCGCGCCGTCGAGGGTGCTCGGCTTTCGATCGAGCGTGGCCGAACGCTCGGCGTCGTCGGGGAATCGGGCTCCGGCAAGAGCGTGACCGCGCTGACGGTAATGGGCCTGACACGTTTCCGTAACTCCACGATCACAGGCGAGATCGACTTCGACGGCATCGACCTCGTGACTCTGCCCGACAAACAGATGCGAAGCGTGCGTGGAAGACGGATTGCGATGATCTTTCAGGATCCGCTCTCCTCGTTACATCCGCTTTTCAAGATCGGCTGGCAGATCGTCGAGGCGATTCAGGCCCACGAAGACATCTCAAAGGAAGCTGCCAGGGCACGCACGATCGAGGCATTGCGCGAGGTTGGGATCCCCAGCCCGGAAAAACGGATCGACAGCTATCCGCATGAGCTCTCGGGTGGCATGCGCCAGCGCGTGATGATCGCCATGGCACTCGTGCTCAAGCCCGACGTTCTGATCGCCGACGAGCCGACCACGGCGCTCGACGTCACCGTTCAAGCCCAGATCCTCGATCTGATCCGAAGACTCAAGGATGAGTACCAGACCGCGATTGTGATGATCACTCACGATCTGGGCGTGATCGCCGAGCTCGCCGACGAGGTCGCGGTCATGTACGCAGGCCGCGTGATGGAGCGGACATCTCGCGAGACGCTCTTCACCGTTCCCGAGCTTCCGTATACGTGGGGGCTGATGCGCTCGATCCCGCGCCTGGATGCACCGCGGCCGCGTCGGCTCGACTCGATCTCGGGCCTGCCGCCGAGCCTGATCCACCTACCCTCCGGCTGCCCCTTCCATCCCCGCTGCCCGTATGTGATGGATATTTGCGTGGCGACCGAACCCGAGTTGAAGGAGTCACAGCCCGGTCATCTGGTCGCCTGCCATCTCGCGCCCAAAGACAGGCAGCAAATCGGCCGCGACCTTCAAACCCGGTACAGATCCTGAACCTATGCAAGCTCTCCCGCTCTCACACCGTTATCGCACAGCCCGTCGCACTCCGAGCTATCAGGGAGGCGAGTCGTGACCCTCTGGGAAGCCCTCACTTCTTTCAAGGGGCGGATCAATCGCCGCGACTACTGGCTCAAGGGCGTCCTGCCGCTGGGCTGCGTCGTCTTGGCTCCGGTCGTTGTCCTAATGGCTCTGGGTCGTGATGACGCGGCTCTGGTTGTCTTCGGTGTTCTTGCTCTGGCCACACTCTGGGCGTCGCTCGCCGTCACGGTCAAGCGCCTTCACGATCGCGATCACCCGGGCTGGCATCTGGCACTCCAGCTGATACCCGTCTTCGGCCAAATCTTTGCGATCTGGGTCATAGTCGATGTGGGATTCTTGAAAGGCACCTTCGGTCGCAATCGTTTCGGGGAGGATCCGAGCGGCACGTTCGCGGATGTGGCGCTGGAGGTCAGCCCCGACGCCCTCATCACCGTCGGCGGCCTGACCAAATACTTCGCGATGACGCACGGCGTTCTCCTCAACCGCGATCTCGGCCAGGTGCACGCGGTCGACGACGTCTCGCTCGAGGTCAAGCGTGGCGAAACGCTCGGTCTGGTGGGGGAGACCGGTTGCGGCAAGTCCACGCTCGCGCGAGTTGTCACCAGGCTGATCGAGCCCACGAGCGGGCGGATCGTCTTCGACGGCAAGGACATCACGACCTGGTCGCGGCGGCAGCTGCGCCCGCTCAGGCGCGATATGCAGATCATTCTCCAGGATCCCTACTCGGCGCTCAATCCGCGGCGCCCGGTGGGCGCGATCATCGGCGAGCCGCTGCGGATACACAAGCTTGGCTCGAGGGCCGAGCGGAAGGCCCACGTGCGCGAGGTGATGGAGCTGGTCGGGCTCAACCCCGAGCACTTCAACCGCTACCCGTACGAGTTCTCGGGCGGGCAGAGGCAGCGGATCGGCGTCGCCCGGGCGATCGTGACCAAGCCGAAGCTGATCCTTGCCGACGAGCCGGTCTCGGCGCTCGACGTCTCGATCCAGGCGCAGGTGCTGAACCTGCTCGAGGACCTGCGCGACGAGATGGGAATGACCCTGCTCTTCATCGCTCACGACCTCTCGGTCGTGCGCCACGTCTCCGATCGGATCGCTGTCATGTATCTCGGCAAGATCGTCGAGCTGGCGCCGCCCGAGACCCTCTGCTCCCATCCCAAGCACCCGTACTCGGGAGCCCTGCTATCGGCCGTGCCGGTTGCCTCCGCCGACGCCGAGGAGGCTCGTAGTCGCCGCATAATCCTGCACGGCGATCCACCCAGCCCGGTCGATCCGCCGAGCGGCTGCCGTTTCCACACCCGCTGCCCGAAAGCGCAGGAGATCTGCAGCGAGGTCGAGCCGCCACTGGAGCCCAAGGGCTTGCCCGAGCAGTTGGCTGCGTGCCACTTCCCGCTCACCGAGGAAGAGATCGAGCGCGCCATCTTGCGTCCGCGCGAGAAGTAACTCGGGCTCGCGGCTCGCTAGAGTCAGCGTTCATGGCCGGACGTTCCTGGACACCAGCAGAGCTCGCAGACGGTGTGCGATCGGGCAACAAACGCTCGCTTGCTCGAGCCCTCAGTCTGGTCGAGCGCGGGGGAGACGAGGCCGAGGAGCTGATACGTGATCTCTACCCCGACACGGGCGGCGCCTACCGGATCGGAGTCACCGGACCGCCAGGAGTCGGCAAGTCGACGCTGATCGGCGCACTCGTCAAGCACGTACGTGGACTGGGGAGGAGCGTCGGAGTGGTCTCGGTCGATCCCTCCAGTCCGTTCACGAAGGGAGCGCTCCTGGGCGATCGCATCCGCCTCAGCGAGCACTTCCTCGATCCGGACGTGTTCATCCGCTCGATGGGCACCCGCGGCCACTCGGGTGGCCTGGCCGAGGCGACGCTCGAGGCACTGCTCGTGCTCGACGCAAGCGGCCGCGAGCTGCTCTTTGTCGAGACGGCCGGTGTGGGGCAGAGCGAGGTGGCCGTGGCCGGGATCGCCGACACCGTCGTGCTCGTGCTGATGCCCGGCTCGGGCGACTCGGTACAGGCACTGAAGGCGGGTGTGATGGAGATCCCCGACGTTATCGCGCTCAACAAGAGCGATCATCCGACTGCCGCCGTCACGCTGGCCGAGCTGAGGCAGGCGCTATCGCTCGGCGGCGATCATGGACCTCCGATCGTGAGCACTCAGGCTTCGTCGGGCGACGGGGTCGATCGTCTCTGGCAAACGATCGAGGAGCATCGCTCGTCGCTCGAGCAGTCGGGTGGCCTCGGCGAGCGACGCCGTGAAAACCTTCGCCGCGAGCTCTTCGCACTGGCGCTCGGCCGCATTCGCCGCGAGCTCGAGCGAGCCGCCGCCGGCGATAACGACCTCGAGGCCCTGGTAAGCGCGGTCGCCGACCGCCGGCTCGATCCGCTCAGCGCGGTACGCGAGTTACGAGAGCGCCTGCTCTAGGAGACCATCTGGATGTCTTGAGCCTCGCGCTTGCCCATGGCGAGGTGACGCGAGCGGGCCACCAGAGCCAGAACCGCGGCGATGGCAGCCACTCCAAGAGCGAAGAAGACGCCTCCAGGAAGCCTCGTCAGCAACTCGACGCCGGAGCCGACGAGAGCGGCGCAGGGGATCGTGATCAACCAGGCGGCGACGATGTTGCCCGCCACACCCCAGCGCACGGCCGAGAGCTTCGAGCCGGCCGCGCCCGACCCGAGCACGGCGCTGGAGACCGTATGAGTGGTCGAGACGGGAAAACCGAAGTGCGCGGTCACCCAGAGAACGGTGCCTGCGGTCGCCTCGGCCGCAAAACCTCCCGGCGGCTGGATTTTGGCGATCCGCTGCCCGACCGTACGGATGATCCGCCAACCGCCGGCGTAGGTGCCGAGGGCCATCGCGGAGGCGGCGCTGATCTTCACCCAGAGCGGAATCGAGGAGGCATCGGCGGGAAGATGGCCGGAGACGATCAGCGCGATGAACACCACGCCCATGGTCTTCTGGGCGTCGTTCGTGCCATGCGTAAATGCGAGCCAGCCGCAAGAGAGGGGTTGCAGGCGCCTGAAGAAGTGATTCGTCCGATCGGGCCGGGTGCGGCGAATCAGCCACAGGATCGCCGTCATCAGGACGAGAGCCGCGGGGATCGCGAGCAACGGGGCCAGAAGCGAGGGAGCAAGCACCTTCTCGTAGAGCCCGTGCGAGATGATCACGCGCGAGCCGTTGTGGTGAAACCCGAACGCGGAAACCGCGGCGCCTAGAAGTCCTCCGATCAAGGCGTGGCTAGAGCTCGAAGGCAGCCCGAGATACCAGGTCGTCAGATTCCAGACGATCGCCCCGACGAGCGCCGCGAGGATTACTTTCAGCCCCGTCTCGGGGTGGGGCGTTTGGATCACCGCCGGATTGACGATGCCCTTGGCGATCGTCGTGGCGACCTTGATCGAGAGGAACGCGCCGGCGAAGTTGAGCGTCGCCGCCCAGATGACGGCGATTCGCGGGCTGAGTGCTCGCGTCGAGACGGCGGTCGCGATCGAGTTCGCGGTGTCGTGGAAGCCGTTGGTGAAGTCGAAGAAAAAGGCGATCACGACGACCGCTACCAGTGTGATCCAGAGCATCAGACGCCTACTCAGCCATTCTTGACAACGATATTGCCAATCAGGTGAGCTGCCTTCTCGGCCGAATCGATGGCCTCCTCGAGCGCCTCGAAGATGTCTTTCCACTGGATGATCAAACGTGGGCTGACCTTCTCGTTCTCGAACAGCGCGCCGATCGCGTCGCGGGCGATCGCGTCACCCTCATCTTCGAGCTTCTTGAGAGCGACCAGTTCCTTCTGAACTCCGCGTAGCCCGCGTAGCCCGTTGAGCGCGTTCGATAGATGTACGGTCGAACCGACCAGAATCCGGCACTGCTCGACGGCCTGCTCCATCGGGCTCTCGATGTGGTAGACGTCGATCAGCTCGGAGGCGTCGTCGAGATAGTCGACGACCGTGTCGATCGCGCTTGCGAGGGCGTAGATGTCCTCGCGGTCGAGCGGCGTTACGTACTGCGTGTTGAGTAGGCCGATGATCTCGGCCGTGATGTCATCGCCCTTGTGCTCGAGGTCGGTGACCGCCTCTTGTCCGACGGTTCCGTCGGAAATGGTCTGGAAGCGCCGCTCGACGAGCCGAGCTGCCTCGAGTGCGTTTTCGCCGGCTTGAGCGAATAGGTCATAGAACTGGGCTTGCCGTGGGACGAGAGAGAACCGCATCCCTACTCTCCTTGGTCGGGTTGACCGTCAGCTCTCACGCTAATGGTGCTCGCGGAGGTCAGAGTTACGAATCGGTTACAGAAACACTACGGTCTCTTCACTCGGCTCGGCGACCGGGAGCGCTAGGTAGTAACCAACACCGGGTGCGGTGCGAATTCGCAGCTCGACTCCGGCCCGAGCGAGCTTGTCGCGAAGCCGTTTCACGTAGACGTCGACCGAGCGGTCTCCGCGGATCATGCTGTAGCCCCAGACCTTGCGGTAGATGACGTCGCGCGGAACCGTCTCGCCGATCGCCTCTGCTAGCGCGAGCAGAACGCCACGCTCGCGGCGAGTTAGCGCAAGCGGCTCTCCACGCCAGTTGGCCTTTCCGCTGGGAGAGGCGATCAGCAGATCACCGAGCTCGAGCTCTAGCTCGGCGGGGCGGCGGCCGTGCCGGGCGGCATTGCGAACTCGGGCCAGGATCTCGCCGTTGTCCATCGTGCCGTCCAGCACCTCGTCGGCGCCAGCCTCGAGCAGCTCACCTACGCGAGCCGATGATGAAGAATGAAGCCAGGCGATCAGGGCTCTGCCCGGATACTCGCGCAACATCCGGCTCAGAAAGTAGGGATCGGCCGAGCGGGGATGGAAGATGACGACGTCGAAACGCTCGCAGAGGAGCAGATGCTCGGCTTCGTCGCTACGAGCTTTAGCGACGGCTTCGCAGCCACCTTCTTCCAGAGCTAGGCAGAGCCGATCGGCGTCCTCGGCCACGACCAAGATACGCATTTGTGCAGCGTAACTGCTGGCGGCCGCTCGCGAGTGTCGAAGCGCTCGTTGTCGAGTCTTCGCGAACTCTTAGGCGCATCTCAGAGTCCTCTAAGGCAGGACAGCGAACATCCTCATGGAAGCTAATCTCGTCTCGTGAGGGAGCGGTGGAGATGTACCACGGTTTCGATGGATCTCAGTCCAGTCCGGAGCAGCTTCAGCTGAAGCTCGCGCTCCTTGCCCGCGAGCGGGAACAGCTTCGCGAAGACGGCGGCAGCCGCGATCTGCTCGAGCGCAACAGACTCGAGCTTGGCCGCTGCCAGTACGAGTTGTCGCACTCGTTAATACGGCGCTACCTGGTGCAGCCGGTCACGCGCGCTGCCTGATCAGGCACTAAGCTCATCGCGTAGATCGATGCCCCGCGGGGCAAAACGGGTAATCCGTCGCGGGTATCAGAACCCAGACCGATGAATAGCGAGTTCGACACCTTCTTCGCCTCTCTTCCCGAGCACGCTGCCGGGCGGGATCTATCGGGCGTCCGCGCAACCTACGTTTTCTCGCTCGAAGGCGGCAACGCTTGGACGGTGAGGATCGAGGAAGGGAAGGTGTCGGTGAGCCCTGGCAGCGGCGAGAGCGCTGATTGCACCATCTCGGCTAGCGAAGAGACGTACTCGAAGATGATGAAAGGCGAGATCTCGGCTCTTTCCGCCTATCTCAGCGGCAAGCTGAGATTGAGAGGCGATCTCGGCGTGGCGATGCAGTTGCAGAAACTGCTCTGAACGGCGATCGCGTCTTTCCACTCCGCAGCCTTTCCAACGCTGACTGAGTGCTGCGCCTGGATATTCTTCGAGTGCGCCTGAGAGCTCGAAAAGCCACACGTCAAGCCGCGTGCGCGGGATCAAGGAGTGATCGCAGCCACCCCTCGTTTG